>NZ_QSTX01000005.1:0-189129 GCF_003438785.1 Collinsella sp. OM06-18AC
TGTTGAGCGTTGGTCAAAATGGTTGTTTTTACAGTAGCGCTAACAGCTCCGCCCGTGCCAGGCGGGCCCGGCGACGTACTCGCGCCCGTCGGCCTCGACGTAGCCGCGCCTGTCGGCGCGGGCGGTGACCCACCTCACCGCGTCGAACTCCACGCCGGGAAGGGCGCGCATGGCGGCGAGGTCCTCCCGGTAGGCCTCCCCGTGCGGCCTGCCGTCGCGGCAGCGCGCCGCCGCGTTGACCCTCGCGCACCCCTCGGCGAGGAACGCGTTGAGCTCGGGGAGCGTGCCGAACGCCGGCACGGGGACGAGGAGGTTGCGCCGGAGGAACCCCACGGCGTTCTCGACGGAGCCCTTCTCGTTTCCCGAATAGGGGTTGCAGTACCGGCTCTCGAAGCGGTAGTGGGCCCTGAACTGCGAGAACAGCCTCGATTCCGTGACCTCGCCGCGCACCATCCTGCCCGCCTCGGTGGCGTTGTCGAGCACCATCGCCGCCGGGGCGCGGCCCCAGCGGCGGAAGATCTCGAGCAGCCCGGCGCACAGGCACTCCGACCTCTGCGACATGAGGGCGACGCACTGCCGGTCGTTCGAGTGCGGAAGCGTCGCGACCAGCAGCTTGAGGTCGAGGGCCCTCCCGCCGACCGCGGCGCGGAAGTTCCCGAAATCGACCTGGCAGGTGCCGGGCGCCCACTCGAGCTCGAGGTACCCCTCTCCGCCCGCCGCCGCCCGGGCAAGCCTGAGCTCGCGGACGAACCTCTGCACGGTGGAGTACGAGCCGCCGTAGCCGCGCTCGGCGACGAGCCTGTCGTAGATCCGCCTGGCGGTGTGGCGCTGCTTCCTCGGGGCCCCGAGGTCGGCCTCGAGAACGCCGATGACCCATTCCTCGTTGCCCTCGAGCGCGGGCCTGCCCCTCCTCTGGGGCATCGGCGCGGCGGGCGACATGTCCTCCATGTCGGCGTATTTCGCCACGGTGTTCCGGCTCACGTGGAGCATTCGGGCGATCTCGGACCTCGAGTGCCCGGCGGCATCCATCGACCGTATATCATTCACTGTGTCCAGGGGCACGGTCATCTCCTCCATCCTTCCCGGGCGGGCTCGCCAAAGTAACCGCCCGGGGAAACCATACGGCGAGGGCCGCGCCCCCGGTCCCCGGGGCGCGGCCCTCTTGCTTAAACTGCTCAATTTTGCGTGCTCACGGTGCTCATTTCCCAGTGATCACTCGGACCACTTCTTAGTGAACATCAACACTGTGGGTTGGACGGTCATGGACGGGGAGGGTGATTGCCGGCGGGATGTAGCGTGTCTGCTTCTGACGCGAGGTCCGGTTGCGGCCCTTACTATGGTCTCATGGAGTGTGCCCAGGCTGCTTTTGGCTAGAACGCCTTGGGCACTAGCGTTTTGGTGGGATACGGCTTTTGTTTAATTGACCACTGATGAATATTGGGAAGCGGCTCCGCGGCATTAGCCTAGGCACCGGGGCCGACATGGGCCCCGGCCCTTTTTGCTAACGTCCGGCTCTGCGGTGCTGCCGCATGTTGGCTGCGCTCATGTCGACCTTGACCACGTTGCGCACTATCATAGGAGAGGCCGTTGACAAGTTGTCGGTGGTCTAAATCAACCTATGTATACCGGGGCATTGTTCTGCTAATCTTCGTAGATCCGCTCACTTTAGAGGTGCATCGGTACATATTTCAGCGATAGACTTTAATAGTCAGCATTTGGCTGTTTCTTAGATGCTTTGGAGGTTGCTTATGGATCTGTCGTCCATGTTTGATGGCCTGGGCTCATCAGTTGTAGCGGCTATTGCCGGCGCTCTCGTGACTGCTCTAGTTAGTGTTCCCGTCAGCTACAAGGCTGGGCAGAGGTCCGTCAAGCAGTCTCAGAAAGCCGGTAAAGGCTCAAAGCAAATTCAGGTTGGTGTCGTAAATGAACGCAACGACAACTAAGCAAATCCAAAAGGCTGGCGATAATGCAAACCAGATTCAAACGCAGACGCTTGTGCAGAACATCGGGATGTCTGAAGAGCGGGTTTATGACATCGTAAGCGCTGCATGCGATAAGGCTATTGAGTCTTGCCTTATGGAGTCAAGGCTTGCCGTCGAACAGAGGTTGAATAGTTTTAAAGATGAGCTATATGTCATTGTCGGGAATCAGCTGCAGCTTTTCGAATCGCTCCGCGAGCCATCGTGTGCGGCGACGTTGGGCGCAGCCGCAAATGCTGCTGCAAGGACTAACTCTGCTGCTGATCATCAGATGCTGGCTGAGCTATTAGTCAAACGTTTTGAGTCGCCATCGGATCGCCATGTTGCCACTGGGGTAAGTAAGGCAATCGAGATTGTCGAGTTTCTTACTGATGAGGAGCTTGCGGGGTTAACTGTGTTCTTTGCCGTAAATGGTTACACCACATCTTCTGGCGTCGTGGGCGAGGGTATCAAGGCTTTGGCTGGGATTTATGAGAAGCTTCCTTTGGATCTCTTGCCAACTGGTACAGAATGGATTGGCGATTTAGATATACTTGATGCGATTAGATGCTCACCCATTACATCGCTTACGTCGTTTCTTGATCTACAGTTTGACATGTTGAATGGGTATACCGTTTGCGGAGTTGAGACGGGTTCTGCTAAAGAGGCTAAGGTACTGGAAAAGCTCGAAGAAGTGGAATTGCCAACGGATTTGCTTGTCGTTCACGAGTTGAATCCTGGGTATAAGCGATTGCCCCTAAGGTATATTGATCGCTTCGACAATCTGTCGTATAGGTGTGATTCTGATGCCTCCAAACCGGTCATCCCTCTAAACAATGTGCAGATTGAAGCAGTGCGATCCATTTGCCAATTGAGTCAAGATGACTCCTGTGTTGATATCATTAGAGATAACCTCAAGACGGTATTTTTTAAGTATCCAACCTTCATTAAAGTGCATGACTGGTGGAATTCTATTCCTTGGGTTCCAAGGCTCACGCCCGCGGGTGAATGTCTCGCCATTGCCAACGCCAGAAGGCTGAACTCCGACTTGCCCGAATAGTAGGGTGGGGCGCGGGCTTTTTCATGTCGTTGGTTTAATGATTCGGCAATCTTTAGGGAGCAAGCGATGGGTGATTTCGTAAGCAACGAAGTTAAGGCAAATGCTCAAGCTGGAGCGGTTAACTTTGCCGCAAATGATATGAGTCTTCAGCCGACGCTAAACCTCAATCTCCAGGGGAACGGAAGTCGGTCAGCATTTCCTCTAAACTTTATTCAGGGCGTTCGCAGTGCCGTTCATCCGATTAAGGCGGCAAAAGATGAAGCCGAAGCTGCTTGCGTTAGGGCAAAGTCAATATCCGACATTGTTGACATTTATAAGAAAGCATTTCCGACCTTTAGCGACGCCCAGATCTTTCTTTTAGCATATGGATATCCTACGAGCACGATGCAGGCGGAAAATGTGCTGGACGTTTTGGGTCGTGCGGGCGAATTGGTTGATGTGCCTGTCACGAACCGTTTGGATTCATCCTGTATCGATATGGATATTCGCGGCGCTCAAACTGCCTACGATGATGAGCTGAGGGAAATCTGGGCTAAGTTAATCTCTCAAGAAGCGTCAACGGGGCATGCACGTTCAAAGAGAACCAAGGCGTTGCTTGAACAGATGGATGTTGAGGATGCGAATCAGTTACTCTCAGTTTTAAGTTGTTGCCTTTGGACTTCTGTTGGTCCAAGTTCGCGTCCTGAGCCCGTGCCCTTGCTTTTCAGAACATCCGTTGACGATTCTTGGACGTATAACGGCGGCATGGTTTTAAGGGAAGCGATTAATACATTGGACTCTTTGGGCGTGCTGACGTCTGGCGAATGGATTTCTTTCACTGTCGACCCCGGTGACGAATTGAAGCTGTACTCTTTGCAGCGCCTCGTTTGTATCAGGAACAATGGTAAGGAGAAGTTGCAGCTCGATCTCGGGCGTGCAAAATTTCTAAAACTTGGAATTGAGCTTGCTGAGGTCGTTGGAGCTTCGGTTGATGAGAGGGTTTTGGAAATCATGAAAGAAAGCATTTCCGCCGATGTGATTTGGTAAGCAGTTGACTAAGCTCAAGCGCTTGCAAGGTGATGTGACTGGCAGCGCGTTGTTCATATATGAAATGAAGACTGTCCATTGGCGCATTTATCTGTAACTGGTTGCAATCTGATTTGAATTTGGGCTACGCAAAATTTCTCTCGCTTATCGCTTGCCGCATGACGGAACACGGCCCGTGACCCGTCATATGATTTCTAGCGACTAAACAGCAAATCATTGACGAGGGGCACGGGTCGTCTCTGTGAACATCGTGACAGTCGGCGAGGAGTCGCTGCGCAAGGACACGGGGATTCTGGTGAGTGCGTTAGCCAGAGATGGCTTTACCGGGTTGCCGATGGCGGAGTCAGGCGTTGGAATAGCTCTTTGCCGCGTGGCGATATATTAAGATCGATGCTGTTTAGTTCCCGGATACGTAGATCGGCGTAGCTAGCGGCGTAGATTGTCGCGCACACGTCTTCAACAAAGCGGCTTCGCCTGTTTTCGTTTTCTTGATGGTATGGAAGCTCATCTTTTCTTGTTCTCTAGGTCTCTTCAATTGTCTCGTCGAGAAGTTCTATAAAGAGCCTGCCGTGACTTGCCAACTCATACATTGCGGAATAGCTTGCGCCCGCTTTCGCCTCGTGCCAGGCAAACGGATCGTGGTAGGTGAGAACATTCAATGCTGGAAGAAGGTATTGATGAGCTTGGCCCATATACGTCCTGGCAGATGAGGGTGATCCAAATGACTCTCTGGTTGTCGAAACGAACTTTAGCGACCTCGAGAAACTTCCAGAGGGACAGCATCTTGTGCTGGGTATTGGTATTGCAAATGCATCTTTGGGGCATGGGCAAATAATAGCTGCCATCTTTCGGGTTGATTTATGGATCGATAATCAGTAAAATATCCAAACAGCGGTATTGACGCGGATAACCTACGGGTCCCGCGTTCTGCAGAAAGGCGGCTGTCCTTCTTGGGATGGTCGCCTTTCTTCATTTAAGAAGCCCCAATGACAGCAAAGCCTTTCTTGCCTATTTACGATCAGGTCAGATTACTCAGGCAAAGGGGCTTGGCTGTTGACGCCAACACGACACGCATTCTGATGTGCGAGGGCTATTACTCAATTGTCAATGGCTATAAAGATCCGTTCATTGATAAGAGCCTAAGTTCGGAGTTCAATGAGGACCGGTATCGCAGCGGTGCATCATTTTTGGACCTTTATTCATTGTTTACGTTCGATAGGGAACTGAGATCTCTTACTTTTAAGTTTCTCATATTGGCCGAGGCAAAAATAAAAACCGCGATCGCTTACACATTCTCGAATGTTCACCGTGATCCCAATGACTATTACTTGCAGTCTTCATTTTGTACTCAAGATGAATATGCTGCGACAGGAAAAGATAAGGCAAGGTATGCTCACGAGATATCTAATCTTACGAGCATACTTAGCCGCAGGTCATTAAAAAGTAAATCTGAATTTGTTGTCCACTATCGCAATGAATATGGTTCAGTGCCGCTTTGGGTTCTGGTCAATGATTTGACGTTTGGAAACATGGAGCATTTCTATAATCTGATGAAGCCTCGTGAGCGGCGTGATTTTTGCAAAATGATTGTAGATGCAACCGGGAAAACCGGATCGAAGAAAAGCGGTTTCTTCAGCGAAAAGGCCGCTCAACCTTCAATTGAGGCTCTCGTTAAGTTCCGAAACGTTTGCGCCCACGATGAGCGTCTTTATTGCGCTAGAGTCGGAGGACGTAAGAACATTAGCTACATCCAGATGGTGTGGATGCTCAAACGTTATCTGACCGAGATTGAATTCAGAACGTTTGTCGAAGAGTTGACGGCTCTGCTGAGTAGGTATTTGAAAACCTACGCGATAAAGCACATACTCGACCAAATTGGATTTGTTGAGCTGCTTCAAAAGTCACAAGATGGCACCCTGTTCGATTGAGGCTGAGGGCGTCGATACGGTTGAGTTGTCCTGCAATTGATATCCAAATGATTGCACGACAATCTCTATCGAGTATCCAACTTTGCAGAATTATGAGCTGTGGTCAATGAGATGGTCGATGAGTTCGACGGTGGAGTGGTCACTATCTTTTACATTGAAGCCTAAGGCGATGGACATGCTTTAGATGGGACCGTTCTCACGTGCTGCTGGTTCATGAAGAGTTTTAGACAATTAGAATTAGTTTGGACATGGCTTATTTATCAAGGGGGGCTGGCAAGAATGCGTCGCAATATCTTTCTGGGTTTTGGTTGTAGCGGCTATCGCTCCTTTTTCGGAAGTGAAGACTCGCGCTTCGGTCCATTTGATAAAGTCCAAGTCCTAGCGGGACAGAATAACTGCGGAAAATCGTCTCTTGTTGATTTTGTTATTAAGGCAATGACATCCATTGACCAAAGAGGGGAAATCGCCCGCAATCGCTATCCCTTCACTAGGGAAGATGCGCCCTTGCTGCTGAAATCAGCGGGGGCAAATGACCCGTTGACTATTTCCCTGTGTATAGATCGATCTGTTTTATTGGAGTCCTCCAGTTTAAAGCGACCTTCTGGAGATAAGCGGATGGCAGAGCTTTCTGAGTTATTTTCCCGTCCGCCGTATATATCAAACGATGGAGATGGCGTTTGGCTTGACTTTCTAACGGCGTCGCCGGCTGCTGGGTCGTCTTTAGTAAATGATCTGATTGCGTCTTTCTCGCAGTATAAAAGTGCAGGCTTGTCTATGGACCTGAATCGCTGCTCCCTTGATCCTCTCCAACACGGCGGTGATGACGAATCGTGCTATGCCGACATAATCCGCAGTATTGTTCCGTGGGGGAATATCCCTCGCTTTGTTAAGGTCGATGCAATTAGGTCGGTTGAAGACGATGATTTTCCAGATCGCGATGTCGATCTTTGCAGCGGACGCGGTCTTCCAACAGCTTTGCTTCGCTTGTTTAATCCGGAGCGTTCAAATCATGCTCGGGCAGAAGCGCGGCTGAATAAGCTGCAAGGATTCGTGCGCGATGTCATGAACGACCCCCGTGCCTCTCTGCTTGTTTCGCATGAAAGCCATGAGATATCTCTTAAGACTTCCGATGCCGATTACCTGCCGCTTGAATCTTTGGGTACGGGAGTTACGGAGCTCGTAATTCTCGCTTCGATTATTGCTTGCAACGACAACAGCATTATCTGTATTGAAGAACCCGAAATTCATCTGCACCCGGCTCTGCAGGCGAGGTTTATGAAATACCTTCTCGAGGACGATTCAAACCGATTTATCATCACTACGCATTCTCCAACTGTTATTAACTATCCTGGCGTTCAGGTTGCCCATGTGTCTAAGACAAATGGAGTTTCTGGATGCAGACAGCTTGACGGTCTGGGTTGTGCTCGCGATTTGCTTGATGATTTGGGGGTCAAGGCCTCCGATCTGTTGCAAGCAAACTTTGTAGTGTGGGTTGAGGGGCCCTCGGACCGCGTGTACCTGAATTATTGGATTAAGAGATGGTCTGATGAGCATAACATTTCGCTCGAAGAAGGTATTCATTACAGTGCAATGATTTACGGTGGCAAGTTGCTGAATGCACTAGATGCAAGTGCTGGCGAAGATATCCCCGCGGAGCTGATATCCCTCTTTAGAATCAATACTCATTTCTGCGTGCTGATGGATTCTGATAAGAAATCCTCTCATTCGAGACTTAATTCAACCAAGCGACGCATTATTGACGAGTGCACACAGAACGGCGCAATGTCGTGGGTTACCTGGGGCGCAACAATTGAGAACTATGTTCCAGAAGATGTGCTTGCAGCTTCGATTGAGAAATGTTATTCGGGTAAAAAATGGGAGCATCCCCTTGGTGACAGATTTATTTGCCCGCTGAGCTTTACGTTTAAGGGCGGGAAAACGCATCCAGATAAAATTAGGATTGCAAGGACTGCCTGTGGGGCCGGTTTTTCTCCGTTGGGTGATGCAATGAAACGCGTGGCAGAGTTGTGCGATCTGATATGTGCGGCCAATGACGTTGAAACGCAGTAGGTGAATTATCGACCTGTCAATCATGATTGAGGGGTGCGGCAGCTTTGGACAATAGCGTTGCGTATGAGTTGTATCTATACACGATTGATACTTACAAGAGACTTGCCAGCACGCTTCCACTTGATGAGAGGCTTGCCCGTTTCGATCCTAATTGCTTTTCGAAATTAGGTGAACTTGAGCTTGGGGATGAAGCGTTTGCTGCGGTCTCGGTGCGTCTTATGCTGCAGCGCAAGTATTTTGTGCGCGGAAAGGACTTGTTTCTCAGGAGGCTGCTCAAGTCTGCTGAACGGGACTTCGCTTCTAGTAAGGATGTGATTGAATCCTTGCTGGATAGTCTTGATGCCCTTAATAGCCAATCAATTGAGTTTGCCTTTGGGGACGGCAAGGTTGTCGAGGGTGCCTTTGCAAACGTCGAAGATGTAATGTACGGAGTGCTGATGCACGCGGATATAACGCGGGCAGAGAACCTCGTCTCTGTTCCCGAACACATGAGACTGGTCGCCCTGGCACCGTATATCGCGGGGAGAGAACAGATTTTGCTGCAGTTCTCTGAGTTCCTTCTTAATGCTGGAATCAAGCCGCTATCGAGGAAAGAGGAAGCATCGGCAACTGTTTCGTTTGAATCAAAAGACGCTTGTCGCCAGATTGAGAATTCGCCATTTTGGCGAAATCTTCGCGGTAGAGATCTTGGGGATGAGGACATTGAGAAAAAGGTTCAGCAAGGTTCGCGCGATGATTTAGAGATAATCACCGCTGTTCTACTATTCAAAGAGGCGCTTGGCAGAAGGCCCCTGGACCCCAGCGAACTCAATTCCCTTGTCGCACGGGAGACCATTTTCAGATGGGGTGATTATTTGCAAGCCGCCGAGCTTTTGGAAGGGGATTATGGAATGAGCACTCTTGTTCGGTATCAAGAGGACGGCTCGGCCCTCGTAAAGCTTCTCCCAAACGTTCGAGAACCGTTTCTGATTGAGGGACCGCAGCTCATCGAGGGCGGGCATGAAATAGTTCTGGTGAAGCGGAACGGCATTTGGAAGATATGGGCTATGAGGTGACTCTTTTCATCTAGTTTGGACGGCCTTTTATCCATTGGCGGGCGACGTATCACTTCTTTTGCAATTTAACAGCCACATAGCGAGTACGGCCACGCCCAGTCATATGATTCCCGGCGCTAAATAGCAAATCACTGACGTGGGCGCATGGACCGCGTCTTCGAGAGTCGCAACAGTTGACGAGGAATCGTCGCGTAGGGATATAAAGAATCTGGTGAGTGCGTTAGCCAGAGATGGCTTTACCGGGTTGCCGATGGTGGAGCCGGGCGCTGGAAAAGTTCTTTGTCTTGTGACGATATGTTAAGATCGATACCGTTCAGTTCCCGGATCCGCGGGTCGGTGTAGTTGGCGTTGTAGATTGTCGTGTGCACGTCTTCAACAAAGCGGCTTCGCCTGTTTTCGGTTTCTTGATGGCATGGAAGCTCATCTTTTCTTGTTCCCCCAGGTCTCTTAAATTGCCTCGTCGAGAAGTTCTACAAAGAGCCTACTGTGACTTGCCAACTCATACACTGCAGTATAGCTTGCGCCCGCTTTCGCCTCGTGCCAGGCAAGCGGATCGTAGTAGGCGAGAACATTCAATACTGGAAGAAGGCATTGATATGGGAAGTGCCGTGCCTTTTTGCCACCAAAATGCCCACCGTGCTTAATGGCGTAATTCATAAGATTTGTTATGGTCTCGGCCGGCTAGTTACGGGCTGATTTCCTCAATCAAGGGGAGATGGTGTAGAGTATTTTCCTACAATACAAAAGCTCTTCGGGAGCTTTAAGGGCGACGCTTTCTGTTAGAGAGTGTTGCCCTTTTTTCATGCATGTAATGTGCGACGTGCTTGCTAAACGCCATTCCGGCAATGGGATGGTCGAGTGTGGGCGGTTTGCACCTTGCGCCTGCTGTCATTGGTGTAGCAAGCACTTGATTTAGCCTACTTAAAGTCTATAATCAAAGAAAAACTCTGATATACCTTTTAAAACAATGAAAAGAATGTTGAGTACCATGCTTTGCCAGTTCACCTTCAGGAACTATAGATCCTATCGCGACGAGACCGAGCTTTCCATGCAGGCAACATCGATGAGGGAGTTCGAGCGTTCCCTCATAGAGTGCCCTGACGGGCAGAATTTCCTTCCGGTAGCTGCGGTGTACGGGCCTAACGCTGGCGGCAAGTCTAACCTGCTCGAAGCTCTTGACTATATTCGTTCGGCGGTGGCAAGGCCGATCAGATTGTTGTCTGCCAGCACTGATGTGCCAGAAGGTAACCGCTCTTCGATACCCCGTTGCTCTGCGTTCGAGTTCGATGACGTGTCGGCTGCTAAGCCCACCGAGTTCGAGCTCTACTATCGCGCAGGTGAGCATGAGTACCGCTATGCCCTGTCCGTGCATGCGGACGAGATTGTGTCCGAAGGACTGTGGCGGCGCAAATTGGGGGCGTCACGCACAGCGATGCTGTTCGAGCGCGAGGGCACAGGGGTTGAGCTTGGTCCCACTCTGCGTAAGCTTGTCACGGCTGCGAGATTCAACCCGAGCCTGCCGTACCTGTCGTTTCTCTGCATCAACTTTGACGCGCCGGTGGTCAAGGAGGCTGCCAGCTGGTTTCTTGACGGGGTGTTCCTGAACTATAACAGCTCCTATCTGGAGCAGATGCTCGAACAATTGCTCGACGAGGATGACTCACCCGAGGTCACGCGTTTTTTGTGCGCCGTTGATGTGCGTATTGATGGCTTCAGAGTGGAGAGGGCGCCGGAGTGGCGCGGCCAGCGCGTCTTCGTGAGGCACGAGGTGGGCGACAAGGCGTACGAGCTGCGTTTATCCGAGGAATCTGCCGGAACCCAGAAGCTCATGGGGTTGGCTGCGTATCTGATGACAGCGCTTGAGCGTGGTGGCACCGTTGTGGTAGACGAGCTCGACGCCAAACTGCACCCGAAGCTTCTTCGCTATGTGATTCTGCTGTTTAAGGATCCTGAGGTCAACAAGAGTGGCGCGCAGCTCATCTTCTCGTCCCAGGATGTGTCAACCATGCGAAACGATGTGTTCCGCCGTGACGAGATATGGTTCGCTGCGCGCGGCGAGGGGGAGGCGAGCCAACTGTGGTCTCTCGCCGACATCCACGAGGCAAACGGTAATCTGGTAAGCAAGAACGCGGCTCTCGACAAGCAATACCTGTCTGGTCGCTACGGCGCCGATCCGTATCTCACCCGCATCGAAGAGTGGGATTAGCATGCTGGCGAAGAAGTCGAAGGGCTGGCGTAGCGGCAAGCGCGAGGGCAAGGAGACCGAGCCTCGCTACTTTGAGGGTGTGCGTGCGGCGTTGGGCGCGGCGAACGAGCGTAAGGTTGCCATTGTCGTTAAGGGGACCGGCAAACACACGCTTGACCTACTTGACTTCGCCGTCGAACACTGCCGCTATGCGCCCGAGACATTCGACCATGTGTGGCTCGTGTATGACAAGGATGACTTTCCTGCGTCCGACTTTGACGCGATGGAGCGCAAATGCAACGAGCTCTCCGACGGTTCGAGGACCTTCCATGCGTTGTGGTCGAACCCCTGCTTCGAGCTGTGGCCGCTTCTGCACTTTCGCTACACGACCGCGCATATGTCCGCGTCCGACTGCCAGCATGTCCTCGCGCAGGAGATGTCGAGAGACCTGGGCATCGAGTACCGCAAGAACTTGGACGGGCTGTTCGAGGTGGTGGACGGCAAACGAGGCGAGGCATTGCAGCGTGTTGGGCGCCTCGTCACATACCATAGGGGGCTGGGTAACGTTAAGCCATCTGCGCAAAACCCTGCAACCAAGGTGGGCGAAATTTTCGATGTAATCGGGCCGTATCTGGTTGGCTAGTCGAGTCTGTGGATTGGCTTTCCGGTTAGGGCGATTGGCGGATTATGATGCGCGATTGCAAATCCGGTGCGTAGGAGAAGTGCGGAGAAAAATCGAAACTCGCCGAGCATAGCCCGATTTCAGGCAACAAAACCGCAGGTCGCGGGTGCCCAAAACTAGGGTCTGGTCGACAGGTCTCGGTTTTTCACCCCACTTCCGAATTGGTCGCTCATTTAGCACTCTTGATGTCCCCACATCCTCTAAAAAAGTTCTTAAAACAGCCTTAAAGGCGTTCCAGCTCGCGTTGACAGCGTAAAATACGCATGTTTGACTATGACAGAAGTGGATTTTAGGGGAGGGGTGCGCCATGGAGGTGCTGGTTGTTGGCAACACCGCATATGTTGACGATGACTTTTGCGCCAAGGCATTCCCTGGGGACCACGTTAAGGTTGTAGCCGCGCAGGAAGCGCGCCGCGATGAGTCGTCGCCCCATGCCTCGTGGAAAGAGCTGCTTCAGCACTTGGAGCAGGCCTACGAGTTCGACCGCGTGGTCTACCTGTCTAATTACCTTACCCCGCATACCGATACCGTGGGCGATATCGAGCTACTGCGCTCGGTCTTTCGTACGTGCGCGGGTCGCCGGGTCCAACTACTGTATGTAGGGGGGCCCGCGGGTGCCGAGGGTGCCGCCGATGCCGCGGGGCGAACGGGCAAGGGCATTATCGCGCACGCAGCCAACGACCTGTGCCGCTACTACGCTGCTCGCGAGGGTGTTCAGACCAAGATCCTGCGTGTGCCGTTCCTGTATACCGCGTCTGCCGCGCTGGAGGACCCGTTTTTGGTGCCGCTGTTCGACGCATGCTCAACCGGATCGGCCGCTCTGCAGGGCGCGCAGGATGCGGCGTTTCCCCTGCTGTGTGCCGAGGAGCTTTCGGTGCTGGTACGCCGTATCTTCGACAGCTGGAATGGTAACTTTGAGACGCTCGACGTAGCCGATGCCTTCCATCACACGGTGGGTGAGGTGGGCGACGCCCTCAAGGCGCTGTTCCCAGGGCTCTCAGTTGCCTATGGCGATTCTGTCGGCTACGCCCTGCCCGCCAGCGACGTCGCTCGCGTGCGCTATGGCTGGTTTCAGCGCTACGACTTGCTGCGCGACCTCTCGACCATTCAAGCTCGCTGGGATGCTGGCCGTGCAAAGAAGGTTAACCCCTTGCGCGCGGCCATCGACCGTATTCAAATGCGCACGCTGCCTGTCAAATGCCTGGAGACGGCAGCCGCCTGGGTGCTCTTTGAAGTGCTGGAGCGCTTGTTCTCCCAATCGACCCAGCTCAACGTGCTCGATTATCGCCTGCTCTACGTGGTGCTCATCGGCACGCTGTATGGCTTGGACTTTGGCCTGGTTGCGGCGCTGCTGGCGTCGGTGGGTTTGGCCGCGAGCTACTTTACTCAGTACGGCTATACCTTCCAGGGCCTTTTCTACGAGCCGTCCAACTGGCTGCCGTTTATTGCGTACTTTGTTGTGGGTGCCGTGTGCGGCTATGTGCAGCTGCGCAACAGCGAAGCCATTAGGGCGGAGCGCGATCAAAACAAGCTCGTGCGCAACCGCAATACGTTTCTTACGCAGCTCTACCACGACGCGATCGAGGACAAGCGTGCGTACAGGCGCCAGATCGTGGGTCGCCACGACAGCTTTGGCAAGATCTTTGCCGTGACGCAGGAGCTTGACGTGTTCAACCCACGCGACATCTATCGCAAGTGCTGCGAGCTTCTGGGCGAGATCCTCGAGAACGATTCGGTGACGATCTACCATGTTTCTGGCGGAGCATTTGCACGCCTGGTGGCAGCAAGTCCCGCGATTGCCGAAGATGCCGCACGCTCGCTTACGCTTGAGCAGCTTGCGCCCCTTTTAGGCGACGGGGGTCGTTCGAGCCTGTGGGTGAACCGCGAGCTGACGCCGGGGCTTCCCATGTTTGGATACACGATCGAGCGTGACGGGGCGCCCGCCGTGTTGATCTTTGTGCGCTGTGCGGCCCAGAACCAAATGACGCTCTATTACCAAAACCTGTTCCGCATCTTGTGCGGCCTGGTCGAAAGCGCGCTGGGCCGTGCCTTTGACTATGAGGCGGTGGCACAGGATAAACGCTGCGTTGACGGCACTTGCGTGCTCAAACAGGCTGCCTTTGGCCAAGAGCTCGCGGCCGAGCAGGCGCTGGCAGATGGCAAGATGGGCAGCTTTTTGCTCCTGCGCGTGGTACCGGGCATGGAGCCTGTCGGCGAGCTGGTGGGCGCAATTGGGTCGGCAATCCGCGAGAGCGATGTGGCGGGCTTGGTCGACGGCGACGTGCTTTACCTGCTTATGCGCCAGGCAAAGGCGTGCGATCTGCCCATTATCCGCGAGCGCCTGAGTGCAAAGCAGCTTGCGGTGGAGCCCGTCGACGGCGAGGACATCGTGGCGCTGCTGCGGCATATTGCTGACACCGGTGACGGTGAGGGGGGGGGTGCCGCTTGATCTCGCTTGTCGTTGCCGCCGTCTTGTTGCTGATTCATGCGCTGGTTTGCCTGGTGCTGTGGACGCTTATGAAGTTGGGCCTGCTGCCGGTGCGCGGGCATATGCTGGCTGTGATAGTGCTGGTGCCGCTGTGGGGCCCGTTGCTGGTGGTTCTGCTATCGGTCCGCGGAACGGCGTTTGGCGAGGGGCTGAAAGAGTCTGCGCTGGAATCGCTGCGCTTCAACGACGACCTGCATCGTAGTATGTCGGTACCGAGTGGTGAGGACGATGCAGGCGTAGTGCCGCTCGAGGAGGCGCTCATCATCAACGACCCGGCAGACCGGCGCCGCCTAATGTTCTCTATGCTCACCGAGGAGCCCGATGCGTATCTGGCGCAGCTACAGGCGGCTAAGCTTAACGACGACGTTGAGGTGGCGCACTATGCCGCGACGGCGGTGGCGCAGATCTCCAAGGAGTTCGACCTTAAGCTGCAGCAGCTGGAGCGTGCCTTTAAGACCGACCCGAGTGCGCATAATCTCAACGAATACTGCGATTTTCTTGGTGAATACTTGGACTCGGGCTTGGCCGAGGGGCGCGTGGCTCAGATTCAGCGCCAACAGTACGCGCGTTTGCTTGCGCGTCGCTGCGAGCGCGAGGACACCCTTGAGCTTCGCATTCGATACGCGACGGCGCTGGCCGATGTCGGACAGATCGACGAGGCGCAGGCCGTGACCGACCAGCTGGTGCTCGATGTGCCCGAGGAGCAGGAGGTTTGGATGCTTTGTCTGCGCCTTGCGGTGATGCGCCGCGACGGTGACGAGGTCCACCGCGTGATCGATGCGATTGACAAACAGCATGTATACTTGAGCGCCGCCAACCGCGAGGAACTGGCGTTTTGGCGCAACGGAGAGGAGGCCCGATGAGCGTGGTACAGCATATCCGCGACCGTGCGGGCCATTTTCGCTGGATGGGGCTGCTTGTGGTGTGGGCGGTCTTTATTGCCATGGCGGCCGTGCTGCTGGTGGAGCGCGCCGGCGTACAGTACAGTGCGGGCCAGCATAAGCTGGGGATGCTGGCCGCCAACGATGCGGTGCCGGCTTCCTCGGCAATATTTGGCCAAAAGCCCACGTGCCTGGTCATTACCGATTCCGATCAAGCTGGCGTCGAGGACGTAAAGGAGCAGTTCGACCAGATTCTGCTCGACATGAAGATCGCGCACCGCGACGTGGACCTTGCCCTGGACGGCGCGGATGCCATTCCCTCGCTGACCTCCTACGATCGCGTGATTTTGCTCATGCCGTCGCTCGATGGGCTCGGTACGCACCTGAGCGACATTATAAGTTGGGTGAGTGCCGGCGGTTCGCTTATGCTCGCCATGCCGCCGGATAACTCGGGCTATCTGCAAGTGATTGCTCCTAAGCTTGGCATTGAATCTGCCGGATATGACTATGTAAAAGCCGAGAGCATTGTGCCGAGCGAGGACTTTATGCTGGGCGGGGGAGAGCGCTACGAGCTCTCGGACCCCTTTGATTCGTCGCTTTCGGTTTCGCTGCGCGAGACGGCTCGTGTGTGGGCTAAGACCGGCGATGCGGGCGCCCCGCTCATTTGGTCGAATGACTGCGGTAGCGGTCGCACCGTGGTGTGCAATATCGGTATCTATGACAAGGTCATGCGCGGTTTTTACGCCGCGGCGATCAGCCTGCTGGGCGATGCCACGGCCTACCCCGTCATCAACAGCGCCGTCTTCTATCTGGACGACTTTCCCAGCCCCGTGCCCTCGGGCGACGGCACCTATATCAAGCGCGACTACGGGCTTTCTATCGCCGACTTTTATGCCAAGGTCTGGTGGCCCGATCTTCAAAAGCTCGCGCAAAAATATGGCGTTCGCTTTACCGGCGTGATGATCGAAAACTACGAGGACGCGGTCAACCAGACCGAGCCCGCGCGCCAGGCCGATACCACGCAGTTCCGCTACTTTGGCGGCATGCTGCTGCAGATGGGCGGAGAGCTGGGTTTCCACGGCTACAACCATCAGCCGCTGGCGCTCTGGGATACCGACTATGGCACACTGTACGACTACAAGACGTGGAAGAACAAGGAGGCGCTCGTCGCATCGCTCAACGAGCTTATAGCCTTCCAGGACGAGGTACTGCCCAACGCGCACGGCTCGGTCTATGTGCCACCGTCGAATATCCTTTCGGCCCGTGCGCGCAAGCTTATCGGCACCGACGTTCCGCGCATTAAGACCATCGCCAGTACGTATTTTGAGGATGGCACCGACCTGCCGTACGTACAGGAGTTTGGCGTGGCGAGCGATGGCATTGTGGAGCAACCACGTATTGTCTCGGGCGGCATGGTCGACGATTCCTATATGCGCCTGGCAGCCGTGTCCGAGCTCAACATGCACTACGTGAGCACGCACTTTATGCACCCGGACGACCTACTGGATCCCGGTCGCGGAGCCAAGGAGGGCTGGGATGTCTACAAGGGCGGTCTGACCAACTACCTGGAGTGGCTTACCAAGTCTGCGCCCGACCTGCGGCGCCAGACCGGTTCGGAATGCTCGGGCGCCATCCAGCGCTTTTCGTCCGTGACGGTGAGCGTGGATACAAGTGCGGATGCCTGGACGCTCAGCCTGGGCAATTTCCACGACGAGGCGTGGCTCATGTTTCGCGCCAACAACGGCGACCCGGGTGCAGTCACGGGTGGCGAGATTACGCATCTGACGGGCGATCTGTACCTGGTTAAAGCCACGGACAAGACGGTGACCATTGCACGCAAGGAGGGTGGCGACAGATGAGAATCTGCTTGGTACTCGAGGGTTGCTACCCCTATGTGCACGGCGGCGTATCTACCTGGATGCATGGCTATATCCAGGCCATGCCCGAGCACGAGTTTGTGCTGTGGGTGATCGGCGCGCATGCTGCCGACCGCGGCAAGTTTGTCTACGAGCTGCCCGGCAACGTGGTCGAGGTGCGCGAGGTGTTCCTGGACGATGCCCTGAGGCTTTCGGGCGAGCAACATGAAGCGAGTTTTAACGACCGTGAGCGCGAGGCGCTACGCCGTCTGGTGTCGCTCTCCAATCCGGACTGGGACGTGTTATTCGATATCTTCCACCGCCGTCGCGTGCATCCGCTCTCGTTTTTGCAGAGCCGCACGTTTATGGATATCTTTCGCGACGTGTGCCTGGCCGAGTACCCATACACGCCCTTTGCCGATGCATTCCATACCATGCGCTCCATGCTACTGCCCGTGCTCTACCTGCTGGGCAGCGAGGTGCCGGTGGCCGATGTGTACCACGCCATCTCAACCGGCTACGGCGGCCTGCTCGCCTGCCTGGGCTCAAGCGTTCACCATGCGCCGGTGCTGCTCACCGAGCACGGCATCTATACCCGCGAACGCGAGGAAGAGATCATTCGCGCCGACTGGGTGGTGCCCTCGTTTAAGGACCGCTGGATCCGCTTTTTCTACCTGCTTTCGGAGGAGATCTACCGCCGTGCGTTCCGCGTGACGAGCCTGTTCCACAACGCCCGCAAGACGCAGATCGATATGGGCTGCGATGCGGACAAATGCCTGGTCATCCCCAACGGTATCCAGTTCGATCGCTTTAAGGATATCCCCTTAAAGCCCGATGACGGCTGGGTGGACATTGGCGCGGTGGTGCGCCTTGCGCCCATCAAGGACGTCAAGACCATGATCTATGCCTTCTTTGAGCTGCACGAGCGCCTGCCCCGCGTGCGCCTGCACATTATGGGCGGTGTGGACGACGAGGAGTACGGTGCCGAGTGTCACGCGCTGGTCGATACCCTGGGCGTTCGCGACCTGATCTTTACCGGACGCGTCAACGTGGTCGAGTACATGGAAAAGCTCGACTTTACCATTTTGACGAGTATCTCCGAGGGCCAGCCGCTCAGTGTGCTGGAGTCGCTCGCCGCGCGTCGTCCCTGCGTGACGACCGAGGTGGGCTGCTGCCGTGAGCTGCTGGAAGGCGCCCCGGGCGACGATTTTGGCGTGGCGGGCTTTGTGAGCCCGCCCATGTATCGCAAGGGCTTGGCCGACGCCATGGAGCGCATGTGCGCGAGTCGCGCCCGCCGTATCGAGATGGGGGAGCGCGGCCAGCGCCGTGTTGCCACGTACTTTTTGCACGAGCAGATGCTCGCCAACTATCGCGCACTGTACGACGAGACGGCGCGTGCGTTCGACCTGCCCAGAGAGGGGGAGTAGCCGGTGGCCGGAATCGGTTTTGAGCTCAAGCGCCTGTTTAGGCGCAAGGGCCTGTTTGCCACGATGCGCGCCTATGGCTACGCCGGCATTGTGTGCACGGGCCCCATGCTGCTGGGCGTGCTACTCCAAGTGGGCATCTTGGTGCTGTGCGGCCTGTGGGGCGTCGGGCGCGCCAACCAGGATCTGCTGGTATGCATGGTGACCTATACGCTGCTGGCCTCACTCACGCTTACGAGCTTCTTTTCCATGCCCGTCACGCGCTTTTTGGCCGACATGCTTTTTGCCGAGCGCGAGGAAGAGATCTTGCCCTCGTTTTGGGGCTCCAACGCCATCATGCTCGTTGCGGGCACGGTGCTCTACGGCATCTTTTTGCTGTTCTCGGGCGCCACACTGCTGCAGGGGCTGCTGTGCCTGTGGCTGTTCAACATTATGATCGTCAACTGGAACGGCATGAGCTATCTCACGGCCATCAAGGACTATCGAGGGATCCTGTGCAGCTTTGCGGCTGCCATTGGCATGGCGTGCCTGTGCGCCCTGGCCGCTCTTGCGCTGGGTCTGCCGCCGGTCGAGGGCCTGCTGGCGTCCATCGCTCTGGGCTACGGCGTGATGCTTGCCTGGGACGTGGTGCTGCTGTACCGATATTTTCCGCAGAGCGATCGCAGCCCCTGGCTCTTTTTGCAGTGGCTCGATCAGTTTCTGCCGTTGGCGCTCACGGGCCTGTTTACCAACCTGGGGCTCTTCGCACATCTGGTGATCATTTGGGCCGGGCCCATCGGCGTGCAGGTCAAGGGCTTGTTTTACGGTGCGCCCTATCACGACGTGCCGGCGCTTATCGCGTTTTTGACCATTCTAGTCACGACCGTCAACTTTGTGGTCTCGGTCGAGGTCAACTTCTATCCGCGCTACCGCGACTACTACAGCCTGTTTAACGACGGCGGCGTGGTGGGCGACATTGTGGTGGCCGAGGAGGAGATGCTCTCCACGCTCAACCGCGAACTGCGTTTTTGTGCGCTCAAGCAGCTGTTTGTGACCGCGGCGGTCATTTCGCTCGAGACCACGGTGCTCTCGGCCCTGCCGCTGGGCTTTAATAACCTTATGCACGGGTATTTTCGCACGTTATGCGTGGGCTACGGACTGTATGCCGTGGGCAATACGGTGATGCTCATCTTGCTGTACTTTACCGACTACAAGGGGGCCGTGCTGGCCTCGGGCCTGTTTTCCGGCGTGGCCGGGCTGGCGACCCTCGTGTCGCTGTTGTTGCCGCAGCAGTTTTACGGCTTTGGCTTTTTGTTGGGCGCGGCGGTGTTTTTTGTTGTGGCGCTGCTGCGGCTCGATACCTATACCGCCAACTTGCCGTATCGTATCCTGAGCCAGCAGCCCATCGTGGCGACCGACAAAACGGGTCGCTTTACGCAGCTGGGTCGCTTGCTCGACCGTGCCGAGCAGCGCTATGAGGAGCTTCGCCATAACGGCGAGCCGCATGGCACGTTTGAGCGCACGGTGGTCCGCGTGTATCGCAACCATTGGGGAGGTTCTGATGACCGATAGGATGATGTCTCGTCGCCGTCTGCTTGAAGCGGCTGCCGGTGCGCTGCTACTTTCGGGCTGCTCGTCTCAGGACGAATCCTCGACCAAAAAGCCCAAAAAGCAGGGCAAGATCAAAAAGGCCGAGGCCTCGGGCGAAGCCAAGCACCTCCGCGATAAGGACGAGCTGTACGAGGTTTACGACGACTCGGGCATTGTGACCATGTACCTGACGGTCTCGCGCGGCAACAGCTCCGAGAACACCGACCACAGCTGGGCCGAGATCAACACGTACTCGGTCTACGACTACGCCGACATGGGCGTGACGCGTTATCAGGTTATGGGCCTGCTGCAGGCGGGCGACGAAAAGGGTCCCGTGGCCGGCGAAGTGGGCTATGGCGAGGAAGCGCCCAATGCCACCGTGCAGGTGCGCGGTCAGACGTCGAGTTCCAACACGCAAAAGAATTACAAGGTGGAGCTCAAAAAGGGCAAGGGTGCCTGGCGCCAGCAACGTGCGATTGCGCTCAACAAGCACATGGGCGAGGGCATGCGCTTTCGCAACAAGATGGCCTATGACCTTATTCGCGGGATTCCCCAGATGATGGGCCTGCGCACGCAGTTTGTGCATCTATGGGTGTGCGACCAGACCGAGAAATCCAACGACACCTTTGAGGACTATGGCCTGTTTACGCAGGTGGAGCAACTCAACAAAACGGCGCTCAAGGCACATGGCCTGGATAAGAACGGGCATCTGTACAAGGTGAACAGCTTCGATTTCCACCGCTACGAGGACACCATAAAACTTGCCGACGACCCCGACTACAACCAGGCTAATTTTGAGGGCATGCTCGAGATCAAAGGCGACTCGGACCACACCAAGCTCATCGAGATGCTCGACGCGCTCAACGATGAATCGCAAAAGATCGACGACGTGCTCGATACCTACTTTGATACCGAGAACCTGGTCTATTGGCTGGCGTTTCAGATCCTGACGGGCAACTGCGATACTCAGAACCGTAACTGTTATCTGTACAGCCCGCTCAACTCAAATACCTGGTACTTTTTAGATTGGGATAACGACGGAATGCTGCGTAAGCTGGAGCTTTCTCTTGCCGGGTTCTCGGACTATGCGAGCTGGGAGCGCGGCGTAAGTAACTATTGGGGCAACGTGCTATTCAATCGTGCGCTGCGCAGCAAATCGTTCCGCAGTGAGCTCGACCGCGCCGTCAAGGACCTGCGCTCGTATATGACCGAGGCACGCCTGGCCAAGATGATTAAACATTATCGCGAGGTGACCGAATCGCTGGTCTTTGCTTCGCCCGATATCGACAATCTGCCTGTCACCAAGGACGAATACGAGCAGATTGCCGCGGCGATTCCCTCCGAGATTGAGGAGAACTACAAGAGCTTTTGCGAGAGCTATAACAAGCCCATGCCGTTCTACATTGGCGTGCCGCAGATCGATAACGGTAAGCTGCGCATGAACTGGGATGCATCCTACGACTTTAAGGCGCGTGACATCCGCTATACCGTGGAGCTGGCGCGCGACTATGCCATAAGCGACGTGCTTTTTAAGGCCGAGGACGTGCTGCTTCCCGAGGTGACCTGCGATGCTCCCGATGCCGGCCAGTATTTTGTGCGCGTGCGCGCCACCAACTCAGATGGCTATACGCAAGATGCGTTTGACTACTATGTGACCGACGACGGCAAGCACTACGGCATGAAGTGTTTTTACGTGCAAGACGGCGGTAAGGTCGTGGAGGACACGTATGAGGAGGGCTAGCGCGCTGCTTGAGCGCCTGGCGGCACCTCCCGCGCGTACCACGCAGGAGCGTTACCGCCACGAGCTCAAATATCTTATTAACGAGGGCGAGCACGCCTCGCTTGCCTGTCGCATGGCGCCGGTGTTTAAGCTGGATAAGCATGCGCGGGCGGGCGGCTACACCATCCGCAGCCTGTACTTTGACGACTACTGCAACTCGGCCTACGAGGAAAAAGACGCCGGTATCCTTATGCGCAAAAAGTATCGCGTGCGCATCTATAACGGCAGCGACAAGGTGATTAAGCTCGAGCGTAAAAAGAAGTACGGCAGCTGGATCTACAAGGAGGACGCGCCGCTCACGCGTGGCGAGTTTGAGCAGATTCTGGCCGGCGACTACGACTTTTTGCTGAGGAGTCCGCACCAACTCTGCCGTGAGTTCTACATCGAGTGCATCTGCAATATGATGCGCCCGCGGACCATCGTGGACTACGAGCGCGAGCCGTGGGTGATGGACGAGGGAACCGTGCGCATTACCTTTGATAGCAACGTGCGTGCGGCGGTGGGGAGCTTTGACATCTTTGACGCGACGTTGCCCGCGTTGCCCGTGCTGGAGCCCGGCAAGCTGGTGATGGAGGTCAAGTTTACCGAGTTTTGCCCGCAGCTGGTGCGCGATATGGTGCCGCCAGGTGCGGCCGAGCTTACGGCGGTCTCCAAGTACTGCCTGTGTTACGAAAAGACCGCCTACCTGCGCGGATTTAATTACTGGGAATCGGATTTTGAGAACCGAGGGGATATTTAGACCATGAGCACCAGGGACTTTTTTAAGAACTCCGTCTTGGAGGCGTTTGGTCAGGTCGACCCTGCCAAGATTGGCCTGTCACTGCTCGTGGCGCTCGCCATGGGCATCCTGATCTATTACGTGTACAAGCGCTTTTTTACCGGCGTGGTGTATTCGCGCAGTTTTGCCGTAACGCTCGTTGGCATGTGCGTGCTCACCTGCATGGTCACGCTCGCGATCTCGACGAATGTGGTCATCTCGCTCGGTATGGTCGGTGCTCTGTCTATTGTCCGCTACCGCACGGCGGTCAAGGATCCGCTCGACCTGTTGTATCTGTTTTGGGCCATTACCACAGGCATTACTGCAGGCGCCGGTATGTATGCGCTCGTAGGACTCACGGCAGTGGTGATCGTGGTGATGATCGCCGGCTTTGCGAGCCACCAGGACAAGGCGCGCGTGTACATGATGGTCATCCACTACACGGGGCAGACCACCGGCGATGATATCGTGCGTGCATTTGGGCGCACCAAGTTTTCCGTCAAGTCCAAGACCATGCGCGGTGACAAGGTCGAGATGGCCGTCGAGGTGTTCTCGGACGGTGTGGATATGCCCTATGCCGACGCCATCCGCGCGCTCGATGGCGTGGAAGATCTAACGTTGATCCAATACAACGGCGAATATCACGGCTAATTTTGTTCCGGCGTTTTAACAAACGCCGGACCGCTCGACGCTGCGCGGACATCTGCCGGGCGATCTGCCGCTCAAACCGTCGCTCGCGTACATAAAGTACGCGTCGCTCCTCTTTCGCGGCACCTCGCCACGGCAGCTGCCCGCTCGCTGGCGCGTGCTCTTCCAGGATGGCTAATTTGGTTCAGTTTTATTATTTAAGGGACGGTGTCGCGTGGACGTGCAACAGTTAGAAGAGGCCTGGGCTGCAAGGGCTGGTGCGCGTGAGGCGCGTCTTGTTGCGGCCTCGCATGTGCCGGCGGCGCTGTCGATGCTGGGGATTGTGCAGCCCGGCGATCGCTTGGTGGCCTTTGCGGACGACTTTGCCGATGCGTTTGCCTGCGGCTTTGATGGCTACGATGTTGCGCTGGTGGGGGAGCCCGCGGCTGCGGCGTTTGCTGCTGCGTCCGAGGGCTTTGATGCTTCGTTTGATGCCGAGGGGCCGCACCTGTGGTGGTTCGTCAACTCCATCGGCGGGTTTGGTCTGCGTGTGCCCGACCTTCGCGCTCTGGGCCGCGCGGCTCGTGAGTCGCATGCGCTGCTCGTGGTTGATAACACTGTGTCGGGCGTCTTTGGGTGCAACCCGTTGCGTCTGGGCGCCGTGCTTTCGCTCGAGGCGCTCGACCGCGTGTGTGCCGGCGTTGCGCCGCGCAAGCTCGTCGCCGCTTCGGTGGCGCGCTCGCAGCTTAAGCGCCATCGCGTGGATGCCGCCGCAGAGTGCGCGCACGCGTTGTTTGCGGGCTGCGGTGCGCCCGCGCTTGACCTGTCTGCCGAGGAGACCGACGTGCTAGAACGCGGGCTGTCCTCGCTCGATGCTCGCATGCAGGCTCACTTCGACCGCGCACGTGCACTGGCCGAGTATCTGGCTGCCAACGAGATAGTGCGCAACGTGCGCTATCCAGGGCTGGGTTCGCATCCCGATCATGCGGTTGCAACGGGAATCCTCGAGCACGGCTTTGGCCCGGCAGTTGAGTTTGACCTTATCGAGCGAAGTGCGGGTGAGCTGTTCGACACATTGCCGGGGGAGTTCCGCACGTCGCCCGCCGGCGGCGCAACGACACGCCTTTCGGCCCCACGCGGCAAGCAGGGGGGAACCATCCGCCTCTTCGCCGGCACCGACGACCCCCTAACCATAGCCGCCGCCCTAGACAACGCCCTCCGCAACTAGCTAAATCATCCTCGACTTCATAAGTTGCGGTGAAATAGGGATTGATTTACGGCTTTAACAGCATAAACAGTCCCTATTTCACCGCAACTTATGAGAAGGGGTTGTGTAGCGATAAAGCCCCGTCCCAAATTGGCTACTCTTTGATGGTGGCAATGAGGTCGCTGGCTTTGGTGGCGATGACGTTGTTGATGTCGGCCTGCAGCTCCTCGTAGACCACTATGGCTCGCTCGCCGGCGGGGGTGAGCGTGGATCCGCGGGCGCCGTCGCGCTCGATGAGCTTGCAGCCCAGCTGGCCTTCGGCCTCGTTCACGATGCGCCAGGCCTTGGAATACGCCATGCCCATGCTTTTGGCAGCGCGGTTGAGTGAGTGCTCGCGGGCAATACCCTGCAGCAGCAAGACACAGCCGTGACCGAACACGCCCGGCAGGTCTTTGTCGCACGCTTGAATGACCAACTTTGCCGTCGTCTTGTACTTCATACGCTCCACGTCTCCCCGCTAAAGTGTTTGCTGGGCAAACGCAAAGCCTGCGTCAAACCCTCGTGTGCTCTTCTTAAATCATGCATTGTAGCAGTCAAAGTGCGTTAAGATACTTCCCCAGTATTGGGCGCCCAAGGTTGGGCTGGGTCCTACGAGGCCTGCAGCCGACCGGTCGCATGGAAAAAGGAGAAACATGGCTACGTTCTTTCCCGGTGAGTCCCACACGTTTTCGGAGTATCTGCTGGTCCCTGGCTATTCGTCCTCGCAGTGCATCCCCAACAACGTCTCTCTTAAGACGCCGCTAACCCGCTTTAAGCGCGGTGAGAAGCCGGCAATCACCCTGAACATCCCCATGGTTTCCGCCATCATGCAGTCCGTCTCGGGCGTCGACATGGGTGTCGCGCTCGCTACCGAGGGCGGCCTGTCCTTCATCTACGGTTCTCAGACCCCCGAGTCCGAGGCCGCCATGGTCAAGGCCGTCAAGGATCACAAGGCCGGCTTTGTTCAGTCCGATTCCACGCTGACCCCCGACATGACCATGGAACAGGTTATCGAGCTCAAGGAGAAGACCGGTCACTCCACCATGCCGGTCACCGACGATGGCACCCCCAAGGGCAAGCTCCTGGGCATCGTCACCAGCCGTGACTATCGCCCCAGCCGCGATGACCACCAGAAGAAGGTCTCCGAGTTCATGACCCCGCGTGAGCAGCTTATCGTGGGCGACAAGAACATCAGCCTCAAGGTTGCCAACGACGTCATCTGGGACAACAAGCTCAACGCTCTGCCCATCGTTGACGACAACGATCACCTCATGGGCATCGTCTTCCGCAAGGATTACGACAGCCACAAGACCAACCCCAACGAGCTGCTCGACGGCGATAAGCGCTACATGGTCGGCGCCGGTATCAACACCCGCGACTATGCCGAGCGCGTGCCGCTGCTCATCGAGGCCGGCGCCGATGTCTTGTGCATCGACTCTTCCGAGGGCTTCAGCGAGTGGCAGAAGCGCACCATCGAGTGGATCCGCGCCAACTACGGCGAGGACGTCAAGGTCGGTGCCGGTAACGTCGTCGACGCCGAGGGCTTCCGCTTCCTGGCCGACTGCGGTGCCGACTTCATCAAGGTCGGTATCGGCGGCGGTTCCATCTGCATTACCCGCGAGACTAAGGGCATTGGCCGTGGCCAGGCCACCGCGCTGATCGACGTCTGCCGCGCTCGCGACGAGTACTACGAGGAGACCGGCGTCTACGTGCCCGTGTGCTCCGACGGCGGTATCGTCTACGACTACCACATGACGCTCGCCCTTGCCATGGGTGCCGACTTTATGATGCTGGGTCGCTACTTCGCCCGCTTTGACGAGAGCCCGACCGAGCGCGTCAACGTCAACGGCCAGTACATGAAGGAGTACTGGGGCGAGGGCTCTGCGCGTGCCCGCAACTGGCAGCGCTACGACCTGGGCGGCGCCGCGAAGCTCAGCTTCGTCGAGGGCGTTGACTCCTACGTTCCCTACGCCGGTTCCCTCAAGGACGGCGTGGGCGGCACGCTCTACAAGGTCAAGTCCACGATGTGCAACTGCGGTGCCCTCTCGATTCCCGAGCTCCAGGAAAAGGCACGCCTGACACTGGTAAGCTCGACCTCGATCGTCGAAGGCGGCGCCCACGACGTTGTCGTAAAGGACTCCCAGCAGTCTGTGTCTTATCGATAAGCGGCTTTCCCAGGCACCGCATCTTGCCGTTCAAACCGTCGCTTGCGTACCTAAGTACGCGGCGCTCCTCTTTCACGGCAACCTGCGGCACCTGGAAAACCCGTTGTTTCTAGAACGGGTTGCACATAAAGGTTGAGTATCAACCACGTTATTTAGATAAAGCGAGATGCCTGCAAGTCGCAGACATCTCGCTTGTTGTATTTGCTATCATCAGTCAAGTTAACCTTAGGGTCGGGCGGCTTAGCTTTGTTCGATACAAGTTCCGCACGCAAAGAAGAGCACTTAATGTGCTCTTCGTCTTGCGCAGGACTGTCCGCAGTAGCGAATAAAGCTAAGCCGACCGACCCCATTAAAGATTAAAGGAGCTGATATGTGCGATTGCACAGATCATAAGGATGAGATCCCTGCCTACGACGCGCAGGCCATTGAGTCCAAGTGGATGAAGGCCTGGGAGGACTCCAACCTCTTTGCCGTCGACACCGACGCCAGCAAGCCCAAGAAGTACGTGCTCGAGATGTTCCCGTATCCGTCGGGCGACCTGCACATGGGCCACGCGCGCAACTATACCATCGGCGATGCCATGGCCCGTCAGGCCCGCATGCGCGGCTACGATGTGCTGCACCCCATCGGCTTTGACGCCTTTGGCCTGCCTGCCGAGAACGCCGCCATCAAGCACAACACGCAGGCTGCCGCCTGGACGTATAAGAACATGGACCAGGCTCTCGCCACGATGAAGCGCATGGGCTTCTCCTACGATCTGGATCGCATGGTCAAGACCTGCAGTCCCGATTATTACCGTTGGGGTCAGTGGATCTTTGAGAAGTTGTGGGAAAAGGGCCTGGTCTACCGTAAGAAGAACCCGGTCAACTGGTGTCCCACTTGTAAGACCGTTCTGGCCAACGAGCAGGTCACCGAGGGTAAGTGCTGGCGCTGCGGCACCGAGCCCGAGAAGCGCGACCTGGAGCAGTGGTACTTCAAGATTACCGATTACTCCCAGGAGCTGCTCGACGACCTGGAGAAGCTCCCCGGCTGGCCCGAGCGCGTCAAGCAGATGCAGGCCAACTGGATCGGTCGTTCCGAGGGCGCCGAGGTCGACTTTACCCTGTGCGACCAGGATGGCGAGCCCATCGAGGGCGACGAGGGTAAGATCACCGTCTTCACCACGCGAGCCGACACGCTCTTCGGTGTCTCCTTCTTTGTCCTGGCTCCCGAGTACGCGCGTCTGCACGAGCTCGTCGAGGGTACGGAGTACGAGGAGGCCGTGACCAAGATCGTCGAGGACTCCAAGCATATCTCCGCCGTCGAGCGTGCCCAGGGCACCCTCGAGAAGCACGGTGCCTTTACCGGCCGCTACGTGGTGAACCCCGTCAACGGCGAGAAGGTCCCCGTGTGGGTTGCCGACTACGTCGTGTCCGACTACGGCACCGGTGCCGTCATGGCTGTTCCCTGCGGCGACCAGCGCGACTTTGAGTTCGCCCGCAAGTACGACCTGCCGATCGTGCCGATCATCCTGGACGATGACGACCGCGCTGCCGTCGAGGCCAGCGGCGAGACCATCGATACCTTCCATGTCGAGACTGTCGACTGGGACTGCGCCCACGCTGCCGAGGGCACGCTCGTCCAGTCCGGCAAGTACACCGGCATGCGCGGTGGCAAGCACTCCGAGGGCGAGGCTGCAATCGTGGCCGACCTCGAGGCCATGGGCTGCGGCCGCCGCAAGGTCGAGTTCCGTCTGCGCGACTGGCTCATCAGCCGTCAGCGTTATTGGGGTAACCCCATCCCGGCCATCCATTGCGAGCACTGCGGCATCGTGCCCGTGCCCGAGGACCAGTTGCCGGTGACGCTGCCCGAGAACCTGGACCTGGGTGCCGGCGAGACCCTCGCCGAGTGCAAGGAGTTCTACGAGACCACCTGCCCGGTCTGCGGCCGCCCTGCCAAGCGCGAGACCGATACCATGGACACCTTTACTTGCTCCAGCTGGTATTACCTGCGCTATACGGACCCGCACAACGCCGAGCTGCCCTTCTCCCGCGAGGCTGCCGATCGTTGGATGCCTGTCGATAACTACATCGGCGGCATCGAGCACGCCATTCTGCACCTGCTCTACAGCCGCTTCTTTACCAAGGCACTGCGCGACCTGGGCCTGCTGAGTGTGGACGAGCCCTTCACCAACCTGCTGTGCCAGGGCATGGTCAAGGACGAGAACGGCGACACCATGTCCAAGTCCAAGGGCAACGTCGTGCCCCCGAGCTCGGTCATCGAGCCCTACGGCGCCGACACCATGCGTCTGGCGATCCTGTTTATCGCCCCGCCCGAGAAGGACTTCGACTGGGACCCCAAGGCCGTTGAGGGCGCCAACCGCTTCATCAAGCGCGCCTGGCGTATCGTTTGGCAGCTCGTCCAGTCCGGCGACGCCAACGTGGCCTTCGACAAGTCCGCGCTCGACGAGGTCGCGATGAAGCTCTATCGCGAGCGTCACCGCACCATCGCCAAGTGCACCGAGGACTTCGATCGCGGCCAGTTCAACACCGCCATCTCGGCCGTCATGGAGCTCGTCAACGCGGCGAGCGCCTACCTCAACGCCACCGAGGGTGCCGCCCGCGACAAGGCGCTGTGCTACGGCGTGGCTAAGGATATCGTGAGCGTCCTTGCCCCCATCTGCCCGTTCTGGGCCGATGAACTGTGGCACGAGGCCCTCGGCTGCGAGGGCAACGCCTACACCGCCGCCTGGCCCGAGTTCGACTTGGCCGAGTCCATCGAGGACACGGTGCAGATCGTCGTCCAGGTGCTCGGCAAGGTCCGTGGCCGCATCGACGTCGCCCGCGACGCCTCCAACGAGGAGATGCAGGCTGCCGCCGAGGCCGCCGTCGCCAAGTGGCTCGAGGGTAAGACGGTCGTCAAGGCCATCTGCGTGCCCGGCAAGCTGGTCAACCTGGTGGTCAAGTAAGCACTGCGCACTTAACTGACGCATAAAAGACGAGGGGCGATCCGGTTGGGTCGTCCCTCGTTTTGTGTTGTATGACCTGCTTAGTCAGTGCGTCGCACCGTCTTCTACGGGATGTGTACCAGGTCCCTAAAGTAAACATTGCCCGTTTGCTCCTCGATCATCCAAATGTTGAGGTAGATGTCGTTGAGGTCGTTGTTCACATTAAAGTCCGGGTCGTCGAAGGTGCCTACAAAGGTGAGCATGGCGCGCGTTTCCTCGCCTGATGCGACCTGCTGGCGCATGCGCACATCGCGGACCACGCCGTTGACGTAGGCATAGGAGTCCACATCGCCAAACATCATGTCGACACCGGTGTTGTTGGTTACCGTAAAGACGAGCGCGGCGTCGCCGTAGCCGTCGGTGTCCTTGCCCACGCAGGTAACATGGACGTTCTCGTCTGCCTCAAGGTCGATAGGGAACTGTTCTTGAGGGTCGGGACCTAAGCCCTGGGGATCGTCGATGTCTTCGTCTATTTTGTCGAAGCTTACCGGGGGTTCGGTTTTCTCGATGGCTTTGGTGCTGCCACGATCCGGTTCGCATGTTCCGGTTTTGCCATCGATGTTGTTGCAGCCCGTCAGAGCGAACGAGCAGGCAGCGACGACGAGCGCGGTCGCGCAGAGGGTGCCTAGGCGTTCCATGGATCCTCCTTGCCGTAGAGATGCTGGAAGGTTGTGCGGTCAATGCGTGCGGCAGGCTTTCTCGCTACAGAATGCCTCTCGGCTCTAGTCTGGCCGATGTGCGCCCAGGGATGGAATGCCCATAGGGCCCGATTCGGTCGGCACGCTGGGACGCATGGCCCGTTTTGGGGCTGTTGAGGTTGCTCCGCATGGGGCTCTTCGGTCAATTGTCCTCTTCTTGTGGAGAACCTGTGCGCACGCTGACCTGCAGATTCGTACTGTGCTTGCGCGTTTCCGCAGCTATTGGTATAGTTTGCTTGCAAATGAAGTTGTAATTGAAAGAAGTGGGGTTTCGGCCCCGCTTCTTTTTTGTATGGATGGAGGTGCCGCAATGGTCAAGACCAAGACCGAGCAGGCGATCATCGACGCGCTCGAGGCCGTCGCTCCCCAGCACGATGTCGACATCGTCGACGTCGAGCTCGTGGGCGCCACCAAGGCCCCCTGCGTGCGCGTGCGTATCGAGGGTGCCGAGGGCCAGAGCCTGTCGCTCAACGACGTCACGGCCAACACCAAGTGGGTCGGCGATGTGATTGAGGAGCTCGACCCTATCTCTTCGAGCTATACGCTTGAGGTGTCGAGCCCGGGCATGGCGCGCCCGCTGCGCCGCCCGTGCGACTTTGTCCGCTTTGTTGGCGAGAACTGTGAGCTCACCTCCACCGCTACCGAGGGCCGTCGCAAGTACGCCGGCAAGATTGCCGCCGCCACCGAGACGAACGTGACCCTCGAGCTCGAGGACGGCGAGTCCGTTACCCTCGATTTCTCTGATGTTAAAAAGTGCAAGTTGAAGCCCACCTATGACTTCAAGCCCGCGAAGGAAGGAAAGTAAGATGGCAGCATCCGACATGATGTCCGCCCTGATGGAGCTTTGCCAGGAGAAGCACATCGACCAGCTCTACCTGATCGACCGCCTGGAGCAGTCGCTTGCCAAGAGCTATGCCGAGATCCTGCATCTTGAGTGGGGCGCCAAGGTGACCATCGACCGCACCACCGGCAAGATCTACGTCTACCGCCTGGAGCCGATCGACGATTCCATGGACGAGGAGGGCAACTTCACCGAGTTCGAGGAGATCGACGTCACCCCCAAGAACACGAGCCGCATCGCCGCCCAGCACGCTAAGGCCGAGATCAACGCCATCGTGCGCAACTCCGCCCGCGAGCAGATCTACGAGGAGTTCTCCGGCCGCATCGGTGACCTCATCAGCGGTACCGTGCTGCAGTCCACGCCCGACTTCACGATCGTCAAGATCCGCGAGGGCGTCGAGGCCGAGCTGCCGCACTTCGATCAGCGTCGCTACGAGAACGAGCGCAACGAGCGTCCGATGGGCGAGCGCTACCTGCACAACCAGCATATCAAGGCCGTGATCATCGACGTTCGCGACCCCAACTCCAACCTGCAGCCGGTTCGTGGCGAGCACAGCCGTCCGCCGATTGTCATCTCCCGTACCCACCCCGAGCTCATGCGTCGTCTGTTTGAGCAGGAGGTGCCCGAGATCTATGAGGGCACCGTCCAGATCAAGTCAATCGCCCGCGAGCCCGGCCAGCGTTCCAAGGTCGCCGTCCACTCGCTCGACGACCGCCTGGATCCCGTGGGTGCCTGCGTCGGCCCCAAGGGCAGCCGTGTTCGCGCTGTCGTGGGCGAGCTCCGTGGCGAGCGCGTCGACGTCATCCTGTGGGATGCCGATCCTGCCGTCTACGTCGCCAACGCCCTTTCGCCCGCTAAGGTCACCCGCGTCCTCATCGACGAGGAGAAGGCCTACGCCGGCGTCATCGTGCCCGACGACCAGCTGTCCCTCGCCATCGGCAAGGAGGGCCAGAACGCCCGCCTCGCCGCGCGCCTGACCGGCTGGCACATCGACATCAAGTCGGAGACGCTTGCCGCCGACATCCTCAAGAACGTTCCCGTTCACGAGGAGCCCGCCGCCGACCTGATCGGTGACGAGGAGGACGAGGACGTCCGCCGCTGCGAGTACGTGTCCGAGGACGGCGTCCAGTGCCGCAACCAGGCTCGTCCCGGCTCCCGTTTCTGCGGTGTCCACGACACCGACGCCTTCGATGATGCGGAGGACCTGATCTAGCGCGCGGTCGCGCCGGGCGGGTCCCGGCGCGTCTCCCACGCTCGTTCAGTCTCTAGGCACCCAAGGTGCCAGAAAGGGTAGGTGAAGTCATATGGCAAAAGTCCGTGTGTCCACCCTGGCCAAAGAGTTCGGCATGACCTCCAAGGAACTGATGGGTCATCTCGCCGAAATGAAGATTCCCGCTAAGTCCGCGTCCTCCACTTTGGAGGACGCCTATGTCGCCATGGTCCGCAAGCAGCTCGCCTCGGTGATCGAGGCCCGCGCTCAGGAAGTCGAGGCCGCCAAGCAGGCCGAGGAGCAGGCAGCTGCCGCCGAGGAGGCCGCTCGCGCCGCCGAGGCCGAGCGCGAGCGCATCGCCGCCGAGAAGGCACGCGAGGAGGAACGCCGCCAGTTTGCCGCAGCCCAGGCTGCCGAGGAGGCTGCCCGCGCCGAGGCCGAGGCCAAGAAGAAGGCCGAGCAGGAGCGCCTTGCCCGCGAGAAGGAGGAGGCTGCCCGCGAGGCCCAGCGCCGCGCCGTTCCCGCTTCCGACTCCGGTTCGCGCTTCCGTTCGCTGCTCGACCAGATCGCCGCACAGGAGACCGTGCTCAAGGAGAAGAAGGACGCCGAGGACAAGGCCAAGGCCGAGCGCGCCGCCGAGCGCGGTAACCGTCGTGGCGGCAACAATGATCGCCGCGGTGGCCGCCGTAACGATCGTAACGCCTCCGACAACAACTCCGAGCGCAACGCCTCCGAGAGCCGTCCGCACAGCCATCGCACCAACGCCAGCAACAACGTCGCTGCTGGCATGGACTTCCCCAACCCTGATAAGCAGGGCAAGGGCAAGAAGCGCAAGGGCGGTCACAACAACGAAGAGGACCACTACAGCCGTATGGCTCGCGAGGCCGAGGAGTACAGCCGCGAGAAGGTGCTCGAGGAGGCTCGTGCCGCCGTCGAGGAGGCCTCTCGCGAGTCCACCGGTCGCCGCAAGAAGCGCAAGGAGAAGCGCGAGCGCGAGGCTGCCAAGGCTCAGGAGGAGCGCAAGATAGAGGAAGCGCTGGCCCAGGGCGTGAACCCCGAGGAGCTCGACGCCATCAAGGTTTCCCAGGGCGTTACCGTCCAGGAGCTCGCCGAGGCGCTCGACGTTCCGGCCAACGACATCATCAAGCGCCTGTTCCTACTGGGTACGCCGCTCACCATGACGCAGTCCATGTCCGATGACCTCGTCGAGCTCGTTGCCGACGACCTGGGTCGTCAGATCAAGATCATCACCCCCGAGGAGGAGAACACCTTCTCGTTCTACGACGATCCCGCCGACCTTAAGCCGCGCGCCCCGGTCGTCACCGTCATGGGCCACGTCGACCACGGCAAGACGAGCCTCCTCGACGCCATCCGTCACACCGGTGTCGCTGCCGGCGAGGCGGGCGGCATCACGCAGGCCATCGGTGCTTCGCAGGTCATGATTAATGACCGCAAGATCACCTTCATCGATACCCCGGGTCATGCCACCTTTACGGCTATGCGTGCCCGTGGTGCCAAGGTGACCGACATCGTTATTCTGATCGTGGCTGCCGACGACGGCGTCATGCCCCAGACGGTCGAGTCGATCAACCACGCCAAGGCCGCCGGCGTACCCATCGTCGTCGCCGTCAACAAGATCGATAAGCCGGGTGCCAACCCCGACCGCGTGCGCCAGGAGCTCACCGAGTACGGCGTCATCCCCGAGGAGTGGGGCGGACAGAACATGTTCGTCAACATCTCGGCCAAGCAGAAGATCGGTATCGACGACCTTCTGGAGACCGTGCTGCTCCAGGCAGACGTGCTCGAGCTCAAGGCCAACCCGGACACCTTTGCCTCCGGCAACGTCCTCGAGGCCAAGCTCGACAAGGGCCGCGGCTCGGTCGCTACCGTGCTCGTGACCCGCGGTACCTTGCACGTGGGCGATACGCTGGTCGCCGGCCTTACCTACGGCCGCGTCCGTGCTATGCTCGACCCCAAGGGTCGCGCCGTCACCGAGGCCGGTCCCTCCGACGCCGTCGAGATCCTGGGCCTGCAGTCCGTGCCCAACGCCGGTGACGAGTTCCGCGTGTTCGAGGACGAGCGTGAGGCTCGCGCGCTTGCTGACGAGCGTTCGCTCAAGGCCCGTATCGAGGAGCAGAGCCGCGTCAAGCACGTCACGCTCGAGAACCTCTTCGAGACCATTGCCGACGCCGAGGTCAAGGAGCTCAACCTGATCATCAAGGCCGACGTCCAGGGTTCCATCGAGGCCCTTCAGGACTCGCTCGACAAGATGGATCAGTCCGAGGTTCGCATCAACACGATCCACTCCGCCGTTGGTGCCATCAACGAGACCGACGTCGTCCTGGCCGACGCCTCCAACGCCATCATCATCGGCTTTGGCGTCCGCCCCGACGGTAAGGCACGTTCCGCCGCCGAGCGCGAGGGCGTCGAGATCCGTTGCTACGACGTTATCTACAAGTGCCTCGAGGAACTTGACGCTGCCCGTATCGGCATGCTTAAGCCCACCGAGGTCGAGGTCTCCACGGGTACCGCGACCGTCCTGGACACCTTCAAGGTGCCCAAAGTCGGTATCGCCGCCGGTGTCCGTGTCGAAGAGGGCGAGATCGCCGCGACCGATTCCGTGCGTCTGGTGCGCGACGGCATCGTGGTCTTCAACGGCAAGATCGCCTCGATGCGTCACTACAAGGACGAAGCCAAGAGCCTCAAGAGCGGTTCCGAGGGCGGCATTGGCCTGGAGAACTTCCAGGACATCAAGCCCGGCGACCAGATCGAGGGTTACCGCATCGACCAGGTTGCCCGTACCGAGTAGGGGGTAGCGCTATGAAGCAAACGCAGGCAACCCGCCGTCTGGGCGAGCAGCTTCGCGAGAAGCTCGGTTATATCCTGCTCTTTGAGGTTTCCGATCCGCGTCTCGACCTGGTTAATTTGACCGCGGTCGAGGTCGCGGTGGACCGTTCGTTCGCGCGTGTGTTCGTGTCGTGCGATGCGAGCCGCTACGACGAGGTCATGGAGGCGCTCGCAAGCGCTAAGGGCCGTATTCGCAGTCTGTTGGCTCGCTCGCTCGATTGGCGTGTTACGCCCGAGCTCGATTTTCGCATCGATCGCTCGACCGATGAGGCCGAGCGCATCACGCGTGCGCTGGAAAACGTTCCCGCCACGCTTGCGATCGAAAAGGACGAGGACGGCTATCCGATAGCGGATGCCGCCCAGGAGGCAGCTTTAGATGACTAATTCCGCCGACCTCGCCTCGTGCGAGTCTGCAGATATTCAGCGACGCATCCTCGAGCTCATCGAGGGTGCGTCCTCCATTGCGATTTCGGGACACACTTCTCCCGATGGCGACGCCCTGGGCTCCGTGTTGGGTCTGGGCCTTTCGCTCATGAAGTTTTTTCCCAACAAGGACATTGCGCTGCTGTTGGCAGACGATGACCCGGTTCCGCGTATCTACCGCTTTATGGAAGGCTCCGATCGCCTGGTGCCGGCATCTGCGTACACTGGCAATCCTGACCTGTTCATCTCGGTGGACGTACCGGTCGTAGAGCGCCTGAACAACTCCGCCGAGGTGCTTCGTCGCTCCAAGCATGTGGTGTGCTTCGATCACCATCCGGCGCGCGAGGAGTTTGCCGAGCTCAGCCTGAGGCGCGTCGAAGCTGCAGCCTGCGCCATGATCATCGACCGCTTCTTGGACAATTGCGGCATTGTCGCACGTGATGGCGTTGCGACCTGCCTGCTGTGTGGCTTGGTTACCGATACCGGCCGTTTTCAGTATCAAAATGCCGATGCCGCCGCGTTCCATGCAGCTTCGCGTCTGGTTGCCCACGGTGCCGATCCGGCGCGTGTGGCACTCGAGGTTTACCAGAGCATGCGCGTTGAGTTTTTGCACCTCAAGTCCATCGTTATGGGCCGCATCAAGACGGTGGCCCACGGGCGCGTCGCGTATAGCTACGCGTACCAGAGTGACCTTGAGGCCTGCGGTGTCACCTCGGATGAGTGCGACGGCCTGGTCGATGTGGTTCGCTCGGTGATGGGCGTCGAAGTCTGCCTGTTCCTGAAGGGCATTGAGGGCGATAGCAAGGTGCGCGGCAACCTGCGCTCCAAGGGCGACCTCAACGTGTCCGAGATCGCTGCTGCTTTTGGCGGAGGCGGACATCCCGCTGCCGCCGGTTTCTCCAACAACGGAACGATTCTCGAGACGCTCACCGTGGCACTTCCCATGCTGGCCGAACTGGTAGGGGAGGATCCCGCTTCGGTGACCGTCGAGCTTTAACTTTTTGGATGGTACATGGCTCGTCGTACGCCTTCTCAACTGAATATGCTGCTCGCCGTCGATAAGCCGGTGGGCTGCACGTCCCACGATGTGGTCTCGCAATGTCGGCGCGCCCTCCATGAGCGTCGCGTCGGCCATGCCGGCACGCTCGACCCCATGGCATCGGGTGTCATGGTGGTGGGTGTTGGCCAGGCTACTCGTTTGCTGGGCATGCTAACCCTCGATACCAAAAGCTATGTCGCCGACATCTCGTTTGGCGCCGAGACCAATACCGATGATGCGGAGGGCGAGGCGGTCCGCACGGTGGCTGTTGCCAACGAGCTCCGCGATCCTGCCTATGCCCGTGAGCGCTTGGCCGCTTTGCTGGGTCCGCAGATGCAGGTGCCGCCGGCGTTTTCGGCTATCTCGGTCAATGGCGTTCGCGCCTACAAGTCTGCTCGCGAGGGCAATGCGGTGGACCTACCTCCGCGCCCCGTCGAGGTCTATGCCGCCGACCTGATCGCCGTGGGAGGCGAAGGTGATACGTGTGTGTGGACCGTGGCGTTCTCAGTGAGCAAGGGTACCTATATCCGTGCGCTCGCTCGCGATTTGGGCCGCGCCTGCGAGAGCGCCGCGCACATTTCCGCGCTGCGCCGCACGGCCTCCGGTGTTGTTTCCATTGGCGCTTGTCATGCGGTCGAGGAGTTTTCTCCCGAGTCCGCGGCTGGCTTTGCCCTGGATCCCATTGCGGCCCTGGGCGCCACGCGTGTTGACTTGCCGGGCAATCTTGCCGACGATCTGCTCTGCGGTCGACGCATTCCCGTTGAGCGTGCGCTTGCCGATTTCGATACCTCGAAGTCGCCTTTTGCGTTGGTGCTCGATGGGGGACTCAAGGCGCTCGCCCGCATCGAGGGTGCCCGCTTTGTCATGGAGCACGTGTTTCCGCAGGCAATCGGCGGTGTTCGATGATGTTGTCCGCTCACGAGCTCGCGCGTATTTTTTTCGCGGGCGAGTCGGACGTGGCTCACATCGTTACTGCCGATGCGTTTGATAAGTGTGAGCACCTGGGTGCCGCATCGATTGCCATCGGCGTGTTCGACGGCGTTCACCGTGGACACCAGGAGCTCATTGCGGCGCTTGTTAGCGATGCGTGCGCCCATGATTGCAAGGCGGTCGTGGTCACTTTCGATCCCGATCCGGACGTTGTGGTGAGTCCTTCGCCCGCTCAAAAATTGATGACGACGGCCGACCGTCTACATGCCTTGGCTCAGACCGGGGTCGATGCGGTGGTGGCCGTTCCCTTTACGCCTGAGGTTGCGGCACTCGACCATGTTGCTTTTCTCTCGCTGGTGTCGCGTCTGGTCGACATTCGTTCGATTCGCGTTGGCAGCGACTTTAGGCTGGGTCGTGGCGGTGCTTCTGGTGTTGCCGAGATGCGCTCTTGGGGTTCCGAGCGCGGCGTTGACGTGTATGGTCACGACCTGCTTTGCGAGGGCGGTGAGGCCATTTGCGCCACCCGCATTCGTCATGAGCTGGGACAGGGCCATGTGGAGCTTGCTGCTGAGTTGCTCGGCCGCCCGTATATGCTGCGTGGCGGTGTTATTCGTGGCCGTCACGAGGGTTCTGACATGGGCTTTCCCACGGCAAACCTGCAGGTTCCCGACGGCATTCAGGTGCCTGCCGATGGTGTGTATGAGGGTCTGGTGCTCGTCGATGACATCGCGTGGCCCGCTGCCGTTAATGTCGGCCTGCCGCCGACGTATGCCGACGATGCCGCTTCATCGCATCTCGAGGCTAACTTAATTGGTTATACGGGCGACCTGTACGGCGCTTCCGTTTCGCTGGCGTTTACGCGCTGGCTGCGTCCCTCGCGTGTGTTCGAATCGCTGGATGAGTTGATCTCGACCGTCGAGGGTAATATCGAGGATATTCGTCACAACTTGGGCGAGCAGGGGGTGAGTATCCGTGATTAGCGATGAGGAAAAAGACCAGGTACGCGCTGCGTCCGACTTAGTTGCCATCGTGCAGGAAACGGTTGAGCTCAAGCCCCGCGGCCATGAGTTTTGGGGTTGCTGCCCCTTCCATGGCGAAAAGACGCCTTCTTTCCACATTATCCCCGCTACGCAGGTCTGGCACTGCTTTGGCTGCGGCGAAGGCGGCGACGTCTTCACCTATATCATGAAGCGCGAAAACCTGAGCTTTCCCGAGTCAATCCGCTATTTGGCCGATCGTGCGGGTATTGAGCTGCATGACACCGGAGATCGTCGCGAGCGCGGTACCAAGCGTGCCCGCATCTACGATCTGTGTGCCGAGACCGCCCAGTTCTACCACACCATGCTTATGCGCGGTAAGGACGGCCGTCCACGCGAGTACTTTGCCAGCCGTGGTATGGGTGGCGACGTCTGCCGCCGCTACTGCCTGGGCTTTGCACCGGGCCGCAACGCGCTGGTGTCGCACCTGTCCCAGGCGGGTTTTACCCCGCAGGAGATGATCGACGCCAACGTTGCCGTGAGCCGCGGGCGCGGGCAGCTTGCCGACCGCTTCTACGACCGCGTGATGTTTCCCATCTTTGACGAGCAGGGTCACAACATTGCCTTTGGCGGGCGCATCATGGGTGACGGCCAACCCAAGTACCTCAACACCGCCGAGACGAGCGTGTTCCATAAAAAGCGAAACCTCTATGGCTTTAACTGGGCCAAGGAGTTTATCGTCGCGCAGGATACGGCCATCGTGGTGGAGGGCTATACCGATTGTATCGCCTGCTGGGAGGCGGGGATCAAAAACGTTGTCGCCACGCTGGGCACCGCGCTCACGGAGCATCACGTCAAGACGCTCACCCGCTTTGCCAAGCGTATCGTGTATATGTTCGATGGCGATGCCGCGGGCCAGAAGGCCGCCCGTCGCGCGATTCAATTTATCGAGCAGGATTCGATGGACCTGCGCTGCGTGGTGCTGCCCGACGGCAACGACCCCATGGAGTTCATCACGGCGCATGGTGGACAGGAGCTTCAGGCGCGCATCGACGCTGCCGAGCCGCTCATGGACTTTGTCTACCGTTCGCTGCAGGAGTCGAGTGACATCACCACGCCGGGCGGTCGTGCCAAGGCGCTGGAAGATGCGCTGACGCTTATCTATCCGCTGCGCGATAGCTATATGATCGACACATACTTTATCCAGATTGCCGATCTGCTGGGTTTGGATCTGGAGACGGTTCGCGCGAGTTCGGGTCGCGTGTTTCGCGATGTCGCCAAGCGCGAAGATGCGGAACGACGTCGTGAGCAGAACTATGAACGCCAGCGGGCGCAAGCCGAGCGCTCTGGTAGCGCGGGCGGTCGGACGTCTGGTTCGCAGGGGGCATCTCGCGGTGCTTGGGCATCGGGCGCGACGCCGCCGGTGTCCGCGCCGGTCGAAGAAGAGCCGTATGACTACGTCCCGCTCGATGCCTACGGTGCCGCGCCCGTGGAGGTCGTCGACGACCTGCCGCTGATCGATGTGCCTGATGGTATGGGTGCTGTGCCTGTGACTGATGGTTCGGGCGCTCCGGCTGCGGCGGCGCCGATGGTTCTTACTGATCTTGAGCGCAAGTCCTTGGCAGGGGAGCGCGAGCTGTTGACGATGCTCACGAGCTACCCCGACCTGTTCCGCACGTATGCCGACCGCATCTGCTCTATCGAGTGGGTTGACCCACGTCACGAGTCCATCGCATGGGCCGTTCTGGCAACGCCGCCGGGAACCGATCCTGCAGCCTGCATGGATGCGGCGCGCTCGGTCTGTCCCGAGGCGGCAACGCTTGTGAGTGCCGGGCGCATCTCCGCGACGAGCAAGCACCCCACCGAGACGAACATCGTGTTCATGCTCGATACGCTCGAGCTCTACACCATCAAGCGCCGCATGCGTGCCGCACAGGCCAAGCTGCGCCAGGACCGTTCGCTCGATGATGAGGCCCGTCGCGCGTTGACCGTGCAGGCCGCGCAGGATTCGCAGCGTCAACGCGAGCTGCAAAAGTCTATCGGCGGCGTGGCGGACCCGTTCCGTTTGATCGGTCTGGAGGCCGCAGGCACCGAACAGGCCTAGATGTTGTGGTCAACCAGCGTATTCTCGCCTATATCCAGTCCTCTTTTTGGGTATAGACGCCTATGTGTGTGCTAAAGTATTGAGTCCTGTGGACTATGAAGGGAGAATCTGTGCCAAAAAAGACTGAGAGCACGGGTACTGGGCTGGAATCCTACGTTGCAAAGCTCATGGGCAACGGCTCAAACAGGACTTCGGTAACCGAGGACGAGATTCAGGTCGCCCTGAAGGATATCGATGTTTCTGACGAGCAGCTCACCGCGGTGTATTCCGCGCTGCGCAACAGCGGCATCCAGATTATCTCCGCGAGCGGTAACGACGACGCCCCCATGGACGTCGACGATGACGATAACGATACCGATACCGACGATTTCGATGACGACGACGAGCACGATTCCGGCTCGCTCGACGATCACGAGCTCAAGATGGCCCGTCAGGCCGATGCCGAGATGGGTTCTTCCAAGAGCAAGAAGAAGCGCACCGTGCGCACGTCCCGTTCACGCTCCCGCGTGCGTGGCATCGATGCCTCCACGGTGATGCTGACCGGCGATCCGGTTCGTATGTACCTCAAGGAGATCGGCAAGGTCGACCTGCTGACCGCCTCCGAAGAGGTCGATTTGGCCATGAAGATCGAGGCCGGTCTCGAGGCCACCGAGAAGCTCGAGGCTGCCGATGCCGGCGAGCTCGAGCTCACGCGTGCCGAGATGCGTCGTCTTACGCGCATTGAGAACGTGGGCCTCGAAGCCAAGCAGGCACTCATCAGCGCAAACCTGCGTCTGGTCGTCTCCATCGCCAAACGCTATGTCGGCCGCGGCATGCTGTTCCTTGACCTGATCCAGGAGGGCAACCTCGGTCTGATCCGCGCCGTCGAGAAGTTCGACTACCAGAAGGGCTTTAAGTTCTCCACGTACGCCACGTGGTGGATCCGTCAGGCCATTACGCGCGCCATTGCCGATCAGGCCCGTACCATCCGTATTCCCGTGCATATGGTCGAGACCATCAACAAGCTCGTCCGCGTGCAGCGCCAGCTCCTTCAGGACCTGGGTCGCGACCCGACCCCTGAGGAGATCGGTGCCGAGATGGACATGAGCGCCGACCGAGTCCGCGAGATCCAGAAGATTTCGCAGGAGCCCGTGTCGCTCGAGACCCCCATCGGCGAGGAAGAGGATTCCCAGCTGGGCGACTTCATCGAGGACTCCCAGGCTATCGTTCCGCCCGATGCCGCCAGCTTCTCCATGCTGCAGGAGCAGCTCACCCAGGTGCTCGACTCGCTTGCCGATCGTGAGCGCAAGGTTATCGAGCTGCGCTTTGGCCTTGTCGACGGGCATCCCCGCACGCTCGAGGAAGTCGGCCGCGAGTTTGGCGTCACGCGCGAGCGTATCCGCCAGATCGAGTCCAAGACCTTGGCCAAGCTCCGCCACCCGAGCCGCAGCAGCAAGCTGAAGGACTACATCGAGTCATAACCTCGCAAGCAAGAAGCGCCCTCAAGCACATCCGCTTGGGGGCGCTTTCATGTGGTCATTGGGGACGTCCCCAATGACTAGGTCGGAAAAATTCTTAAAAAAGTTCTTGCCCTGAGCTGATTCGTCCGTATAATAAACTTCGTTGCTTGAGAGCACGCACCTATTCCTCGGTAGCTCAATGGTAGAGCACGCGGCTGTTAACCGCGCTGTTGTAGGTTCGAGTCCTACCCGGGGAGCCAGAATTTCTCAGCCCATTCCGCTGGGCTTTTAAATTCCTCGGTAGCTCAATGGTAGAGCACGCGGCTGTTAACCGCGCTGTTGTAGGTTCGAGTCCTACCCGGGGAGCCAGGTTGTAAAACCCGTCGCTTATGCGGCGGGTTTTTTCATGCCGCGACCACTTGACTCGAACGTTGCCATATCAACATTTCGTGTCGAGGATGTAATCCCGCGACCCACCACCTCAACATGGCGCGGTCGTTGTAGAATATTGCAATGATTGCTCCCACGACATGGTGCCGCGAGCACCAGATAAGGAGATTCTTGTGTCTGAGACCATTAACGGCAGCCTGAGCGTCTCGAACGACGTTATTGCCGATATTGCCGGTTATGCCGCGATGACGTGCTATGGCGTCGTCGGTATGGCTGAGCAGCTCCAAGGCGCCGAGAGCGTGCGCCTGCTTGCCGGTCAGCGCCTCCGCAAGGGCGTGCTTGTCTCCGCCGACGAGAACGGCCTTACGGTCGATCTTCACGTCGTGCTCGAGAACGGCGTCAACATGAAGTCCGTCTGCCACAACCTTTCGAGCTCCGTTGCCTTTACCCTGCAGGAGATTGCCCAAATCGATCCCGCCAGCCTTAAGATCGGCATCCATATCGACGCGCTCAAGAGCCGTCTGAACTAGCATCCGAAAACGGAGATTCAAATACCCATGATTGCAAAGACCATTCGCACCTGTTTTCCGATCGCTGCGGCTGCCGTTTCTGACAAGGCCGAGGAGATCAATAAGCTCAACGTCTTCCCCGTACCCGACGGCGACACCGGCACCAACATGTCGCTCACGCTCGCCTCGGTGACCAAGGAGCTCTCCGCCCTTCCCGCCGATGCCGACATGGAGGCCATTGCCGGCGCCATCACCCACGGCTCCCTGATGGGCGCCCGCGGTAACTCCGGCGTCATTACCTCGCAGATCCTGCGCGGTGTGGCCGAGGGCCTTGTCTCCGCCGACGAGCCCATTACGTCCGCCAACATCGCCTTCGCCTTCCGCCGCGCCGTCAAGGTCGCCTTCCAGGCCGTCCGTAAGCCCATCGAGGGCACGATTCTCACGGTGCTGCGCGATGTCTCGACCAAGGCCGACGAGTGCGAAAAGAAGAAGTTCTCGGCCGAGGACGCGCTCGATGCCATCGTCGTCGAGGCCTACCAGTCCGTCGCTCGCACGCCCGACCTGCTGCCCGTCCTCAAAGAGAACGGCGTGGTCGACTCCGGCGCCTTCGGCTTTGCCATCTTCTTGGAGAACTTTGTGGCTGCAGCACTTGGTCGCAGCACCGTTGTCGAGGATTTCTCCGCTACGTTCGATTCCGCTGGCTCTGCACGCGATGCCGCTCTTGGCCGCGTTGAGATCGAGGCCAACGACGATTGGGAGGGCTCGGAGTTCCGCTACTGCAACGAGTTCCTCTTTAAGGCCGACGCCCCGTTTGACGAGGACGAGTGCCTTAAGTTCCTGGGTTCCATGGGCGACTGTGAGCTGCTCGTGGGCGCATATCCCGACTACAAGATCCACGTGCACTCCAACACCCCGAACCTGGTGCTCGAGCACATGCTGCAGCTTGGCCAGATCTACGAGGTCTTTATCCACAACATGGAGATGGAGGCCCACGACCGTACCGCCAAGATCCACGAGGACCAGGAGAAGGCCGCCGAGCCCGCGAAGGCCCTGGGCTTTGTCGCCGTTGCCGCCGGTTCCGGCGAGGCAGACATCCTCAAGTCCCTCGGCGTTGACGTGATCGTGTCCGGTGGCCAGACCATGAATCCCTCGACTGCAGACCTGCTGGGCGCCGTCGACCAGGTCAACGCGACCTCGGTCATCATTCTGCCCAACAACGGCAACATCCGCATGGCCGCCGAGGCCGCTGCCTCTGCCTGCACCGACAAGAAGGTCGCCGTCGTTCCCACCAAGACCGTTCCGCAGGCCTTCTCCGCGCTGTTCGCGGTCCTGCCCGATTCCGAGCTCGAGGATGCCGTCGCCGCTATGGTCGACGCCATCAGCGAGGTCCGCGATGGCGAGGTCACCCGCGCCGTGCGCGACTCCAGTGCCTCCGACGGTTCGCCAATTCACTCCGGTGACGTCATGGGCATCATTGCCGGCTCCATCGACGTGGTCGGCTCCGACGTGAAGCAGGTCACGCTCGATTGCATCAACCGTATGCAGGAGGAAGAGGAGGGCGACGCGCTGACGATTCTGGCCGGCGAGGAACTGTCCGATGAGGCCTTCCAGGAGATCGTCGACGCTATCGAGGAGGCTCAGCCCGATCTGGAGATCGACGCCCATCGTGGCGAGCAGCCGCTCTATCCCGTGATCTTCTCGATCGAGTAGGCAACTGCCCATGTCCGAACTGTGCTCCGTGCCGCGCGTCTCGGAGCGCTTTGCCCAGAGCAATGCGCTCGACGAGGATATCGCGCGACTCAAATATGTTTCGGGTAAACGTGAGGAGGCCCTTCGCCGTCTGGGAATTCGGACGGTGGGGGACCTCCTTCTCCATATCCCTCATCGATACCTGGACTTTACGCGCTCCTGGTCCATCGAGATGGCGCCCATCGGTACCGTGTGTACCATCATCGCCACGGTCGATCGTATCGTCCAAAAGCAGCCGCGTCCGCGCATGCAGGTGACCGAGGTCTCACTCGTTGACGAGACGGGCGTGCTGCAGGTCGCCTTTTTCCGCCAGCCCTGGATTGCCCAGCAGCTTAAGCAGGGCGACCGCCTAGCCGTAATGGGTAAGGTCGAGTTTGCCTACGGCTTTAAGCAGATGGCCTCGCCGCACTTTGAAAAGCTTGAGGAAGGGCGCGCCGCGGGCACTATCCTGCCGGTCCATTACGTGAGTGACGGCGTGAGTCAGGCATGGATGCGCCGTATCGTAAGTGGCGCGCTCGAGGTCGTCGGCAATCCCTTTGATCCCATTCCGGCACGCTTACGCGTTAAACGTCGCCTGATGAGCCATGCCCGTGCCCTTCGATCGATCCACTTTCCCTCGAGCATGGCTGAGCGCGAAATCGCGCGCGCACGGCTTGCCTACGAGGAGTGCCTCTACCTGCAGCTGGCGCTGCGCCTGCGCAACGACGGTGTCTTGGTCGAAGTCGCTCCCTACGCCCACGCCGCGGGCGAGCACCTGGCCGCGCTCAAGCAGGCCCTGCCGTTTTCGCTGAGCGACGAGCAGGAGGCCGCGTTCCAAGACATCCTGCGCGATATGTGCGATGGCGGGCGCGTGATGAACCGCCTGCTGCTGGGCGATGTCGGTACCGGTAAGACCGCCGTTGCCGCCTGCGCGCTGGCTGTGGCTGCCGATAGCGGCACACAGGCCTGCGTTATGGCGCCCACGGGCGTGCTGGCGCGTCAATATGCCGATAAGACCGGCCCTCTGCTCTCGCAGGCCGGCATGTCTTGGGCGCTTCTGACGGGTGCCACGCCGGCCGCAGAGCGCGAGCGCATCCATGCACAGCTGGAATCGGGAGAGCTCGACGTCCTCTTTGGAACCCACGCGGTCCTTTCGGATAACGTGGCGTTTAAGTATTTGTCGCTCGTAGTCATCGATGAGCAGCACCGGTTTGGCGTCGGCCAACGCAATGCCTTGCGCGCGAAGGGCCCCGGTGCCGATCTGCTCGTTATGACGGCAACGCCCATCCCGCGTACGCTGGCGCTTTCGGTCTACGGCGATCTGGACACGAGTATCATCCGCCATCGGCCCGTCCCTGGCGCTGGCGTGACGACACGCGTGCTTACCGAGTCGAGTCGCGACCTTGCCTATGGCGCCATCCGCGAGGCGCATGAAAAGGGTCAGCAGGCCTACGTGATTTGCCCGCTCGTGGAGCCGAGTGACTCGGCCGATGATCTGGAGGACGTGCCCGGTATCGCCCGCGACGACGAGGGCCGCGTGACGGTCCCCGTGCCGCTGCACGATACGGCGACCGAGCTCGATCGCCTGCGTCTGGCGTTGCCGGGTCTTGCCATCGAGCGCCTTCACGGCCGCATGCCAGCGGGGGAGAAGGACCAGGTTATCGATGCCTTTAAGCGTGGCGAGATTGACGTGCTCGTCTCGACTACGGTGGTCGAGGTGGGCGTCGACGTGCCTAACGCCACCGTCATGGTCATCGAGAACGGGGAGCGCTTTGGTTTGGCTGCTCTGCACCAGCTGCGCGGTCGCGTGGGCCGTGGCAGCGTGTCGGGCACGTGTCTGGTCATGACGCACTCCAAGGGCAACGGCGGCGCTTCGGCAGCACAAGATCGCCTGCAATCGCTCGAGAAGACCTCGGATGGCTTTACGCTCGCCCAGATGGACCTGCGTCTGCGCCACGAGGGCGAAATCCTGGGGTACCGCCAGCATGGCGGTGTGACCCTGCGCTTTGTCGACCTGGATGCCGACGAGGAGCTGATCGAGTGGGCCCATTTGGACGCGGTCGAGCTCTTGCGGTATGCTTGCAACCTTGACCCCGTGGCGACGCGCCCCCTGCGCGATGCGGTCGCCATGCGATATCGACACATTTTTAAGGAGGTCAGCGGAGGATGAGAATCATCGGCGGCGAATGGCGCGGTCGTAAGATCGAGGAGCCCCGTGGTCGCGATGTCACCCGCCCCACGACCGATCGCGTGCGCGAGGCATGCGCATCTATGGTCATGTCGGCATTCGACTTCGATCTGGATGAGGTCCGCGTGCTGGACGCCTTTGGCGGCTCCGGTGCCTTAGGGTTAGAGATGCTCTCACGTGGTGCCCGCTCACTCACGACGTTCGAGATCGATCGGAATGCCGCGCGGCTCATTACCAAGAATATCGAGTCGCTCTGCCGTGACCGTGCGCGTTGGCGCGTGGTAACGGGCAACATGCTGGCGAGCGCCTCGCGCGGTCGTGTGCCGGGCGGCCCGTTTGATCTGGTCCTGCTCGACCCGCCCTATGCTTTTGGTGCCGAGCCGGTCGAGGAACTGCTGCCGAACCTGGCTCAGCAGGGTCTGCTTGCATCTGGCGCTTATGCCCTGTTTGAGCATGCCGCCGCCGATGCGGGCGCGCATCCGGCAGGCTTTGAGATCGTGCGCGAGAAGCACTACGGCATTACCTCGGTCGACCTGCTTCGTTGGGTCGGCGATGACGATGGTGAGGGCGATAACGCCGACACCGATGCTAACAACAACGATGCCACGACGTTTCAGGAGGACGCCCATGAATGACACCATCAACCGCGTGATCGTCCCGGGCACCTTCGATCCCATCACGTTTGGCCATATCGACGTCATCCGCCGCGCCCGCCGCATCTTTCCCAGCGTGATCGTCGCTGTTGCCGAGTCGCAGGGTAAAAACGGTGTGGGTACCACGTTTATGCTCGATGAGCGCGTGGCGCTGGCCCGCGAGGCGCTCGGTGATATCGACGGCGTCGAGGTCCTGCCCTTTACCGGCCTCTTGGTCGACTTCGCTCGCGAGCAGGGGGCGGGGGCCGTGGTCAAGGGCCTGCGCGCCATGACCGACTTTGAGTACGAGCTGCAGCAGGCAGATCTCAACTATCGCTTGGATAACGAGCTGGAGTCCATCTTTGTCATGAGTGCGCCGCAGTACGGCTATATCTCGAGCTCGGTCGTTCGTCAGATCGCCTCACTCGGCAGCGATGTATCGACGTTTGTCCCGCCCAACGTGGTCGAAGCGCTCAGACATCGCTTTTCGTGACGTTTTTTATTGCCTGGTGGCATGTGGTAAACTAGCACGATGATATGTTACCTATGAAAGGAGACCGGATGCCGGGCGAGAATTTTCCTGGCGATAGGATCGTCAGCTTGGTCGATGAGCTCGAAGGGCTGATCGAGGAAGCCAAGCCGCCTTTCGGCAAGAACGCTCAGTTCAAGGTCATCGACGCCGACGTGTTCTTCAACATCCTCGACGAGATCCGCATGAGCTATCCCGAGGAGTGGCAGAAGTCCCGCCGTATCCTTAAGGAGCGCGAGGAGCTTATGGCTTCCGCCGCCGCTCAGGCCGATTCCATCATCGCCGACGCTCAGCAGCAGGCCCTCACCATTGCCGGTGAGCAGGAGATCGTCCGCTTGGCACAGCAGCAGGCCGACGACATCCGCGATCGTGCCCAGCAGTACGAGCGCGAGACGCGTTATGCTGCCGAGGACTACGCAGAGCAGGTCTTTACGCACCTGGAGGAGAATCTCAAGAGCCTGACCGGCACCGTTACCCGTTGCCGTCAGCAGCTCAACGAGGGTGCCGCCCAACAGAATGGTCAGTGGTAATGGCTGAGTTCCCGAGCGTTACCGTCGATCTTTCCGAACAGCTCGAGTTTCCCGGAGATTCGTATCCGCTGACCGGCAAGGTCGATGTCGCCACCTATACGGTGGGCGAGAAGGAGTACCAGCTACAGGACGGCATCGACTACGACGTTGTCTTTACCAATGCCGGTACCGGTGTCTTGCTCACGGGCATGGTCCGCGCGCACGCCACCGGCGAGTGCGACCGTTGCCTGGAGCCCGCTTCGTTTGATATCGCCGGCGAGATCGAGGAGTTCTACCTCTTTGAGGAGCCCGAGGATCCCGAGGCCTACGAGGACGGCTACGAGCTCCTGGGTGAGGACCGCATCGTCGATCTGGGTGAGCCCATCAACGATGCCGTTGTCATGGACACGCCGTTTGTGGTGCTCTGCAAGCCCGATTGCCGCGGTCTGTGTCCCACTTGCGGTTGCAATCTCAACGTCGAGCAATGCGATTGCGCCACCCAGGCAGAGGCAGAATGGGCCGCTGCCACGGAAAATCCATTTGCAGCATTGAAGAATCTCAAGCTCGATGAGTAAAACTGTGGTAGTATCGTTACTTGCGCGTAATCGCCACACTGGATAGTTCATAAGGAAGGTCACTATGCCCGTACCTAAACAAAAGCAGGGTCGTATCCGCACTCACACCCGTCGTTCCGCCAACATGAAGATCTCGGCTGCGCCTCAGTCCACGTGCCCCCGTTGCGGCGCTGTCAAGCTTCCGCATCACGTGTGCCCCAGCTGCGGTTTCTACAAGGACCGCGAGGTTATCGTTACCGAGTAACGGTATACTCTGGATGCGATGCCGTTCCAAATGGAACCACAATGGCCGGCTCAATGAGTCGGCCATTTTTGTATAAGGAGCATGTATATGAGTAACGTTCGCGTTTGTGTAGACATTGTGGGCGGAGACGAGAAACCTCAGGTTGTTCTCGATGGTATCGAGGCTGCGCTTGCCGCCGATCCCGATATCGAGGTCTTGGCAGCTGGCCCCGCTGAAATCGTCAATCCCTTTGCTGCTTCCCATGCACGTGTTGAGGCTCTTGAGGCACCCGACGTTATCGCCATGGATGACGATCCCATTCGCGCCGTGATGACCAAGCGTAAATCGTCGATCGTGCTTGCCTGCCGCGCCATCAAAAAGGGCAACGCGGACGCGTTCTTCTCCGCCGGCTCGACCGGTGCCATGACCGCTGCCGCCACCGCCTATGTGACGCCGTTTAGATATATGGCCGAAGGCAAGAAGCAGCCGGTGCGTCCCTGTCTGACCAATGCGCTGCCCAATCGCGCCGGCGGTCTGACGGTGCTGTGCGATATGGGCGCCAACCCCGATGTCGAGGTCGATGACATGGTGCGTTTTGCCCAGATGGGTAGCGCCTATGCCCGCGTCGTCCTGGGCATCGAGCATCCCCGCGTGGGCCTGCTTGCCAATGGCACCGAGGACGAGAAGGGTTCCAACTTTACCAAGGCCTGCTTCCCTGCTATGAAGGCCGCAGTTCCGGGCTTTGTGGGCAACTGCGAAGGCACCGACCTCACCTCGGGCAATTTCGATGTCGTCGTTGCCGATGGCATGTCGGGCAATATTGCGCTCAAGGCCACCGAGGGCGCTGCCAAGTTTTTGCTGCAGGAACTCAAGGGTGCCTTTATGGCCTCGCTCGGCACCAAGATCGCCGCGCTGCTCATCAAAAAGCAGATGCGCGAGATTAAGGCCAAGCTCTCTGGTGATGCCAAGGGCGGTGCGATTCTTTTGGGCCTGCGTGGCGTGGTCCTAATCGGCCATGGCGCCACCTCGGTCGAGGCTGTTAAAAACGGTACGCTCGCGGCGGCCGAAGCCGTGCGCGCGGGGCTGGTCGAGAACGTCGCCAACTCCATGGACGGCATCGTTTTGTAAGAGCGAGTTAGAGCGCTGTTATGTGCCTCGCGGCCTGCTTCGTGGGGTAGAATCAGAACCGTGTCTTGGTACCGCCCGGGCGGTACCATTCTTTTGGTATTCATTCACTATGAGAGGAAGCGCTATGGACCGCTCCGAAATCTTCGACAAGATCGCCGAGGTCGCTGCTGACGTTCTGGGCGTCGATGTTGCCGAAATTAGCGATGAGACCACCTTTGACGACCTCGATGCCAACTCGCTCGAGCGCCTGCAACTGGTTACGGCTATCGAGGACGAGTTCAATCTCGAGATCGATGACGAGACTCTGCTCTCGCTCAACTCTGTCGCCGACGCCGTCGACGCGATCGAAAACGCCAGGGAGGCCTAGGTCTTGGCTTTGTCTGAACGACTTACGCGTGCCCAGGAAATTCTGGGCCACGAGTTCAATAATAAGGTGCTTCTGCGCGCGGCGCTTACGCATCCCTCGGCAGTCGAGGGCCAGCCGGTTTCTGCCAGCTATGAGCGCCTTGAGTTCTTGGGCGATTCCATTTTGGGCGCCGTGGTGGCCCGTTCGCTCTTTGAGTCCTATCCCGAGTTTGACGAGGGCAAGCTTACGCGCCTTAAGGTGTCGCTTGTCTCGGGCGCCACGCTATCCGAGGTGTCGCATGAGCTGGGTATCGACGACATCATCATCTTTGGTGCCTCCGAGACCGGTACCGGCGCGCGCGGTCTGCACTCGGCGCTCGAGAACGTCTATGAGTCGCTCGTGGGCGCGCTGTATCTGGATGCCGGCTGGGATGCCGCGGCGGAGTTTATCCACCGTACGCTCAAACCGCACCTGGCTTCCGAGCGTGCCGAGCACCCTGCGAACCCCAAGTCGTTCTTGCAGGAGTGCGTGCAGGCAGACGGCCATGAGCCTCCCGCGTATAAGCTGGTCGGCTCCGAGGGCCCCGCGCATGCGCCCACCTTTACCGCTGTGGTGCTCATCGACGGTATTCGCCAGGGCCGCGGCTCCGGCTCCTCAAAGAAGGAAGCCGAGGGAGCCGCTGCACTCGAGGCACTTGACCGCATGGGCTACACCACCAACGGCGTGATTCTCAACAAGAAGCCTGTTTAAGCGAGGAACCGTGTATCTCAAGTCCCTCACGCTCAAAGGGTTCAAGTCGTTTGCCGACCGCGCCCATATGACGTTTGAGCCGGGCCTGACCGTCATCGTCGGTCCCAACGGCTCGGGAAAATCGAACATCTCTGACTCGATTCTGTGGGTCCTGGGCGAGCAGAGCGCCAAGCAGCTGCGCGGCCAGGCCATGGAGGATGTCATCTTCTCGGGCTCGTCAGCGCGCAAGCCGGTGGGTGTCGCCGAGGTCACGCTGGTGCTCGATAACTCGGACCATATGCTGCCCGTCGACTTTGACGAGGTCGCCATCACCCGTCGTATGTATCGCTCGGGCGAAAGCGAGTACCTCATCAACTCGAGTCCGTGCCGCCTGATGGACATTCAGGACATCCTGCACGATTCGGGCTTGGGCAAGGATACGCATTCCATCATCAGCCAGGGCAAGCTCGACGCCATTTTACAGAGCCGCCCCGAGGAGCGCCGTGCCCTCATCGAGGAGGCCGCCGGCATCTCCAAGCACAAGCGCCGCAAGGAGCGTGCGCTCAGAAAGATTAAATCGATGGACGAGCACCTGACGCGTGCCCGCGACATCAATAAGGAAATTGCCCGTCAGCTGCGACCGCTGGAGCGTCAGGTCGATCGCGCGCGCAAGTATAAAGAGCTGTCCTCGCGCGCGAACGAGCTTACGCAGATGCTGGCCGTCGACGAGCTGCGTTCGCTGCAGTCGCAGTGGAACGACTTGGAGAGCCGCTCCAAGGAAGGTGCCGCCGAGCTGGAGCTTGCGCAGTACCGCTTGGGCGAAAAGGAACGCGAGCTCGAGAAGCTCCAGGTCATGCTCGAGGAAAAGGGCCTGTTTGTGGGCGATCTGGGCGAGCAGCGCCGCCATATGCAAGACGTGGTCGGCCGCATTAACTCCGATATGCGCCTGCTCGAGGAAAAGGGCCACAACATGGTGTCGCGCCTGTCCGACATGCGCGGCCAGATCTCGAGCTCCGAGCATCAGCGTCGTCGCGTGGTAGAGGAGCTCGAGGACGCGCGTGCGCAGCTTGAGGAAGTGACCGGCGCGCACATGCAGGCCCAGGAGGACGTTGACGCCGCCGGACCTGCCGCCGCCGAGCTCCACGAGCGGCGCGTGACGCTCGACAATCAGATTTCGCAGCTTACGCGTGAGCAACGCGATGTGCAGCGTGTGGCCGATAACGCGGCGCTCGAACTCGCCAAGGTGAAGGACTCGCTGAGCAACGCCGAGGTCGAGGACAACATGTATGCCTCGCGCCTGGAGCAGATCGATGACCAGCTCGAGGAAGTCACGGCCTCACTCGAGACCCGTTGCGACCGCGCCGAGGAGCTTGAGGGTGCACTCGATCAGGCCCGTCAAGCCCAGATTGATGCGCGCGAGGCTACCGAGGTCGCCCGTGCAGCCCTTAAGGACTTGCGTGCCCGCGAGAGCGAGGCGCGCAACAAACTGTCCGAGGTGCGCTCGGAGCTTGCTAGCCAAAAGAAACTCGATGCCCGCATGGCCGACAGCTCGCCGCTCGTGAGCTGTCTGGTGGGTGTACTGGGCGACGATGTCTCGGGTCGTCTGGGCGACGTGCTCGAGGCCCCTCGTGAGCTCGAGGGCCTGGTGGAGCAGCTGCTTGCCGGCGATATCGATGCGCTGCTGTTCGACGATACGTCCGCGCTTGAACGTGCCGGTCGTGCCGCTCTGGACCAGAAGAAGGCCTCGGGCGAGGCGCTGCTGGTGGCGCGCGGTGCGAGCGCCTCTGCTGCCGCTAAGGGCGCTGCCGGTTCCCGCCTGGTCGATCGCCTGTCCGTGCGCTCCGGTTATGGCCCGGTTGTCGAGGCCCTTCTCGGCGGCTATTACGTGGTCGATGACTTGGCTGCCGCGTTGGCTGCCCCTGTTGTTGACGGTGTGACCTACGTGACTCCCGATGGCGCCCGCGTGAGCTGTGGTGGTCTGGTGCGCGTGGGGCTCGATGCCGGCGAGGCTTCGGGTGCCTTGGAGCGCAAGCGCCGCATCCGTGAGCTCGAGGGCCTGGAACCCGATCTGGCTGCTGTGTTTGAGCATGTGTCGGATCAGGTCGTCGAGGCCAATGCGGCCGTTGAGGAGGCGCGTGCCGCCGAGGGCGATGCCGCCGGCGAGATCGCCCGTCTTGAGGGCGAGCGCCGCTCGCTGCTCTCCGAGATTGGCCGCCTGGAGCAAAGCGCCAACAACGCCGAGGTCGAGCGCGTGCGCATCTCCAAGCGCCGCGAGCAGGCCGCCGAGGCCGTTCGCGCTGCGCGCCCGCGCGTTGACGAACTCACCCGTTCGCGCGACGAGGCCCGCGCGCAGGCAGGCGACCTGGGTCTCCAGGTTGCCGAAGCCAACGACGAGCTCGATCGCGTGCGTCGTGACGATTCCGAGGCAGCCGGCAAGCTCGCCGATGCCAAGGTCCGCCTGGCTCAGACGAGCGAGCGTCTGCGTTCGCTGAAGGGCCGTGTGCCCGACTTGGAGCATCGACTCGAGGGCATCGACCGCCGTATCCGCGGAACACGCCAGGCCTCGCGCTCACTCGAGCTGCTGCGCCTGCGTGTCGACCCCATGCACGAGCGCTATTCGGCCCTGCTGGATCGCGCATCGGATTGGGCCGCGCGTCTGCGTGACCAGGCCTCTCTGGAGGAGGCGGACTCCGCTTCGCTCAAGAAGACCATCGAGGATGCCAAGGCAGAGGTTGCCCGCGCTAAGGAGAAGGTCGATACTGCCACCGCCACGCAAAACGAGTTTAAGGTTGCGCGTGGCAAGCTCGAGGTGCAGGTAGAGGCCGCCATTAGGGCCATTACCGCCGATGGCAACACGGTACTCGAGGAAGCGCTCATGCTTCCCGCGCCCACGGACCGCGATGCCGCCGAGCGCGAGCTCAACCAGCTTGTGCGCCAGATCAACAACCTTGGTCCCGTGAACCAAGTTGCCATGGAGGAGTACAAGCAGCTCAAGCGCCGCGCCGATTACATCGAGGAGCAGCTGGCCGATCTGGAGAGCGCGCGTAAGGCGCTCACCAAGATCACGGTGGCTATTGATCGCAAGATGCGCAAGGCGTTCCTTGTGACGTTTGAGAAGGTCGACGCGAACTTCCGCGAGATCTTCGCTATGCTGTTCCCGGGTGGCCAGGCTCATCTGGAGATGACCGATCCTGAGCATCCGGCCGAGACGGGTATCGAGGTCGTGGCGCAGCCGCGCGGCAAGCGCATCACCAAGATGATGCTCATGTCGGGCGGCGAGAAGAGTCTGACGGCACTCGCCCTGCTCTTTGCCGTGTACCGCACGCGCACGGTGCCGTTCTATGTGCTGGACGAGGTCGAGGCGGCACTTGACGACGCCAACCTGTCCAAGCTCATCGGCGCGCTCGACGTGTTGCGTTCCGATACGCAGCTCTTGGTCATTTCGCATCAGCGCCGTACTATGGAGGACGCTGACGTTCTCTATGGCGTCTCGATGCAAGCCGACGGCGTCAGCCGCGTCGTCTCGCAAAAACTCGATCGCGAAACCGGAAAGGTCGTGAATGCATAATGGGATTCTTTGACGCTCTCTCGCGCGGACTTGAGCGCAGCCGCGAGGCCCTCAACGAGGTCTTCTACTTTGGCGGCGAGGTCGACGAGGACTTTTGGGAGGACCTTGAGGATACCCTCGTTATGGGTGACATGGGTGCCGAGGTCGCCATTCAGGTCTCCGATGATCTGCGCGAGACGGCCGCCAAGAAGAACCTCAAGACCGCCCCGCAGCTCCGTCGCGCCCTGGCTGAGCAGCTCGAGCAGCATTTTGTGCCCGCCGAGCGCGATCCGTTCTCCGACACGCCGAGCTGCGTGCTGTTTGTAGGCATTAACGGCGCCGGCAAGACCACGACGGTCGGCAAGATCGCGAGCGCCATGGCCGCCCGCGGCAAGAATGTCGTGATCGGTTCTGCCGATACCTTCCGCGCCGCCGCCATCGAGCAGCTCGATGTGTGGGGTCAGCGCGCCGGCGTCCCCGTCATCAAGCGCGATCGCGGCTCCGACCCGGCAAGTGTTTGCTACGACGTGCTCGATGAGGCCGATAAGCGCGGCAGCGACCTGGTGCTTATCGACACTGCCGGTCGTCTGCACACGAGCCCCGAGCTCATGCGCGAGCTTGCCAAGGTGGTTAACGTGACGCGTAAGCGAGCCGCCAATATGGCCGCCGGCCCCATGCCCGTCTCAGTCGTGCTCGTGATCGATGCCGCCACCGGCCAGAACGGTCTGAACCAGGCGCTCGAGTTTAACGAGGCACTGGGCCTGGACGGTATTATCATGACTAAGCTCGACGGCACGGCTAAGGGCGGTATCGCCATGGCCGTTGCCGAGAAGCTCAAGCTCCCGATCCTGCGCGTGGGCGTGGGCGAGCAGGTCGATGACCTGCAGGAGTTCAATGCCAAAGATTTCTGCCGCGCCCTGGTGGGCGAGTCCAATTAAGGAGTGACTAGTGTTTGATTCCCTGAGCGATCGCCTCAACGACACATTTGACCGCCTGCGCGGCAAGGGTAAACTGACCGAGGCCGATATCACCTCGGCCATGCGCGACATTCGCATGGCGCTGCTCGAGGCCGACGTCAACTTCAAGGTCGTTAAGGAGTTCGTCGCCAAGACCAAGGAGCGCTGCATGACCGCCGAGGTCATGGAGTCGCTGTCGCCGGCACAAAACGTCGTCAAGATCGTGCTCGACGAGCTCACCGAGATGCTCGGCTCCACCGAGAGCAAGCTCGTCTTTAGCAACCGCATTCCCAATGTCATCATGCTCGTGGGCCTTCAGGGCTCCGGTAAGACCACGGCGGCTGTAAAGCTGGCCTACCTGCTCAAGAAGCAGGGCCGCTCGCCGCTGCTCGCCGCGTGCGACGTCTACCGTCCCGCCGCTGCCGACCAGCTGGCCACGCTTGGCGGAGAGATTGGCGTGCCGGTCTTCCGTGGCGATGGCGAGCACCCGGTTGACATCGCCAAGGGCGCCATCCAGGAGGCCGTTGACCACCTGCGTGACGTGGTCATCGTCGATACCGCCGGTCGTTTGCAGATCGACGAGCAGATGATGCAGGAGGCCGTCGACATCAAGAAGGCCGTCAAGCCCGATCAGGTGCTGATGGTCGTCGATGCCATGACCGGCCAGGATATCGTCAACGTCGTCTCGACCTTCGCCGAGCGCACCGACTTTGACGGCGTGATCATCTCCAAGCTCGACGGCGACGCCCGTGGCGGCGGCGCACTTTCCGTGCGCCAGGTGACCGGTAAGCCCATCAAGTTCGTGAGCATGGGCGAGAAACCCGATTCGCTGGAGCCGTTCTATCCTGATCGTATGGCCAAGCGAATCTTGGGCATGGGCGATGTTGTCGGCATTATCGAGAAGGCCCAGGAGGCGGCCGACGCCGAGCAGCTCGAGGCTGCCGAGCGCATGCTGCGCGAGGGCTTCACCATGAACGACATGCTCGACCAGATGAAGGCCGTCAAGAAGATGGGCGGCATGAAGGGCATCCTGGGCATGCTCCCCGGCGGCCAGCGTGCGCTTAACCAGATGGGCGGCAACCTGGACGAGGGCATCTTCGACAAGAACGAGGCCATCATCATGTCGATGACTAAGGAGGAGCGCCTGCGTCCCTCCATCATCAACGGCCAGCGCCGCGCCCGCATTGCCAAGGGCGCCGGCGTAACCCCCACCGAGGTCAACAGCCTTATGAAGCAGTGGGGCGAGATGAATAAGATGATGGGCCGCATGCGCACGATGGCCAATCAGGCACAGGCCGGCGGCAAAAAGGGCAAAAAGGGTAAGAAGGGCAAGAAGATGCGCATGCCCAATATCCCCGGCCTGGATGCTATGGGTCTGGGCGGCATGGGCGGCTTGGGAATGGGCGGTCCCAAGTCCGATATGGAGCTGCTGCGCCAGATGGAAGCGCAGATGCGCAATAAGAAATAGGGCTGTAATTCCAGCTTGATATGGCAAAGGCCACTCGGAAGTTACCGGGTGGCCTTTGTTGTTGGCTTTGATAGTTGGGCTGCGTTCAGCGTCGCGCCCCGAGCTCGCGGTGCCGTGCCGTTAGTGGCAGCCGCAGCCCTCGTGGCCCTCGGGCTCGTGATGGCCGTGGCAGCTGCAGGACTCGCCATGTTCGTGGGCGTGGTCGTGGTCATGGCCGTGGCAGCTGCACGTGGCCTCGCCGTTCTGTGCGAGCGTTCCGGCGATAAGGGCCTCGACACAAGCGTCGCAGCTGCCCTGAGCTCCTGCGTACACCGTGATGCCGGCTTGGGCAAGCGCGTTGATAGCGCCACCGCCGATGCCGCCGCAGATGAGCGTGTCCACGCCACCGTTGTCGAGCAGGCCCGCAAGGGCACCGTGGCCGGTGCCGTCGGTGCCCACGACCTGCTCGTTGAGTACCTTGCCATCCTGAATGTCGTAGATCTTGAACTGCTCGCTGTGGCCAAAGTGCATAAAGATGTTGCCGTTGTCGTACGTGGTTGCCACCCTCATGGTGTCGATCTCCTTTGCTGGCCATACGGCCGTTGCCGTGGTAATGGGGGAGTACGCGATATTGCCGCCTTCGATGACGATTGCCCGTCCATTGACCAACGCGTTTGCCACCTTGCGATGCGCGCGGCTGCAAATAGCCGCCACCGTGGCGCGCGCGATACCCATCTGCTTTGCGACTGCCTCTTGGTTAAGGCCTTCCAGGTCGCACAGGCGCAGCGCCTCGAGTTCGTCGACCGTCATGTCGATGGCGTCTCCGCTGGCTAGGCCGTCAGGGGTAAAGCCGCGGTATTCGGGGATGATCCCGACGCGGCGCAGTTTCTCGCGTCTTCCTGCCATACGTGCTCCTTATCTGACATATGTCAACAATAGAATAGCGAACGCGCAGATTTACGCAAGGAATTTCTGGCATATGCCAGAAAATGAAGGCATATGTTTGGGCTGTGGGGCCGCATGTGCCTGGGATACAATGAATCTCGCTTTTAGGCGACTGACAGGAGGGTCAATGAGCAAGGCTGATCAACAGTTTGTAACCATGTGCCGCGATATTCTGGACCATGGCACCACCACCGAGGGCCAAAAGGTCCGCCCGCTGTGGGAGGATGGCACTCCTGCCTATACCATTAAAAACTTTGGTGTCACGGCACGCTATGACCTACGTGAGGAGTTTCCGGCGCTTACCCTGCGTCGTACGGCCCTCAAATCTGCCATGGATGAGATCCTATGGATCTATCAAAAGAAGTCCAATAACGTGCATGACCTCAACAGCCATATTTGGGATGAGTGGGCCGACGAGACCGGCTCCATCGGCAAGGCCTACGGGTATCAGATTGGGCAGAAGAGCCATTATGCCGAGGGCGATTTCGACCAGATGGACCGCGTTCTGTACGACCTTAAGAACACGCCGTACAGCCGCCGCATTATGACGAATACCTATGTGTTTAGCGATTTGTCCGAGATGCACCTGTATCCGTGCGCCTACAGCGTGACGTATAACGTGACGCAGCGCCCGCAGGATGACAAACCGACGCTCAACATGATTCTCAACCAGCGCAGCCAGGACATTTTGGCCGCGAACAACTGGAATGTGTGCCAGTACGCCATCTTGCTGATGATGGTCGCGCAATCGGTCGATATGATTCCCGGCGAGCTGCTACATGTGATTGCCGATGCCCACATTTACGACCGTCATGTCGATATCGTCCGCGAGCTTATCGAGCGTCCGCAGTTTACCGCGCCCAAGGTAACGCTTAACCCCGATGTGCATGACTTCTATGCGTTTACGACCGATGATCTGATCGTCGAGGGCTATGAGCACGGCCCGCAGGTCAAGAACATCCCCATTGCGGTGTAGGTGACGCGCATGACGTGTAAGCTTTCTGCCATTGTCGCCGTGTGCGATGACTGGGGTATTGGGTGCGAGGGCGACATGGTGGTGTCCAACCGTGCCGACATGCGCCATTTTGTGGCGTGCACCAAAGGTTGCCCGGTCATTATGGGACGCAAGACGCTGTTGAGTTTTCCCGGTGGGCGTCCGCTCAAGAACCGCCGCAATATCGTGCTCACGCGTGATGAGATCTTTGCTGCCGAGGGCGTCGACGTGGTGCATAGCGTCGACGAAGCGCTTGCCGTGGTTGCCGATGAGCCCGTTGCGTGGGTGATCGGCGGTGGCGAGGTGTATCGTCAGTTTTTGCCGTGCTGCGTGGAGGCCGAGGTCACGCATAACCACTGCGTCCATCCCGTGGACACGTACTTTCCCGACTTGGACGCCGATCCCGCGTGGGAGATTGCGCGGCGTGGCGGGGTTGCCACGATTGCCTCGGGCGAGGGTGACGAGGGTCTCGATTATGAGTTCGTGACGTATCGTCGCGTTGAGGCATAAATCGCCTGGCGTGAACGGTATCATCGGGTTGATTGAATGCATGGGGCGGCGCTTAGCGTCGCCTCGTTTGGTATAGATGCGCTGTAAAGAAAGGTGCGGGCTGGCTGCTATGACTGATGCCGTTGAGGTGCTGCGAATCGATTCGCTCGAGGACGAGCGGCTTGATGCCTACGTGCGACTGACCGAGCGTGAGCTGCGCTGCGTGCTGGAGCCGCAGAAGGGCATTTTTATCGCCGAGAGTGCCAAGGTCATCGAACGTGCGGTTCGCGCCGGATACGAGCCGGTGAGCTTTCTTTTGGGCGAGCGCTGGCTCGACCAGATGATGCCGCTGTTTGAGCGCCTGGCGGTACGCGAGGGCGCGGGTCCGGTTCCCGTGTTCGTTGCCTCGATGGAGCTTATGGAGCGGCTGACGGGTTTTAACGTGACGCGCGGTGCGCTCGCGGCATTTCGTCGCCCGCGACAGATTCCGGTTGATGAGTTCTTGGGCGGCGTCGTCGAGGCGGCGGGGGAGCGCCCGGTGCGCGTGTGCGTGCTCGAGGGCATTGTCGACCATACCAATGTGGGCGCAATATTCCGCTCGGCGGCCGCGCTCAACGTCGACGGCATTTTGGTCAGTCCTACGTGTTGTGATCCGCTGTATCGTCGTTCTGCCCGCGTGAGCATGGGCACGGTGTTCCAGGTGCCCTGGACACGCATTGGTAGCGAAGCGCGCGTATGGCCGCATGATGGGCTGGCGGCGCTACACGATGCCGGCTTTTCGTGTGCCGCTATGGCGTTGACGGATGATTCGGTGTCGCTGGACGATCCCGCGCTGCAGGAGATTGACCGCCTGGCAATCTTTATGGGCACCGAGGGTGCTGGCTTGGGCGCCAAGACCATTGCGGGCTGCGACCGCGCCGTGCGTATTCCGATGGCACACGGGGTCGATTCGCTTAACGTGGCCGCGGCAAGTGCTGTCGCCTTTTGGCAGCTGTGCCCGCATGTGAGCAACGAGTACCACTACCAGCCGGGGCTGTATCACTAGGCAATTATTTCGCACTGGGCTCTGGTTCGGGGCGTTTCGGCCGATACCGGTCGGTGCTAAGCTGGTATTGGCTTTGGTCTTAAATTGCCGTTTTGTTGTTTGATGTACGCTGTTGGGGAGGGCGTGTGGCTAAGAAATCTACGGCTATCGATGTGACGCAGGGTGTCATTTGGCAGCAACTGCTTTCGCTGTGCGTCCCTATCTTCTTTAGCTCGTTTTTTCAGCAGGCTTACACGCTTATCGGTACCTATATCGTCGGTCAGTTTGGCGGCAAGCTCGCGCTGGGTGGCATTCAGGCCACGATGGTGCTCACCGAGCTCTGCATCGGCTTTTGCGTTGGCGTTGGCGCTGGCTGCGCGGTCATTACCGGTCAGTATTTTGGTCAGCACGATGATGAGCGATTGAGTCGTTCGGTCCATACGGCCATGACGCTCGCGCTGGTGGGCGGTATCGTTTTCTCGATTCTTGGCATAGTGTTCGTTGAGCCCATGCTGGTACTTATGAACACGCCGCATGAACTATTGGCCGAGGGCGTGGCCTATGCTCGTTGCTATTTTGCCGCCATGGTTGCGGCGCTGCTGCTCAATATGGGAACGGCGCTGCTGCGCGCCGTGGGCGACACACGCGGTCCTGCTGTGATCATTGCTTCCGGCTGCCTTGTTAATGCGGTGCTGGATGTCATCTTCGTTGCCGTGCTTCATATGGAGGCTCTGGGCTGCGGCATCGCGGTGGCGCTGACCATTTGCTCCAATGCAACGATGATCGTGTTGCGCATGATGCGCGCTCCGGGTGCATGGCGTCTTTCGCTGTCTAAGCTCGGCATCGATCGCGGTATTTGTAAGAGCATGATCTCGTGTGGTCTGCCGCTTGGCTTTCAGTCTGCTGCGTATTCGATTTCCAACGTTTTGATTCAGGTGTCGGTCAACTCGTTTGGTGCCGATGTCACCACGGCGTGGGGTCTTTCGGGCCGTTTGGATGGCATTGTCTGGATGGTTACCGAGGCGCTTGGCGTTTCGATCACCACGTTCTCGGCACAGAACTTTGGCGCGCGCAACTACGAGCGCATGCGCAAGGGCTACCATACGTCGCTTGTGCTGTCGTTTATGCTCATTGGTGGCCTGTCTGCCGTGCTACTGGTGTTCTCGGGTCCGTTGTCGCGTCTGTTTGTCGACGATGCTTCGATTTCGGCCTACACCACGACGATTCTTCATTTCATCGCGCCGTTCTACGCGATCTTCTCGATTATCGAAAACGCGTCCGGCTCCATCCGCGGCGCTGGCGTGAGCTTCCAGCCTATGATGCTCACGATTTTTGGCACCGTCGTGCTCAGGGTGATCTGGGTGTTTGCGATTATGCCGCTCGACCCCTCGCTCGAGCATCTGCTGCTGGTCTACCCCGTAACCTGGGTAATCACCGCCGCGATGTTCACCGTCTACCATCACAGCGGCAACTGGCTAGGCCGCGCCACTGCCTAGCCATTGGGGACGTCCGCAATGGCTAGTATTCGATGCCTTGGCGGGCTAGGAGGCCTTCGTCGAAGTAGTGTTTGACGGGGCGCATTTCGGTGACCAGGTCTGCCAGATCGGCGTGGGGCAACAGACCGCGGCCGGTGAGCACGAGCTCCGTGGTGGTTGGTTTCATCGCGATCAACGCTTCGACATCTTCGCGCGTCACAAAGCCCCGTCGCATGGCCTCGCCGAGTTCATCCAAAATCAGAACGTCGACCTGTGATATCTGCTCGCGCGCCAGCTCCATGATCTGTGCAGCGCAGGCTTCGGGTGTGTCGCGGTTGGCTTGTACGATGCGTAGCCCCAATCGAGGAGCTGCGTCATGTTCGGCGCAGTGCAGCTTCTTGGCAAACTGAAGCATGAGTACGTTAAGTCCATAGCCCGTGGCGCGCAGCGCGAGCCCCAGCGCAGCCGTCGTCTTGCCCTTGCCGTCGCCCGTATAGATTTGAACCTTGCCGACTCCCAGTGATGCCATCTCTGTCCTTTCGTGCCCGGCGTCGGTTTATCGCCGTCCGGGTTGGGTATTCTAGAAAACATTATCAACCCCAGTAGATGGAGTTCAAGCAGATGGAGATGGATGACAATAAACGTAGACGGAATATGATCCTCTACGTGCTCATCGCCTTCGTCGTCTACCTCGTGCTCTCGACCGTTCTGTTCCCCAACATCGGTCACACGCAGCAGATTACGAAGACCGATTACTCGACGTTTGTCAAAGCGCTCGATAAGAAGAGCGTCGACAAGGTCGAGTACAACACGGACGATTACACGATTTATTACACCAAGAAGGGCGAGGACGAGAATATCGCCTACAAGACGACCGGTGTGCCGAATGACGCGGGCTTTACCGATCGCGTGCTTGAGTCCGGTGCTTCGCTTGAGTCGGTCGTTCCCGATAAGAACTCGGGCCTGATGACCTACTACCTGCTCACCCTCATTCTTCCCATGGTGATTTTCTTCCTGATTGGCTGGTGGCTCAACCGCCGCATGAAGAAGGCCATGGGTGATGACGGTCCGTCGATGAACTTTGGCGGCGGTGGTTTTGGCGGCGGTGGACTGGGCAAGTCCGGCGCGCGCGTGATCGCCTCCAAGGACGTGGGCGTGACCTTTAAGGATGTCGCCGGCCAGGAAGAGGCCAAGGAGTCCCTCAAGGAGGTCGTCGACTTTCTGGAGAAGCCGCAGCGCTACGAGGAGATCGGCGCCAAACTGCCACGCGGCGCTCTCCTTGTCGGCCCTCCGGGTACCGGTAAAACCCTGCTCGCCAAGGCTGTGGCCGGCGAGGCGGGCGTGCCGTTCTTTAGTATTTCTGGTTCTGAGTTTGTTGAGATGTTTGTCGGCCGCGGCGCCGCTAAGGTTCGCGACCTGTTTAAGCAGGCCAAGGAAAAGGCCCCGTGCATCGTCTTTATCGACGAGATCGATACCATCGGTAAGAAGCGCGATGGCGGCGGCTTTAGTGGCAACGACGAGCGCGAGCAGACGCTCAATCAGCTGCTGACCGAGATGGATGGATTCGATAACCACAAGGGTATCGTCGTCCTCGCTGCGACCAACCGTCCCGACAGCCTTGATCCGGCCCTGCTGCGCCCCGGCCGCTTTGACCGCCGCATCCCCGTTGAGCTGCCCGACCTGACCGGCCGCAAGAACATCCTCGAGCTGCACGCCAAGAGCGTTAAGACGCAGCCCCCGATCGATCTGACCGCGATCGCCCGCGCCACGCCCGGTGCTTCGGGTGCCGATCTGGCCAACATCATCAACGAGGGCGCCCTGCGCGCCGTCCGCGAGGGTCGCAAACGCGCGACTCAGGATGACTTTGAGGAGTCGGTGGAGGTCGTCATCGCCGGCCAGCAGCGTAAGTCCACGGTGCTGTCCGACCACGAGAAGCAGGTCGTCTCCTACCACGAGATCGGCCACGCCATCGTTGCCGCACGCCAGAAGGGCTCGGCACCGGTTACCAAGATCACGATCGTTCCCCGTACGAGCGGCGCTCTGGGCTACACCATGCAGGTCGAGGAGGACGAGCGCTTCCTGACCACGCGCCAGGAGGTCTTGGACAAGCTCGCCGTCTATTGCGGCGGACGTGCTGCCGAGGAGCTCATCTTTGGTGAGATGACGACCGGCGCTGCCAACGATATCGAGCAGGCCACCAAGCTCGCTCGCAACATGGTGACGCGCTTTGGTATGTCCGATGAGTTTGGCATGATGGCACTCGGCACCGTCCAAAACGCGTACCTCAACCAGGACACGTCGCTCACCTGCGCTCCTGGTACTGCCGAGCGCGTGGATGCGATCGTGGCCAAGCTGATCGAGGATGCGCACGATCGCGCTCTGCAGATCCTGAAGGAGAACAAGTTTAAGCTTCACGAGCTGGCTCGTTATCTGTACAAGAAGGAGACGATCACGGGTGAGGAGTTTATGAATCTCCTCACGCGCGAGAACCCGCTGATGCCAAAGCAGCAGTAATACTAGTTGCACAGTGTCAATCGCCCCATTTGAGTGTCCATCTCAAATGGGGCGTTTTGCGTGGGGAGAGTTGTATATGAAGATCGTGGTAAGTGCCTGTTTGATGGGCGAGAGCTGCAAGTATAACGGGCTCGACAACTACCATCGCGAGCTGGTCGAGGCTTGCGAGCGTACGGGGACCGAGGTCCTGTTGGTATGCCCTGAGGTTTTTGGTGGCTTGCCTACACCGCGCAAGCCGTCCGAGATTGTGAACGGAGAGGTTCGTACCTGCGAGGGCGTGTCGGTTGATCGCGAGTTTCGCCAGGGTGCTCAACGTGCGCTCGATATGTGCGAGCGGGCGGGCGGCCCGTCCGAGATTGTTGCGTGCATTTTGCAGGATCGCAGTCCGTCGTGCGGCGTGGGCCATATCTACGACGGATCCTTCAGCGGCACGCTCACAACGGGTAACGGTGTCTTCGTTGACCTGCTCCTGCGCCACGGCTACCGCGTGATCCCGGCAAGCGAATTCGATCCCAGCATGCTGGAACATTGTCCATAGCACTCGAACCCAACACTTCCTCACGGGTGACCGTTTTGGCATCATCCGTGAAGTTGATATTGAGTACGACCCGGTCATCAAAGACGTAGACCGAGTTGACAGGCGCCGTACCCAGGCAGCCCCTCCCCGCGGCCCTCACGCAGGAACGCGCACACGGCCTTCCCGTCTCTTGCGCCCCTCCCGGAACTGTCCACATCAGTGTAGCCAATCCAGTCCGCCAAGGGCTGCAGCCCGGACAACGCCGCGATGGAGGGCTTCTTCGGCCTGCTCAAGAGGGAGTTCTGGCACGGCAGGGACTGGTCGGGCTGGGCCCCCGCCCGCTTCATCGAGGAGCTCGGGGCCTGGATCGGCCGCTACAATACGGAGAGGCGCAGCGATGCGCTCGGCGGCCGCACGCCGGCCGAGTTCCGCTCCGCGCTGGGAAGGGCCGCGTAACGGTCCAAGAAATCGTCCGCAGTCCCCATTCTTGCCCCTTTGGGACGGCTTCTTGTTGGGGCGTGCCTGCCCCAAACCCTGCTAGGAACGAGTGCAGCAAACTGGAATTTTAAATTACTCTTTGCAAATAACCTTTGAACTTTCACCGTCAATTACAATTCCCTGACGGTTGTTAATTGGGCATAGATTCAAATCCGAAAACTCAGTCATTATTTTCTCGGTAACTTTCTTAAATGGTGCTGTAAGATAATGCGGAAGAACATAGAAATCAATCAAATCAAGCCCTGAATCATCTTCTTGTGAGTAGTCCTCCGGCTTTTCATCCATTTGCTCGATATATTGGATGCTTGGAGCGCATACAATCGCACCTGCCGATTCACCAATCATCGGTTTTCCCTTTTCCAATTCTTTCTTCAACAGCTCATCCGTTCCCGTTTTACGGAGCTGGTCTATAAGGAAAAAAGAATTTCCGCCGGTAAAATAGATCACATCTGCATCTTCAAAAAGAGACTGTATCGTTGAATAAGCCTCCGTTGAAATATCAATTTCAGTTACGATTGCTCCCAACTTTTTGAATAATTTTCGAGCCGAGCCGACATAACCGGTGTAGCCTTCACGCAGCGAAGCTGTTGGAATAAATGCGACTTTTTTATTTTCAATTTCTTCCTTTATCAGACTTCCTACACTTGAAAAGTGAGAACATAAAAACAGTTTCATCAATATTCTCCTTTATATATAAATTCATATTTGTTGAACTAAGCCGTGTATACCATACTCTCCAATGAAAGAACGCCCTGATATAGCGAAATTTTGCCGTTTTCCTGCGTACGTGCGTACACACTCCACAGGAATTCTAAGGGGCCTGCCCCCTTGGCACACGGACTTTGGAACAAAGTCTAGTGTGTTACGCCTTGCCAGAGGTGTACAGGCTCCCGGTATGCACGTACGAAGCAATTGCCATCAATGTGCCATATAAGTGGCGATCAAGTTCGCATAAAGCGACCTTGATCCCGCAAAATAAAAGGCAGGATACCATCACCACGATGATACCCTGCCTCTGTTCGTTCCTGTTTACCGTTCCGAGTAGTCCTTCCGCAGAATTTCCGATAAACAAAAAACGTACCCGAACCCTTTCTCGTAAAGAATCGGGTTCGAGTACGAACTGAATGCTGGAGCAATAAAAAACCACCAGAAAGGTGCCTGTCCCCTTTGTGGTGGTTTTGGGCCAGTCCTAGAGCGTGTGGCCGTAGGTGTTGGCAGCCTTGATGGCGGTGGCGAACTTTTCGTCGGTGAAGGGCTCCGGGTTACCCTGCTTCCACTCGTTGGTGGCGTGCGCATACTCACACAGCGCCGGGATGTCGGCCTCGGAAAGTCCGACCTGCTCAAGCGTTACGGGTAGACCCATCTGCTTGTTAAAGGCGGCATAGCGCTCAAGGTTCTCGGTATCGCCCGTATAGGCAAACAGCACGAGCACGCCCAGGCTCACGACCTCGCCGTGCAGGTAGGAGCCTTCGCGCGGAATGCTGCACGTGGCGTTGTAGAACGCATGCGCCACGCTCGAGTTGTAGTAGTAATCGTTTTGGTTGGTCAGGTTGGAGACGTAGCCCGTGTTGACCACGATATCGAGCGCGATCTGCTTGACGGCTTCGGTCGACAGGTGCTGGCGAACGTCCTCAAGACCCTGCACGCCATAGGTAAACAGCGGCTCGGAGCAGGTGTGTGCGAGCGCCAGGCCAAGACCGGCGGTGTGCTCCAGGTTGCCGGCGCTCGTGGCGTATTCGACCTCGGGCTGCTTGGACAGGGCATCGCCCACGCCGGCCCAGAAGTACTCCGCCGGAGCCTCGGCGATGATCTTGGGGTTGATGAAGATGTGCGCGGGGCGGTTGGGGTACGAATAGCCCTCGAGCGAGCCGTCGTCGTTGTAGACAACGGCAATGGCGGTCGCGGCCGAGCAGTTGGAGCAGATCGTCGGTACCGTAAAGACGATCTTCTTGAGCTCGATGGCCGCCGTCTTGACGGTGTCGAGCGCTTTGCCGCCGCCGCATGCGATGAGCACGTCGGCTTCCTGGCAGGCAGGGGAGTTCACGACCTTGGCGATATTGGCACGCGTACTGTTGGTGCCATAGACGCGCGTCTCCAGAACCTCGATATCGGTACCTTCAAGCGCCGCCGCGATACCCGGCAGCGCCGCAGCCAGGGCTCGCTTGCCGCCAATGATGGCGACCTTGGTCGCTCCGTACTCTGCCAGTGCGGCGGGCAGCTCGTCAAAGCAGTCCTCGCCGACGGTGTAGTCGCTCATTCCAATCGTGCGCATAGCGGCCTTCTTTCGTTCGATAAAGTGCTTTCAGGTATTTTGCTCCAAGTGAGTGCTTGCGACCGCGAGAAGTTTCTAAAGTATGAAACCGATGTTGAGGGTTTTTCGCCGGTGCGGAACGTGCTAGCATACTCCGCATAAGCGTTGATGGGGACGAGTAGTCGGCCGTCCGCATGCTACAGAGAGCGGGGAGCGCTGAGAACCCGTGCATGCGACCGATGAAAATCACCCCGGAGCTGCGGTCCCAACGGACGTGCCGCGTAGGTTCGTCTTAGTAGACATCGCCGAGATGGTCGTCGATACAGACCAGCCGAGTAACGGATGCGAGCGCGCGAATACGCGGGCGAGGGCATCTAAGCTGGGTGGTTAAGCGAAGAGCTTTTGCGGGCGTGCAGCCCGTTTGTGGCGCTTCGTCCCAGCTTGTAGGGACGGGCGCTTTTTTGGTGCCCAGAGGGCGTGCGCGCCCACGACATGAAAGGGGTACCGTGGCAAACGAGTACAAGCAGACGATGAATCTGCCCAAGACCGGTTTTCCCATGCGTGCCGGTCTTTCCAAGTCCGAGCCCAAGCGGCTCAAGGACTGGCAGGACAACAAGGTCTACGAGCAGGTTCTGAAGAAGAACGAGGGTCACAAGAAGTTCGTGCTGCACGACGGCCCTCCGTACGCCAACGGCCCGATCCACATCGGCCACGCCATGAACAAGATCTCCAAGGACATGATCAACCGTTACTGGATGATGCAGGGCTATGAGGTTCCCTATGTCCCCGGTTGGGACTGCCACGGTCAGCCGATTGAGCACAAGGTCGAGGAGAAGCTCGGCACCGAGAAGTTCAACCAGACTTCCACGGCCAAGATCCGTGAGCTCTGCAACAAGTTCGCCGTCGAGAACATCGAGCTGCAGAAGGCCGGTTTCCGTCGTCTGGGCGTGCTCGGCGACTGGGATAACCCCTACCTGACGCTCTATCACCAGCATGATGCCGCCGACATCGAGGTCTTCAAGGCCATGTTCGATAAGGGCATGATCTATCGCGGCCACAAGCCGGTTCACTGGTGCAAGCACTGCCACACGGCGCTCGCCGAGGCCGAGATCGAGTACTCCGATGAGACGAGTTCCTCCATCTTTGTTCGCTTTGAGATGACCTCCAAGCCCGCCGGCCTCGAGAACTTCGACGGCCCGGTCGACTTCATCATCTGGACGACCACCCCGTGGACCATCCCCTCCGACCAAGCCGTTTCCCTTAAGCCCGGCGCCGCCTATGTCGCCGTTGAGCACGAGGGTCGTGCCGAGGTCATGCTCGAGGACCTGGCTCCCAAGTGCTGTGAGGAGTTTGGCTGGGAGTACACCCCGGTCATGGTCGACGGCAAGCCCTACGTGGTTCCCGCCGAGTCCTTCCACCACATCCACTACAAGCAGCCGATCTTTGACGGCGTTGAGGGCGTGGCGCTGCTGGCCGATTACGTCGGTGTCGATGACGGTACCGGTATCGTCCACAACTCGCCCGGTCACGGCGTCGATGACTACTTCGCCTGCCTCAAGGAGGGCATCACCGACATCTGCATGCCGGTCGATGACGACGGCAAGTTCTACACCGGCGAGGAGTTTGGTACCGGTGGCCCCTTCAGCGGTATGGACACCGATGAGGCCAACCCGCACATCATCGAGTTCCTGCGCGAGCGCGGCACCCTGGTCCTCGAGAAGAAGATCACGCACAGTTATCCGCACTGCTGGCGCTGCAAGCACCCGGTGCTCTTCCGTGCTACCGACCAGTGGTTTGTCTCGATGGACAAGACCGGTTTGCGCGAGCAGGCTGGCAAGGAGGTCCGTGAGAACGTCAAGTGGTATCCGGCTCACGCCGCCAACCGCATTGGCGCCATGGTCGAGCAGCGTCCTGACTGGTGCATCAGCCGTCAGCGCAACTGGGGCGTGCCTATCCCCAGCTACACCTGCGCCGACTGCGGCGAGAAGGTCATGAACGACGCTACGCTCGACGCCGTCATCAAGCTCTTCCACGAGAAGGGCTCCGACGCCTGGTTCACCGACGCTCCCGAGAGCTACCTGGGCGAGGCCTGCGTCTGCCCCAAGTGCGGCGGCCATCACCTCAAGGCCGATAAGGACATCCTCGACGTGTGGTGGGACTCCGGCGTCTCCTGGAAGGCTGTCTGCGAGTATCGCCCCGAGCTTGAGTACCCGGCGGACGTGTATCTCGAGGGCTCCGACCAGCACCGCGGTTGGTTCCAGAGCTCGCTGCTCACCTCGGTGGGCGCCAACGGCCACGCTCCGTACAAGGCGGTCGTCTCGCAGGGCTTCACGCTCGACGGCCAGGGCCGCAAGATGTCCAAGTCGCTCGGCAACGTCATCGACCCCAACAAGGTCTGCGACGAGATGGGCGCCGACATCATCCGCCTGTGGGTTGCATCCGTCGATACCAGCTCCGACGTGTCCATCGACCACGAGATCCTTGCTCGTACGTCCGATGCCTACCGTCGTTTCCGCAACACGCTGCGCTTCCTGCTCTCCGAGCTCGAGGGTCAGTTTGAGCCCGAGACCGACGGCGTCGCCTTTGCCGACCTGCTGCCGCTCGACAAGCTCATGGTCGCCCGCCTGACCCAGGTCCAGGCCGAGGTCGACGATGCCTACGCCAGCTACGAGTTCCCGCGCGCCTACCGTGCGCTTTACGACTTTGTGGTTACCGAGCTCTCCAACGTGTATCTCGACGCCCTGAAGGACCGCCTGTACTGTGAGAAGCCCGGCTCGCTCGAGCGCCGCAGCGCCCAGACCGTGCTGGCCGAGCTTTTCTCGATGCTCATGCGCGACCTGCAGCCGATCTTGTCCTACACGGTCGACGAGGCCATGGCCTATGCGCCCGCCGGCTGCGTCGACCACCAGAAGTACGCCGCGCTGCTCGATTGGTACAAGTCGCCCATCACGGTCGACGAGGCCAACGAGTTTGAGGGCGTGCTCGAGGCTTCACTCGAGCTCCGCAGCGTCGTGACCAAGGCCCTTGAGGATGCCCGCTCCGCCGGCACCTTCACCAAGAGCCAGCAGGTCCGCGTCAAGGCGGTCGTTCCCGCCGAGATGTATGCGCTGCTGACCGGCGACAAGGCCGTCGACCTGGCCGAGTTCTACATCGTCTCCGATGTTGAGCTTACCCAGGGCGAGGAGCTTTCTGTTGCCATCGATGCTGCCGAGGGCGAGTGCTGCGACCGTTGCTGGAACTACCGCACCACCGTCGGCGAGTACAACGGCCACGCTCACATTTGCAAGAGGTGTGCGAATGCCCTTTAAGGCACGGTAACTCGGCATTTTAGTTATAGGGAGAATTTGGGCGCCTTCGGCCCATTTGCTCCGCTGAATAAAAGCGGCATTCCGTTTTTCGGAATGCCGCTTTCGTTTTTAGCTGGTTATTTCGCTTGCGTTGGTGGATATGTCGTGCGTTCTGCGTGTGGCAATATAAGATGGTAAATTGCACTTAACGTTATTTGAGCTTTGAGGGTAGGAGATTTCTTTGGGTCGTGGTGCGGATATGACGCCGCCTTTGCGTTGGCGCCTGGGTGTTGCTGGTAGCGTGGCGTTGGCCGTGCTGCTTGTTGACCAGCTGACCAAGCTTGCGGTTCGTGCCGTTGGCGATGCTCTGCATGTGACTGTTATCCCCGGTGTGATCGACTTCCTTTTTGTGCGTAACATCGGTGCTGCCTTTAGCATGGGCGAGGGACATGGCCTCGCGTTTGCCGTGCTGGCGTTTGTCGTTATCGTTGCGATCGCGGTGTACTTGCTTCGCGCGCCCCAGCTTGCTCGCTTTGAGGTTGTGGGCATGGCTATGGTCGTGGGCGGCGCCATTGGCAATGCGATCGACCGTCTGGCTTTTGGCTTTGTGACCGATTTTATTGCCACCACCTTCATCGACTTCCCCGTCTTCAATGTGGCCGATGTCGGCATTACGGTCGGTGTGGTGCTTGCCCTCATCGGCTACATGTTCTTGAGTCCTGCGGCCCGTGAGGTCGACGCGACCGCCGAGCTCAACGCCCGTGACGAGGCCCGCGCTAAGCGCAAGGCCCAGCAGCGTGGGGAGCGTGCCCGCAAGATTCGCGAAAGGAGCGAGCGCTAATGGCCGACATCCATATCCTTGTTGCCGACGATGCCGCTGGTCAGCGTCTTGACGCCTATCTGGGCGCTAATGAAGGCTGCCCTACGCGCTCTGCCTGCGCGCATCTGATCGAGGGCGGTGCCGTTGCCGTCAACGGCGAGACATGCCTGTCAAAAAAGTATGCCGTGCGCTCCGGCGACCGTATTTCGGTCGATTTGCCCGAGCCGCACGATCCCACCGATGTGATTCCCGAGGCCATTCCCCTCGATATCCGCTACGAGGACGACTACCTCATCGTGCTCTCCAAGCAGCGCGGTCTGGTGTGCCATCCCGCCCATGGCCACGAGAGCGGCACCCTTGCGAACGCCTTGGTCTATCACTGTGGCATTGACCATCTGGGCACCGTGCAGGGCGAGGACCGCCCCGGCATCGTGCATCGCCTGGATCGTGACACCTCGGGCCTTATGCTCGCGGCAAAAGACGACGACACCCAGCGCGCGCTCCAGAATCTCATCCGCACGCGCACGCTCGACCGCCGCTACATTACGCTCGTCCACGGCCACATTGCCATGGACGAGGGCACCATTAACACCGGCATTGCCCGTTCTACGCGCGACCGTGTCAAGATGGCGGTTTCGGACGATCCTTTCGCGCGCCAGGCCATTACGACCTTTAGGGTCCTCGAGCGCTTCGATTCCACGCGTTTTGACGATGGCTATACGCTCGTCGAGTGCCACCTGTTTACGGGTCGCACGCATCAGATTCGCGTGCACATGCGCCATATCAACCACGCCTGCGTGGGCGATGCGCTCTACGGTAAGTGCGATGCGCGTGCCGACCAGGGTTTGACCAGGCAATTCCTCCATTCCTGGCGTGTGGCGTTCGATCATCCCGTGACGGGGGAGCACATTGAGTGCCACGATGAGCTGCCGTGGGATCTCGCCGCCGTTCTGGATGACCTAGCCCCGCGCTCGCTCGGCCGCACTGCCGCCGGCGACGAAATCGTTCCGCAGCTCGGTTTGCTCGAAGCCTAACCAGTATTAGGTGGTTTCTTGAACTCGGTTAGCCTACGGTAAGATATACGGTTGTTTACGTAACGCGTTCTCGGGAGCCTGCATGCTCGCCTTTTTACAAACCAACACACCCATCGTGATCTTCAACCAGATTGTGGTTACGCTGCTCACGGTCTGCTTTCTGTACCAGGTGGTCTTCTTTGTCATTGGCGCTCTTCGTGGCGAGGTCGCGCCTCCCAAGGCCAAAAAACTCCACCGCTATGCTTTCTTCATTGCGGCGCATAACGAGGAGGCCGTGATCGCCAATCTCGTACGCTCTATCAAGGATCAGGACTATCCGTCCGAGCTCATCGAGGTCTTCGTGGTCGCCGATGCTTGCACCGACAACACGGCGCAGCTCGCGCGCGAGGCCGGTGCCATTGTTTACGAGCGCAATGACCTGGCCCGCAAGGGCAAGAGCTGGGTCATGGATTTTGGCTTCGACCGCATCCTTAACGAGTATCCCGACACCTTCGAAGGCTACTTTATCTTCGATGCAGATAACGTCATCGCCCGCGATTACGTGTCCAAGATGAACGATGCCTTTGACCAGGGCTTCCATGTGGTCACGAGCTATCGTAACTCCAAGAACTTCGGCAGTTCGTGGATTTCCTCTGCCAACGCCACCTGGTATTTGCGTGAGGCCCGCTTCCTCAACAACGCGCGTAATATCTGCAAGACGTCCTGCGCCGTCTCGGGCTCGGGCTACCTTATCTCCGCCAGTGTTATCGAGGGCATGCACGGCTGGCAGTTCCATACACTGACCGAGGACATCCAGTTCACCACGTTCTGCGCCATTCACGGCATCCGCATCGGTTATGCGCCGGCGGAGTTCTTTGACGAGCAGCCGGTGACGTTTAAGGCGTCCTGGAAACAGCGCATGCGCTGGACCAAGGGCTTCTACCAGGTTTTTTTTACCTACGGCAAGCATCTGGTCAAGTCGACGTTCCGCTATCATCGCTTTGCCGCATATGACATGTTTATGACCATCGCTCCGGGCATGCTGCTGTCCCTGATCTCCATGCTCGCCAATGCGACGTTCCTGATCGTGGGTGGCCTTTCGCATGGTTTCTTGGCTACCGAGGTCGAGATGCAGGCTTGTGCCGCCTCGCTTATCATGACGTTCGTGATGATGTACCAGACCTTCTTTATCCTGGCGCTGCTCACGACCATCTTTGAGTACAAGCACATTCATTGCGCTCAAAAGTGGCGCCTGGTGACCAACCTGTTTACCTTCCCGATCTTTATGTTCAGCTATATCCCCATCACGGTTGCCGCGCTGTTCCTGAAGGTCGACTGGGTGCCCACGCAGCACGCCGTTAACGTTACCCTCGACGAGGTCATGCAGGGCGCAAAATAACCACGATCAGAACCACCACAAAGGGGATACACCTTTGTGGTGGTTTTTGCTTTAGAACAGCCGTCCCGGGAGGTGTCCTGTGGTCTATATCCCATTTTGGATCTGCGCCTTTGCCGGCGCGGCGATTGATATCCGCGAGCGGCGGTTTCCCAACGCGCTTGCTGCTGCGTGTGCCGTGGCGGCGTTTGCGGGCGTGTGGCTGGATGGGGGCTTAAACACGGCACTTGACCACGCTGGCCTTGCGGTCATCGTGTACCTTTCTCTTGTGCTGACTGAGTCGCTTTGGCGGCGACATCGCCAGACCCCCGGCATCGGCATGGGAGATGCCAAGGCGCTCTTCGCGCTTTGCACGCTCGACCCTATGGGTGGCTTCGTGGCATTTGCCGCCGCGCTCCTGGCCCTGGCCCTCTCCTGCCTCATCACGAAATCGCGCTCCCTGCCATTGCTCCCGTTTTTGGTGCCGATTTTTGCCATAATCGAGGTTGTGGGCTGCACTTTGTAACCGATTGCGCATCCTTCTTAAGGAGCATGCCATGGCAACTAATCAAGAAACGGCCGTCATTAAGGCGCGCATGGACCGAATTCCCTCGGCGTTGTCGCCCGAACTTTTCGAGCGCATTGCCACCGATCGTGCTTCGGGCTATGTTAACCCGTATCGTTGCAACGACGATCAGGTCATTCGTCGTATTGATCGCGCCTCCGACAAAGGCACGCTTATGCGTCCGGCGTTTATGCGCGATACCGAAAAGATTCTTCATCTTCCGGCGTACACTCGCTATGCCGGCAAAACACAGGTCTTCAGTTTTCGCAGCAACGACGACCTGTCGCGTCGTGGCCTGCACGTGCAGCTTGTTTCGCGCATTGCGCGCGATATCGGTTGCGCCCTGGGGCTCAACTGCGATCTGATCGAGGCGATTGGCTTAGGCCACGACTTGGGCCACACGCCTTTCGGCCATGCCGGTGAGCGTTTTCTCAACGATATCTATCATGAGCGCACGGGTCGCTACTTTTTCCATAACGTGCAGTCGGTCCGCGTGCTCGACGCCCTGTATGGCCGCAACGTGTCGCTCCAGACGCTCGACGGCGTGCTATGCCATAACGGCGAGTACGAGCAACGCGTGTTTGAATTGTCGGATATGGGCTCCTTTGACCAGTTCGATCAGGCGGTCGAGGACTGCATCGCCACGGGCTATGGCGCCATTGGGCACCTGCGTCCCATGACGCTCGAGGGCTGCGTCGTTCGCATCTCGGATATTCTTGCCTACGTCGGTCGTGACCGTCAGGATGCGATCGCGGCGGGCCTGCTTTCGCCCGACGCTTTTGACGATGGTCGGGGCGGCGCCTATAACAGCTGGATCCTCACGCACGCTTCCATCGATATCGTTGAGCATAGCTATGGTAAGCCGCGCATCGAGATGAGCGAGGACCTGTTTGAGGAAATTCGCCGAGCCAAGCGCGAGAACTACGAGAAGATCTATAGCAAGGGCGGTATCGAAGGCGATTCCGAGGAGGAGCTGCGCGAGGCGTTCGAAAAGCTCTACGACCGTTGCCTGCGGGATCTAAACAGTGGCGACGAGTCCTCTTATATCTTTAAGCACCATATTTCGCGCATTGAGCAGCAGCTTTCCTACTACGATCGTACCTATGCCTGGCAGGACGACAAGGATCAAGCCGTGGTGGATTACATCGCGAGCATGACGGACGGTTATTTCTGCGAGCTGACGAGCAAGCTGTTCCCGGGTCTAAAGTTTCCGCATCGTACCTATATTAACGAACGGTAGTTCGTATTTATTCGGTATACTGTTTGTGGAAAACGTTTTTGATTGATGCACGGGATGGCTATGGACGACCTTTTTTCTGCTTCGACGCGCGAGCGTTCCTTTCAGAATGCGCCGCTTGCGGTGCGCATGCGCCCTAATTCGCTCGACGAGTATGTGGGCCAGCAAAAGGCCGTCGGTAAGGGTTCATGGTTGCGTGCCGCGATCGAGCACGATGTGCTTTCGAGCGTGATTCTGTACGGGCCGGCCGGTACGGGTAAGACGACGCTGGCCCACATTATCGCCAACCATACCAAGAGCGAGTTTGTCGAGGTCAGCGCCGTGACGGGCACTGTGAAGGACCTGCGCCGCGTAATCGATGAGGCTAAGACCCGTCTGAACACCTACGACCGCCGCACCATTCTGTTTATCGATGAGATCCATCGCTTTTCGAAGTCGCAGCAAGATGCCCTGCTGCATGCGGTCGAGAACCGCACCGTCATTATGATTGGCGCCACGACGGAAAACCCGTACTTTGAGGTCAACTCGGCATTGCTCTCGCGTGGGCGTGTGGTAGAGCTTGAGCACCTGAAGGACGAGGATATCGCCATGCTCATTGAGCGTGCGCTCGAGGCGCCGCAGGGTTTAAACGGTAAGTTCTCGGCCGATGAGGATACAGTCAAGACCATTTGCACGCTGGCCGCGGGTGATGCGCGCTCGGCGCTCACGACGCTCGAGCTTGCGAGTGAGATTGCCGTTACGCGTCCCGATACTGAGGGAACGCCAGCGCCGGCGGCGGGGGAACGCTATCCCATTACCGTGGATGACGTGAAGATCGCCAATCCACGTCGTGGGTTTTCGTATGACAAAAACGGTGACATGCACTACGACATTATCAGTGCGTTTATTAAATCTATGCGCGGCAGCGATCCCGATGCCACGATCTATTGGCTCGCGCGCATGATCGATGCAGGGGAGGATCCCAAGTTTATCGCTCGCCGCATTATGATTCAGGCTTCCGAGGATGTTGGCAACGCCGACCCGCAGGCGCTTTTGGTGGCACATGCCGCATTTAAATCTGCCGAGGTCATTGGCTATCCCGAGTGTCGCATCAACCTGGCTCAGGCTGCGCTCTATGTGTGCCTGGCGCCTAAGTCCAACGCGTGCGAGGCCTCGATCGATGCGGCGCTGGCCGATATCCACAGCAGTGGTCTTCGCGAGGTGCCCAGCTACCTGCGCGATCGTCATCGCCCAGGCAGCGATGAATATGGCGTGTATAAGTATCCGCACGATTATCCCGAAGGCTGGGTCGATCAGCGCTATTTGCCCGAGGGGTTGGAGCGCGGCGCGTTCTGGCAGCCTGCCGGCCGCGGTTGGGAAGAGTGGCGTGTTGAGCAAAGCGAACGCGACCGTAGCGGTAATGCTCCGAAGTAACTGCTGATTATTTTGTCCCAGGATCTCACGCTTGGCATGTTCGGTCCCCTTTGGGGTACCATGAACAGCGTCTGTATTTCGATTCCTTTGGGAGGCTTGTATGAGTCCCATTCAAATCGCCCTGCTGTTGCTCGCCGTTGCCGGCGTGTGGGCTGTTGTCGAGCTCGCGCTCACGCTGCGCAAGACCCGCACCGTCGTTGATTCGCTCGACAAGACGGTGAGTGACCTTAACAATACGCTCGCCGAGGCACAGCCTGTGGTGGCAAAGCTCGACGGCGCTGTCGATGAGCTCACCCCCGCGCTGGCACAGGTTGAGCCGCTCCTCAAGTCGAGCAAGACTGCCGTTGATGCTCTGACGTCTAACCTCGTTGAGGTTGAGGCGGTCGTTCGCGACATCTCCGAGGTCACGGGCAGCGTGGCTGAGGCCAGCAATGCCGTATCGAGCGTGACTGATTCTGCTGCTGGCGCCGTGCAGAAGCTCTTCAATAAGGTGAAGGCTCCTGCAGCCGACGCCGATCGCAAGCTCGCCGCTGCCGCCGCCGAGGCCGAGCAGCCTACTGAGCGCGTTCTGATTGGCGATGACGATGCCGCTGCTGACGACGATGATGTTCAGAAGCCCGCTGCTAAGCCTGCTCAGTATTACACTTATACGACTGCCGAGACCTCCGAGGAGTCCTGCGATGAGTAGCGAAGCAACCTGCCCCATTACGCTGAGCGTTGCCGGTGATCCGCGTCTCGCGCGCTTGGTGCGCATGACGGCCGCCAACGTCGGCGCCCTGTGCTCTATGTCCGTTGATCGCATCGAGGACATTCGTATGGCTGCCGAAGAAGCCTTCATCTTTGGCTGCACGGCTGTTGATTCCGACGATATCTCGATCAAATTCGATGTCGACGAATCGCATGTGGGCATGACCTTTACCTTTGGCGACCAGGCGACTGTCGATGAGGATGACCAGGCTGCCGTGTATGCCGAGCTCATTTTGGCGAGCGTGTGTGACTCTTACGAAAAGACTACAGCGCCCCTAACGCTTTCCCTCGACCTCAAGGCGGATATCTAATATGACCGAACGCTCCCGGAGCGGCAAGACCGCTTGGGACAAGGAGAAAACCCGCGAGCTGTTTCGTCGTTATAAGGAGACCGGTGATCCGGATGCTCGCGAGCAGCTCGTCATGTCCCATATGAACCTGGTAAGGTTTCTTGCCAACAAATTCAAGAACCGCGGCGAGCCGCTCGATGACCTTTTGCAGGTCGGGTACTTGGGCTTGCTCAAGGCTATCGATCGCTTTGATCCCGAGCGCGGACTCGAGTTCACGACGTTTGCCACGCCCACCATCTTGGGCGAGATTAAGCGCCACTTCCGCGACAAGGGCTGGAGTGTGCGCGTGCCGCGTCGTCTGCAGGAGCTCTCTGCCAAGGTTAACCAGGCTACCGACAAGCTTACCAACGAGCTTCAGCGTTCGCCCAAGGTTGAGGAAATCGCCGATTACCTTGGCGTGACCGTCGACGAGGTGCTCGAAGCCATGGAATCGTCCTCGGCCTACACCTCGGTGCCCATCGAGGCTCCCGGCGCGTCCGACTCCGACGATGCTCCCTCGATTCTCGATCGCTATGCCGACGACGACAACGAGCTCGACTTTACCGATGACCGCCTGGTAATCGAGGAAGCCATCCGCGATTTCTCGCCGCGCGAGCGTGAGGTGATCGAGCTACGCTTTGTGAAGGGCATGACCCAGATCGAGATCGCCAAGAAGCTGGGCATTTCGCAGGTGCAGGTCTCGCGCCTACTGCGCCGCACCCTCAAGAAGATTCAAGACAAGATTGACCCTGACGGAGTAATGGTTCGTTCATGAGTGAGCACCCCCAACAAACCGACCGCACGCTGCGCGATACCCGCATTCTGACGCTTCGCATTTGGGCTGTCGTCGGTTGCATCGTCATCGCCGCCGTCATCTTTAACCTTATGGGCATCCTGGCACCGGTTATTGAGTTTCTTGCCGTCGGCTCCATCATTGCTTTTGTGATGTCCCCGATCACCAACTGGCTCGAGCACCATGGCGTGAATCGCGGCATCGGTTCGCTTATCGCGCTTATTGTGGTCGTTGCTGTGCTCGTCGGTGTCGTTTGCATCTTGTCGCCGATTCTCTTTGGTCAGATCATGGAAGTCCTGAGCCGCCTGCCCGAGCAGCTTCGTGTTGCGGGTGGCGACCTCAACGAGATGATCTCGCATGCCAAGACGCTCAACAACACGCCGCTCAAGGAGTATCTGGACGATAATCTTTCGTCGCTGGTTGCCGTGGCATCGAAGTATGTGTCTCAGATCGCTGCCGAGCTTGGCCGCGGTGTGTTCCCGCTCATCACCAATACAGCCTCGCAGTTGTTCGTGATCTTCCTTGGTCTGGTGCTTGCGTACTGGATGGCCTGCGACTACCCTCGCATGCACCACGAGATTTGCACCATCATCGGTCAGGAGAAGGAGACCTCGTACCGCTTTATGGTCGCCATCCTTTCTCGCTCTGTCGGCGGCTACATGCGCGGTATGGTCGTGACGTCCATCTGCGGTGGTTTCCTCGCCTTTATCGGTTTTATGATCATCGGCCATCCGTATGCGGCGCTCATGGCCATCTTTACCGGCATCATGCATTTGGTTCCGGTCGTCGGTCCCTGGGTGAGCGCAGCAATCGCCACAGTGCTCGGTTTCATGTTCAGCCCCATGTTGGCGTTATGGACGCTCATCGTGACGATGGTCGCTCAAAACGTCACCGATAACGTAATTTCGCCTAAGGTCATGCAGAGCTCGGTGCAGGTGCATCCCATCATGAGCCTCACGGCGCTCGTTATTGGCTCGGCACTCATGGGTCCTATTGGCATGATCATTGCCATTCCGCTGTGCGCAGCCCTCAAGGGCATTTTCGTCTACTACTTTGAGAACGAGACCGGCCGCCAGCTTGTGGCCTATGACGGCGCCGTGTTTAAGGGCACGCCGTACCGCGATGCCGATGGCAACCCGGTCGCCGCCTATGACGCGCTCGGGGACGATACGTTCATCTATGAGTCCGAGCTCATCGGCAACGAGACCGCGCCCGAGGCCAAGGCTATGCCCAAGCCCGAGCTCGATAATCCCTGGATCAAGCTCTCGGGTCTTCAGCCCGATGCCACGGGTTTCTTCAAGAATCCCTTCGCCAAGGATGACGATTCCAACTCTGATGACGATACCAAAACCGGCATCGACGGGTCCATGGACGATTCGGATTCTAAATAGGCCCCATTAACGTTTCTTGAAGTTGTAAATGACAAGAAACGCGAGCAAAGCGATTGATAAGGGACCGGCAACATAGAAAAAGAGAATGTCAATTGCGCGTAAAGTGTAATAAGCCTTATCGCCGGACATTACTGCATACAACACGTAGCCAAATGCTGGTTGGTTTGCGTACCAGCAGGAGAAAGCCAATAGCGTTAAAAGTGCCGCTAACAGAAGTGCATTGAGGAAAAATCGTTTGCTTTTCATCGATCGCTCCTTCCGGGTGACTCTTATATGTAATTCTACAGCAGTCCTTTTTCAAAGGATCGCACAGTACTAAATAACGTGCACTTTCGCTGGAGGGTCGCTGTTTGGCGGCCCTCTTTTTTGCACAGGCGCGGTGGGATGGTAATATCGTTACGTTTGAACTGTTTCGATGTGAAACCGAGGAGATTCCCTCTATGAGTGCTGACTACCCGTCAATGACTACGGCCGAGATTCGCTCTAAGTTCCTCAACTTCTTTGAGGAGCGCGGTCTTAAGCTCTATCCTTCTTCGTCCCTCGTCCCCGACGATCCTTCGCTGTTGCTTGCCAACGCCGGCATGAATCAGTTTAAGGAGTACTACCAGGGCAAGAAGACCATGAAGGAGATCGGCGCGATCTCCTGCCAGAAGTGCGTCCGCACCAACGACATCGATTGCATCGGCGAGGACGGCCGTCACCTGTCCTTCTTTGAGATGCTCGGCGACTTCTCCTTTGGCGGCGTCTCCAAGCAGCAGGCCTGCGCTTGGGCCTTTGAGCTCATCACCAAGGAGTTCAAGCTGCCGCTCGATCGCCTGTACTTCACCGTCTTTACCGAGGACGACGAGACCCATGACGTATGGCGCTCCCTGGGCGTTGCCGAGGACCACATCTCCCGCTTGGGCGAGGACGACAACTTCTGGGCCGCTGGCCCCACCGGTCCCTGCGGTCCGTGCTCTGAGATCTACTTTGACATGGGCGAGGAGGTCGGTTGCGGCAGCCCCGACTGCAAGCCTGGCTGCGACTGCGATCGCTTCCTTGAGTTCTGGAACCTCGTGTTTACCCAGTACGACCGCCAGGAGGATGGCTCCATGCCGGAGCTGCCGCACCGCAACCTCGATACGGGCATGGGTCTGGAGCGCATGGCCGCCATCATGCAGCACAAGACCGCTAATTACGACGGCGATCTGATGCAGCACCTCATCAAGCTGGGCGAGAAGATCAGCGGCAAGACCTATGACGCCGACGATTACTCCGGTGCCAGCCGCTCCCTGCGCATCATCGCGGATCACTCTCGTGCCGTCGACTTTATGATCTCGGACGGCATTCTCCCCGGTAACGAGGGTCGCGAGTACGTCCTTCGCCGCCTGCTCCGCCGTGCCGTGTTCCACGGTCGCCTGCTGGGCATCGAGGGCGCCTTCCTGACCAAGTTCATTGATGAGGTCAACGCCCAGATGGGCGAGGCCTATCCCGAGCTGCTCAAGAACGTCGCGCTCGTCAAGGGTATCGTCGCTTCCGAGGAGGAGCGTTTCTCCACGACGCTCGACAACGGTCGCGTCTACCTGGACGAGGCCCTGGCCGCGCTTGCCGAGGGTGCTGTCCTTCCGGGCGACGTTGCCTTTAAGCTGCACGACACCTTTGGTTTCCCCATCGACCTGACCGTCGAGATCGCCGGCACCGCTGGCCACGACGTCGACATGGACGGCTTTACCGCCTGCATGGAGGACCAGAAGGCCCGCGCTCGCGCCAACGCCAAGGGCGACGCCTGGGGCAGCTTCAACGACGTGTGGGTCGAGCTTTCGGACAAGGTCGCTGCGACCGAGTTCGACGGCTATGACAACGATGTGATCGAGGATGCCAAAGTTGTCGCTATCGTTCGCAACGGTGAGTCCGTCGAGTCCGCCGCTGCGGGCGAGGATGTTGAGGTTGTTCTCGACCGCACCCCGTTCTACGCCGAGATGGGCGGCCAGCAGGGTGACGCCGGCGAGCTTTCCGCCGAGGGCGTTGCGCTGACCGTTTCCGATACCAAGAACCACAACGGCCTGTATGCTCACGTCGCCCACGTCACCGAGGGTACGCTGACCGTCGGTACTACCGTGACCGCCGCGCTCGACGCCGAGCGCCGTGGCTTCCTGCGTCGCAATCACACCGCCACGCACCTGCTCGACGCCGCGCTTAAGCAGGTCCTGGGCGAGCATGTCTCCCAGGCTGGCTCGCTGGTGACGCCCGAGCACCTGCGCTTTGACTTCACGCACTTCGAGGCCCTGTCCTCCGAGCAGCTCAAGGCTGTCGAGGACCTGGTCAACCAGCAGATCTTCGCCTCCAAGCCGGTCGTGACCCGCGTCATGGGCATCGACGAGGCCAAGGCCGCCGGTGCTGTCGCCCTGTTTGGCGAGAAGTATGGCGACGTCGTCCGCGTTGTCTCCGTGGGCGCCGAGGACCAGCCGTTCTCCCGTGAGCTTTGCGGTGGCACCCATGCCGCCAACACCGCCGAGATCGGCCTGTTCAAGATCATCTCCGAGTCCTCCACGGGCTCGAACGTCCGCCGTATCGAGGCCGTGACCTCCAAGGGTGCTCTCGACTACATGGCCGACCGTCTGGCGCTCGTCGACGCCGCCGCTGCTGCGCTCAAGTGCCGTGTGGATGAGGTTCCCGCCCGCGTGGAAAACCTGCAGGCTGAGCTGCGCGAGACGTCCAATAAGCTTAAGAAGGCGCTGACCGGTGGCTCCTCCGATGCTATCTCCAGCGCCATCGAGGGCGCCGTCGAGCTCGACGGCTACAAGCTCGTCGTCGCTGAGCTCCAGGGCCTTGAGGCTGCTGACCTGCGAAACGTCTGGGATACCGTGCACCAGAAGGTTGCCGGCCCCGTCGCCTGCGTCGTTGCCAGCGTGACCGAGAAGGGCACCCCGGCTCTGCTCGCCGCCGGCTCCGATGACGCCGTGAAGGCCGGTTTCCACGCCGGTAACGTGATCAAGCAGATCGCGGGCCTGGTCGATGGTCGCGGTGGCGGTCGTCCCAACATGGCCCAGGCCGGTGGCAAGAACGCCGCCGGTATCGCCGATGCCCTCGCGGCCGCCAAGACCGCGCTTGGCGCCTAAGAACATAAGTAGTCGCTGTGGTCGCGCTCGCACTGGACATAGGGGAGACCAGGATTGGCATTGCCGTCTCGAGCCGTGATGGCAAGATGGCAATGCCTGTCAAGGTGCTTCCGGCTGCCGAGGTCACTGGCATGGCCAAGACGTTCCGTTACCTGGTTGAGGACTATGAGCCCGATATCCTGGTAAGCGGACGTCCCTTGACCATGGCCGGTGAGCCCGGTCCCCAGGCCGAGCGCGTCGCCGCCGTGGCCCAAAAGATTGCCGACGAGCTCGAGCTTCCGCTGGAGTTTGAGGACGAGCGTCTGTCCTCGCAGGAGGCCAAGAGAATCCTGCGCGAGCAGGGGCTCAACGAAAAGCAGATGAGGGGCAAGATTGACATGATTGCCGCCAGCCTGTTTTTGCAGACGTGGCTTGATCGTAAAAACGAGGAGGTTTCGCATGCCTAGCGCTCCCGATCCGCGCCAGCCGAATCGTACACGTCAGCCGGCGTCGCGCCCTGCCCAGCCTGGCCAGCGTCCGGCACAGCCGACCCAGCGCGCAGCTCAGTCTGCCGCGCGCCCGGTGCAGTCCTCCTCTCGTTCGGCCCAACCTGTTCAACGGACGGGTCAGCAGCCTTCTGCTCGTTCGGTTCAGTATCCGGCTTCTCACGCGGCTCAGCAGCCCACTGCTCGTTCGGCTCAGCCTGCAGGCGGTGCTCGCTTTAAGCAACAGGCACCTACCCAGCGAACGCAGGTCCCCCAATCGCATTTGCATCACGCTCGCGGTTCGCATGGCGTTGCTCCGGCGACTCGCTCGAGCTACAACACGCATGCTCGTCGCGGTGCTCAAAAGAAGAGTTCTCCGGTTCCTATGATCATCGGCGTTGTGGTGGCCGTAATTGCGCTTGCTACTATCGCTTTCTTTGTCGTGCCTGCCGTCAAGGGCTTCTTTGCCGGTGAGGATACGAAGGTCACGGCTGGTCAGCAGGTTACGGTGACCATTCCCGACGGTGCTTCGGGTGATGCGATCGCCTCGATTCTCTCCGAGAACCATATCGTCGAAAATCCCAAGGATTACTACGCGGCGGTGAAAAAGCTCAACGCCGATATGTCGCTCAAGCCTGGTACTTATTCGTTCACCACACTCATGGATGCGACCAAGGTTGTTCAGCAGCTCATGGAAGGCCCCAACGCGGGCTCCAATGCGCTGACTATCCCTGAGGGTCTGACAGTCGATCAAGTCGCCGACCGCGTGGCCCAGGCCTACGACAGCATCTCTAAGGAAGACTTCCTCAACCAGGCCAAGGCCTCCAACTACGTGGACGACTATAGCTTCCTTAAGGGCGCCGCCAACGATTTGCTCGAGGGTTTCTTGTTCCCCAAGACCTATTCGTTGGGTGATTCGCCGACGGCCGATGACGTGATTCGTGCCATGCTCGATCAGTTTAAGACTGAGTACAAGTCGCTTGACTTTGCGAGCTGCGAAGCCAAGATCAAGGAGCGCTACGGTGTGGAGATGTCCGACTACGACATCGTTAACTTGGCCTCTATCGTTGAGCGCGAGGGCCTCAACGCCGATCAACGTGCGCACGTGGCCTCGGTCTTCTACAACCGCCTTGCCGGCAAGCTCGACGGTCTGCGCTATCTCAACAGCGATGCGACCATGATGTATGTCACCGGTGGCGAGGTTACCGCCGACGACCTGCAGAGCGATAGCCCGTATAACACCTATAAGCACGAGGGCCTACCACCCACGCCCATCTGCTCTCCGTCGCTCGAGGCACTCAAGGCCACGCTTGAGCCGACCGACTCCGATGACCTGTATTTCTACATTACGCAGGACGAGGAGTGCTTCTCGCAAACCTACGAAGAGCATCAACTGTCTTGGAATTAGCATGAGGATTTTTAGCCCCAAACGATACGTTGCCTCGGTCGATCGCATCGACCTTGATACCCTGTGGGCCGACGGCAAACGCGCCATTCTGCTCGATCGCGATAACACTCTGGTTCCGCGCGACACCGAGCAGGTTCCCGCCGCGGTTTCCGCTTGGCTCGATACCGCCCGCGCCAAAGGCTTTAAGCTGTGCATGGTGTCCAACAACTGGCATCGCGATCAGGTCATGAGCTCTGCACGCGAGCTGGGACTCGAGGCCATCAGCCACGCCATGAAGCCCGCCCCGTTTGCCTTGAAGGCGGGTCTTAAGCGCCTTGGCGCCACGGCAGACGAGGCGGTGCTGATCGGCGATCAGCTGTACACGGACGTGTGGAGCGGTAACTTTGCCGGCGTTGACACTATTCTGGTCAAGCCGCAGGCAACCCAGGACCTGTGGTACACGCAGATCTTCCGTATCTTTGAGCGCCGGGCCCTGCGCGACCTTCCCTGCGAGGAATAGGTTTCGCCATGTCTCAGCACATCAAACACGGCTGCGACCATATCTTCTTTATCGGCTTTTTGGGCGCGGGCAAATCGACGCTCGCGCGCAACGTCGGCACTATGTTCAAGCGGCGTTTTATCGATACCGATCGTTTGGTTGTGCGTCGATGTGGCAAGTCGGTGACCGAGATATTTGAGACCGAGGGCGAGGATCGTTTTCGCGAGCTTGAGACCTCGGCACTCCGTTCGCTTCAAAGCGAGCGCAGCCTGCTGGTGTCGTGCGGGGGTGGCATCGTCGAGACGCCGGTGAACATTGAGCTGATGCATGAGATGGGTATATGCGTGTACCTCGAAGGCGACTTTGAGGACTCGTTGCGCCAGATTCGCCGCTCCGATACCCGGCCCGATTTCCGCTCGCCCGAGCACGCTGCGCGCCTGTTTGAGCATCGCCGTCCGCTGTATCGCCAGGCCGCCGATATTACCCTTGATATTCGCAACAAGTCCTTCGAGGACGTTTCCTACCTTTGTGCCGAGATGCTTTTGGAGCGTGGACTGCTATGATTCGCCGTCAACTTATCAATTTCCAAAACCGCAGTGTCGATGTCCGCGTTGGATTGGGCGCGTTCGAGGAGCTGTCGCGCATGTTTGCCTCGGCCGTGGGCAAGCCTAAGCGCGCGATGGTGGTTTGGAACGACGCTACATCCGAGTGTTTTGGCGAGGTCATCGAGCATGCGCTGGTCGACGCCGGTTTTGCCGTGTCGCTGCTCGTCCTCGAGGTTTCTCCTGCCGGTGCTACGCTGGCCGATGCCGATACCGTCTTTGGCGCCCTGTCGGCTAACGGCATTACCTGCGACGATCTCGTTGTCGCTGTCGGTGACACGGCGACCTGCTCGGTCGTTTGTTGGTGTGCCAATCAGTGGTGCGGTCGCACCGAGTGCGCCTTGCTGCCGACGACGTTCGACGCCATGCTCACGGTTGCGACGACCATGAAGCCGCTTGTCGCCTCGTCGACGAATGCGCTTCCCGCTATCGCGTTCCGTCCCGAGCCGGGCTTGGTCGTGTGCGACCTCGACCTTGTTCGCGAGGCGGACCCCGAGGACCTCAAGCTCGGCTATGCGGTACTTGTTGGCACCATGCTTTCGAGCAGCAAGTCCCGCTGGAATCAGTTTACTGAGACCGTCCCCGAGATTCTCGCGGGCGAGGAGGTCGCGCTCGTCAATGCCGTTCAGTGGTCTCAGACTGCCCGTAAGGACGTACTGATGGCCACGAACCCGAGCGCCCGCCATGCGCTCGATTTTGGCAAGATGGGGGAGCGTACCCTGCGCGCCTGCCTGGGTAAAGCCGCGGCGCAGGTTCCTGCCTACCAGCTGCTGTCTGAGGGCATGCGCTTTGAGGCGCGCTTAGCACATGATGCCTGCGACTTTGATATCGATTACGTCTTTGAGGTCGATGACTGCCTGGAGGACTTTGGTATCGAGGAGCTTGCCTTCGATCTGGAGCCTGCCTCATATATCGAGGAGTTCCGCAGGCAGCAGTTTGACCGCTCGAACCGTAGTATGTTGCCGCTGCCCGCGGCACTCGGCGCCATTCGTCTAACGAGCGTTGAGGACGAGGTCCTCGACCGCCATGCTCACGCCTACTTGGCTTCTCGCAAAGAACTTCTCTAGGATTTATTGACATACATCGTCTTTCGTATCATGTTGAGGGGCGGGTTTCCAATCGGTTGCGAATCGCGCGCGATTCCGTCGTTCGGTTGAGACCCGTTCCGTCTTTATAGAGACAACAAGAAAGGAATCTGCATGTCAGAGTTTGCTGCCGGTCCTGCCGGTCGTATCGAGCGTGTCCGTGCCCTGATGGTTGAGCGTGGCTACGACGCTATCGTGGTGCGCGACGAGGCCAACCTTCGTTGGCTTACGGGCGTCAAGGGCGTCTTCGATTACACCTTCGAGTTCCCGCATGCTGCGTTTATTACGGCCGACCAGTGCCTGTTCCATACCGACTCGCGCTATCTCAACAGCTTTGAGGAGAACACGCCCGCCGGCAGCCCCTGGGTCTACGACATGGACGAGGGCACCATCCCCGGTTGGGTCGCCGGCAAGATCGCGGCCAACAAGTGCCGCGTCTGCGCTGTCGAGGACGACATGCAGATCAATTTCTACCAGGGTATTCAGCGTGGCCTGGAGGACCGCTCCGTTGCCTGCATGCTGCCGCTGATGCATGACGACATCCGTAAGATGCGCGCCATCAAGGACGCCGAGGAGATCGAGCTCATGCGCCACGCGCAGTCGATCACCGACGCCGCCTTCCAGCACATGCTCGGCTATATTAAGCCCGGTATGACCGAGAAGCAGGTTCGCAACGAGCTCGAGAACTTTATGTTCGCCAACGGTGCCGACAGCCTGGCCTTTGGCTCCATCGTGGCGAGCGGCCCCAATACCGCCAACCCGCATGCCGTTCCGAGCGACCGCGTGATCGAGAAGGGCGACTTCGTCCTCATGGATTACGGCGCGGGCTACTGCGATTATCGTTCTGACATGACGCGCACCGTCGTGATGGGCGAGCCTACCCAGGAGCAGCTCGACCTGTACGCGCTCGTGCGCCGTACGCACGAGGAGTGCGTTGCCGCCATTCATCCGGGCGTCGAGGGCAACGACATTTTCAAGCTTTCCAAGAAGATCATTGGCGATGCCGGCTATGGCGATTACTACAACCATGGTCTGGGCCATGGCGTGGGCATTGACATCCACGAGCTGCCTAACTTCAACCGCAGCAAGAACATCATCGATGTCGGCTCGGTTATCACCATGGAGCCCGGCGTGTACCTGCCCGGTGTGGGCGGCGTGCGCCTGGAGGACTACGGCGTGGTCACCGAGAACGGCTACGAGCCCTTCACCAAGACGCCGCATGACCTTCACGTCATCGATTGCTAGTCTACTTCGGTAGATAGTTTGGGGCGGGGCCTCCGGAGCAATTCGGACGCCCCGCGTTCTCTTTTTATGCGCTCGCTGCAGGCGCCGTCTGCAAGTGTATAATTTCGCTCGTATGTAATTTGGACGCTTGTGCGTTCTGCCCATAACAAGAAAGGTCGCTATGCCTACCATTTCTACCGCCGACTTCAAGAACGGCCTCGGTCTCCGCATTAAGGACAAGGTCTACACCATCGTCGAGTTCCAGCATGTCAAGCCGGGCAAGGGCGGCGCGTTTGTGCGCTACAAGACCCGCGACATCAAGAGCGGCCGCGTCGTCGAGAACACCTGCAACGCCGGCACCAAGTTCGAGAGCGTCATGCTCACCACCCGTGAGTTCCAGTACCTCTACAACGATGGCACCGACTACATCTTCATGGACAACGAATCCTATGAGCAGGTTCCCGTTCCCGAGGACATGGTGGGCGAGAACTCCAAGTGGCTGCGCGAGAACGACATCTGCCAGCTGCTCTTCGCCGACGATGAGCTCATGGGCGTGACTCCGCCGATGTTCATCGAGACCACCATCGTCCAGACCGACCCGGGCTTTAAGGGCGACACCGTCCAGGGTTCCACCAAGCCGGCCACGATTGACACCGGCGCTGTCATCCAGGTCCCCATGTACCTCAACGAGGGCGAGGTCATCAAGGTTGACACCCGCGACGGCAAGTTCGTCTCCCGCGTCTAGCAACCAACTCTTCTAGGAGGACTCATGCCCCAGGAAATCAAGATTGACGGCATCGGCATTTCGCCCGATGTTCTGACCGCCATCGTCTCGCGCGCCGTGTCGGATGTCGAGGGCATCGCCTCCGTTGGCGTCAAGGACCTTGCCACCAACCTTGTCTCCATGATGCTCTCGTCCAAGGCCCCGGCTTCCGAGCCGGCGGTCGAGGCCGAGGTCATCGGCGACAAGCTCGCACTCACCGTGCGTGTCGTGGTGTTCTTTGGCTATCCGTTCAAGAAACTCGCCGAGGCCGTTCGCGCCGCCGTGGTCGCCGCCATCGATGCCCAGGTGGGCGTCGAGGTCGAGCGCGTTGACGTTTGTATCGACGGCCTCGTTTTCCCCAAGGAGTAACCTTTGAGCCTTAAGGTTTATCGCGGGCGCACGCTTGCCCGCAGTCAGGCGCTGCAGCTGCTGTTCCAGGCCGAGGCCACGGACAGCCCGCTCGAGCGCGTCCTCGAGGGCGATTTCCTGATCTCGAAGGGTCCCCTCGACCCCTATGCGCTGGAGCTGTGCCGCGGTGCCTACGAGCATATCGACCGCATCGACTGCGCTCTGCGCTCCGTTGCCAAGAACTGGGATCTTATGCGCATGCCCGGCGCCGACCGCAACCTGCTGCGTATCGCCGTCTACGAGATGCGTTTCCTCACCGACGAAGAGGTCTCGGACGCCATCGTGATCAACGAGGCCGTTGAGCTTGCCAAGGCCTATGGGACCGACCAGTCCGCGTCGTTCGTCAACGGCGTGCTGGGCAAGATCGCTCGCAGCGAGGAGCTGCCGGGTGAGGACCTGTACCAGGAGCTGCTGGCCGAGGATCGCGCTCGCGAGGAGGCCCAGGCTGCCGAGGCTGCCGCTAAAGTTGCGGTTGCTCAGGCTGAGGCTGGTGTGCTGGCCGAGGATGTGGACGCTGCTGAGGCCGTCGAGGAGTAGTCATGCCAGAGGGTTCTGTCCGCAACTTTGACGAGATCTCAGACCGTTTGGATCAGATCATCGCTACCGTTCGCTCCAAGGATACCTCCTTGGAGCGTTCGCTCGATCTGTTTGACGAGGCGATTGAGCTGGGCTCCCGCGCGGTCGACATGGTCGATAAGTTTGAGTTGACGCCGCGTGAGGCCGACAAGCTCGAGCAGGAATACGATGAGGATGCGGCAAACGAATCCTAGGATAGCTAGGCCGCATCTCCGGATACGAATGGTTGATGGCATTCATGAAACGCGTGCGTCTTGATGACGAACTGATTTCACAGGGCATCTGCGCCGATCGCGCGGATGCCCTTCGCACTCTTATGGCCGGCTTGGTCTCGAGTGGCGGTGAGCGTTTGACTTCGCCGGGCCTTAAGGTGATCCCGGGCCTGCCGCTGCACGTGAAGGGGCGCATTCCCTATGTTGGCCGCGGTGGTCTTAAGCTCGAAGGCGCGCTTGATGCGTTTGGTATCAATCCGACGGGCCTTGCCTGTCTGGATGTTGGCTGCTCTACCGGCGGCTTTACCGATTGCCTGCTCAAGCGCGGAGCTGCGACCGTTGTCTCGGTGGACGTGGGCCGTGCCCAGTTTGATTGGTCGCTGCGTCAGGACGATCGCGTGACGCTGCATGAGCGCACAAACGTGACGCAGCTGCCTGAGCTTGGTTATGCCGGCGCCATCGACCTGGCTGTGTGCGATGTCTCGTTTACCAGCATCGCGAATATAATCGACGCCGTGCTGGCGTGCCTGAAGCCTTCGGGTTCGTTCTGCACGCTCGTAAAGCCCCAGTTTGAGGCTCCGGCGGCGCTGGTGGGCGAGGGCGGTATCGTGACCGACCCCGCCGTCCGCCGCGATACGCTCGTGGCGGCGATTGAGCTTTTTGCCGTCAAGGGCCTGTTCCCGCTTGACGTGTGCGTGTCGCCCATCCATGGCGCTAAGGGCAACGTTGAGTTTTTCTTGTACGGCACAAGGTTTGTCCCCGGGGAGCGCGCCGACGATGAGCTGCAATCCCAGGTATCGGTTTTGAGCGAGAAAGCTGCAACGCTATGAAGGTCTTTCTGGTTCCCAATTACTACAAGCAAGAGGCGGTCGAGAGCGGCCTGATGCTCGAGCTTTGGCTGACGCGCCAGGGCTATGAGGTCGCATGGGCTGCCGACCAGCGATCGAAGATTCAAAGCACGCCTGATATTGACGGCTCCGATCTGGTCATTACGCTCGGCGGCGACGGTACGCTGCTGCGCGCTGCCCGCATCCTCAACCATCGCGAGATTCCTATCCTTGGTCTTTCCTATGGTCACCTGGGTTTTTTAACTGCTGCGAGCCCCGAGGAGCGCGACATTCTGCAGGTCGTGAGCGACGCCCTGTCCGGCGAGCTGCACGTGAGCCGCCGCGCCACCATCGCCGCGGATATCGTGTCCGTGCGCGAAGACGGCACGAAGGATGTCGTGCGCACGTTTGCCCTCAACGATATGGCACTTACGCGCGGCCCCCTGTCCGATATGGTTGAGTTTGACATCACGGTGTCCGGCCATCATATCGACCGCCTTCGCGGCGACGGTGTCGTCGTTTCGACGGCGACCGGCTCCACCGGCTACGCGCTTTCCGCCGGCGGTCCCATTGTCAGCCCCGATTACACGGGTATGGTCTGTGTGCCCATCGCCCCGCATACCATTCAGGCTCGCGCTTTTTTGACCTCGCCGAGTGATGTCGTCGAGATCTTTATGTCCGATGATCGCCCGAGCGTGCCGGCGATTGCCATCGACGGACAGTTTATTACCTGCGATGGCACGGTCGAGAGCGTGGCCGTGCGCCGTGGTCCCGGCGACGTGCTGCTGCTTGATTACGGTCCCGAGAGCTTCTATAACTCGGTGAGCCGCGTGTTCTATGGAGTGCGCCATGATCGATGAGCTGCAGGTTTCCAACATCGCGCTCATTCGCGAGGCGACGTTGGTTCCGAGTGCGGGCCTAACGGTTTTGACCGGCGAGACCGGCGCCGGCAAGACCGCGCTGCTCTCGGCCCTCAAGCTTATTTTGGGCGAGCGCGCGGATTCGTCGACGGTGCGCGAGGGCGAGGCGCTGGCGAGCGTCGAGGCGCGCCTGTTCGACGGTCCGCACGACACGGAGGGGTTCACCGTACAGCGTAGCCTTTCTGCCGAGGGCCGCAGCCGCGTAAAAATTGACGGCCGCATCGCCAGCGTGCGTGAGCTTTCGGAGCGCGTCGGCGTGATGATGGATCTTTGCGGTCAGCACGAGCACCAGCGCCTCCTCGATCCGGCGCATCACGTTGCCATGGTCGATGCCTGGGCTGGTCGCTCTGCGCTCGAGGCGCTCGACCGTTACCGTGCCTGCTTCAAGGCTTCGCGTGACGCCGCCAAGGAGCTTCGCCGTGTGGAGGAAGCCTCACGCGCGCAGGGGAGTCGCGTCGAGGAGGCGCGCTTCGCCCTGGAGCGTATCGCCGAGGTCGACCCCAAGCCGGGTGAGTATGAGGAGCTCGAGGAGCTGCTACCGCGCTCCGAGCATGCCGAGGTGCTGGTGGCGACGGCCAACGATGCCCATGCATCGCTTACTTCCGAAGGGGGAGCGCTCGATGCCGTGAACGGCGCCGTGGCAGAACTGTCGCGCATGGCTACCGTCGATCGTAAACTGGGTGACATCGCCGACGCACTTTCGAATGCCTGCATCTTACTCGAGGATTGCGCCAACGAGCTGCGTGCTTATCGCGATGGCGTCGCCTTCGACCCGCGCGAGCTCGCTCGCATGCGTGAGCGGTTTTCCGACCTCAAGGGCCTGTTGCGTCAGTGGGGTCCCACCATGGACGATGTTTTTGCCATGCGCGATCGCTCGCAAGAGCTGCTGTCCCTGGTCGATGATGGCGATGAACAGATCAAAAAGGCGCGCGAATCACTTGGTGCTGCTGAGCGCGAGTTGTTTGCCGCTGCCAAGGCGCTTAAGCGCGCTCGCAATACGGCGGCCCCGCGCTTCTGCCACGAGGTTGGTCGTCAGATGGCACGCTTGGAGATGGGCGGCGCCGAGCTCGTTTGGGAGTCGCGTGATCTTCCGCGCGCCGAGTGGACGCCGGCGGGTCCTTCGAGCTATGAGCTTTTGTATCGCAGCGGTGCCGGCTTGACGCCGCGTCCCCTGCGTCGAATTGCGTCGGGCGGCGAGCTCAGCCGCGTCATGCTGGCAAGCAAGGTTGTCCTCGGTAACGCGGACGGTGTTGATACACTGGTGTTTGACGAGGTCGATGCTGGTGTCGGTGGCTCCACGGCTCGTGCTCTTGCTGGTGTGCTGGCCGATCTTGCCGCGACGCATCAGGTGATTGTCGTAACCCACTTGGCGCAGGTCGCCGTCATGGCCGACAAGCATTACGTGGTCAGTAAAGAGCCCGGCGACTTTCCCCAAACGCATCTGGACGAGGTGACCGGCGATGCCCGTACCGCAGAGATCGCCCGTATGCTGAGCGGCGATCAATCGGAGGCAAGCCTAGCGCACGCCAGGCAGATGCTGGAAGAAGCGCGTGCTTAGGCCGTGCCGCCACATGCATGTCCGACCTGTCCGCCACGAAACCGGCCCATCTACTACGTTTAATAGGCCATCGGGAACCATGTCAAGAATTGCAAAAAGAAAACCGCAGGTAGAGCGCCTGCGGTTTTCTCTATTTTCGGTATGTGGTTGGGCCATACGGATAAAACGTAGTAGATAGGCCGGTTTCGTGGCGAGTGGCGTTTATCGGCTCCCTAAAATGTCTACTCTACGACCTTATCCGGCTGGATGAGCTCTTCGTAGTAGCTGATGTGCTCGCGCGCGTCCTCGATTTCGGGCAGCAGGAAGTTGTAAATGACCTCTATGATCATCGTGGCGCTCATCTTGGAGAACGCGAAGTCGCCCGTTGTCAGCAGTGCCTCGTGATTGACGGTATTAAAGGTGTAGTCGGCTAGGCGCGCAAGTGGAGACTTGCTGTCGCTGCTGATGACGACTACAGTGGCGCCGCAATCGCGAGCTGCTTTTGCCATGCGGTTCAGTCGACGCGACTTGCCAGAGTTCGAGATCAACACGATAACATCACCAGGGCGCAACGTGAGCGCGAAACCAATCGAGGTCTCGCTGATGGTGCTTGCCATGCAGCGAAGGCCCAGCTGCGAAAACTTAAATGTCGCATCGAGCGCGACCGCGTTCGTATTGCCCACGGCGGCGAACTCAATAACGCCGGCATTCTTAAGCGCGTGCACAACTGCGGCCAACGTGTCGTGATCAATGCCGTCGATGGTCGCATTAAGCTCACTCACCTTGGCGGCGAGGATATTTTTAAGGCTCTGCTCCATGTTGTCGAGCGAGACCTCGTCGGTCAGGCCCTCGTTGCGCTGACTCTCCAAGTCGCGAGCCAACGAAAACTGAAAGCTGCGGAAGCTGCCAAAGCCCAGCTTGCGGCAGAAGCGCGAAACCGTCGCCTCGGACGTGGCAGCGGCTCGTGAGAGCTGGGCGGCCGTCAGGCGCGGCGCCTCGGACTGGTGCTCCAATATATAGTCGACAATGCGCTGCTCGGAATCGCTGTACCCTTTGTGTGTGCTAATAAGGGAGAGCGCGCTCTTGCTGCTATCGGTCATGGATGGCTCCTGGTTGGCATTGAAAATCGGACTCGTTTTTCAATGCCATAGTATACGGGCATTTTCAATTACAAGATACACCTTGCCGTTTCAAGTGTTGATGGTAAACTTTCACTTACCGTTTACGGTTATGAAAGAACCTTTCACCGGAGAATTGCGCCTTATCTCTTCTCACGCGGACGGTAGGTTGGTATCTTTCAAGTGTGGAAAAACGCGCATTGAAGCGCGTTTAGGGGAGCGCCTGCGGGCGCAGTACTCAAGAAGGAGGGACACATGGCTAAGTTTGACATCATCGCCGCGACCGGTTGCCCGACCGGCATTGCGCACACCTTCATGGCGAAGGAGGCGCTGGAGAAGGCAGCTGCCGAGCGAGGTCTGACCATTAAGGTCGAGACTCATGGCCAGGTCGGTGTCGAGAACGAGCTCACCAAGAGCGAGATCGCCGGTGCCAAGGCCGTCGTCGTCGCAGCCGATAAGGATGTCCAGGCTGAGCGTTTCGCCGGTAAGCCCATGGTTTCCGTCGGTGTTTCCAAGGCCCTGTCCGTCGAGGCCGCCGGAAAGCTGATCGACCGCGCGCTCGCCGCCAAGGGCGACGACACGGTTGCCGCTGCCGCCGATGTCGAGGACGAGGTCGAGGAGAAGGAGTCCATCGGTCACGTCATCTACAAGCACCTCATGAACGGCGTCAGCCACATGCTGGTCTTCGTCGTTGCCGGTGGTGTTCTGACCGCCATTTCGTTCCTGTGGGGCATCACGTCCTTTGATTCGACGGCTGCCGACTACAACAGCTTTGCCGCGATGCTCAAGATTATCGGCGGTATCGCCATGAACCTCATGGTTCCGGTGCTCTCCGCCTACATCGCCGAGTCTATCGGCAAGCGCCCGGCGCTCGTCCCCGGTTTCGTCGCCGGTATGATTGCCATCCAGGGTCTGCCCGTTAACGCCGATACTGGCATGATCGACGCTGGAGGCTCGGGTGTGGGCTTTGGCTTCCTGGGCGGCATCGTCGGCGGCTTCCTCGCTGGCTATGTCATCCTGCTGCTCGAGAAGGTTTTCTCTAAAATTCCCGCGAGCCTTAATGGCCTGAAGGCAATCTTCCTTTATCCGCTGTGCTCTACCGCCATCGTCGGCCTAGTCATGCTCGGTATTTCCGGCCCCATGGCTGCCATTAACCAGGGCATGATGGATTTCCTGCAGAGCCTCGGTAACTCCGGTCCGGTGATCCTTGGCCTGGCCATCGGCTGCATGTGCGCATTTGACATGGGCGGCCCGGTCAACAAGGCTGCTTACGCTACTGGCACCTTCCTGCTCGGTACCGCTCTCGAAGCTGGCGTCGGCACCGAGACCTACAACTTCGGCACCAACTTCATGGCTGCCGTCTCCGCCGCTTGCATCGTTCCGCCGCTGATCACCACCTTCGCCGTCGTTGTCGGCAAGAAGTACTTCAGCCAGGAGGATCATGACGCCGGTATCGTCAACCTTATCCTTGGTTGCACCCACATCACCGAGGGCGCCATTCCGTTCATGACCAAGAACATCTGGCCCGTCATGCCCATCATGATGGTCGGTTCTTCCATCGCTTCCATCTTGACCATCTTCTTCAACGTTCACGATCCGGCGCCTCACGGCGGCTTCCTGGTCCTGCCCGTTGTCGAGAACGGCCCGCAGTGGGTCCTCGCGATCCTCATCGGCGCCGTGGTCGGTGGCATCCTGTTCGTGGCCTTCAAGAAGTACGACTTCGAGAAGAATCAGAAGGCCGCTCCTGTAGCCAAGCCGGTTGAGGCTTCCAAGGCCGCTGCCGTTGAGGCCCCTAAGGCCGAGGCTGCCGACTTCGTGAAGGTTGAGAATGTCTTTGTCGCCGAGGAGTTCGCTTCTCGTGACGAGGCTCTGAGCTTCGTTTCCAACCAGGCTGTCAAGGCTGGTATCGCCAGCGACGCCGACGCCGTGATGAACGCCTTCCTGGCCCGCGAGGCCGAGGGCACCACGGGAATGATGGAGGGCTTCGCCATTCCGCATGCCAAGTCCGACGCCATTACCGAGGCTGCCGTCATCGTCGTTAAGGACGAGTCCGGCGTGACCGGTTGGGATACCATGGACGGCGCTCCCGTCAACGTGGCCATCGCCCTGCTCATCCCTGGTGCACAGGCTGGCACCACGCACCTCAAGATCCTGTCCAAGGTCGCCGAGGCGCTCATGGACGAGGACTTCCGTGCCACCGTCAAGGGTTCCACCGACGCCGCCGAGATCGCCAAGACGATCAACGCCCGCCTGGTCTAATTCCGCAGTACGCGAATAACATCGCCCCCTGTAACAAAGGCGAGGACTCCCTACGGGTCCTCGCCTTTTTTCATGCCACCCGGCACTTAGGGACGTCCTTTTCCTGCCGGCACCCCGGGACACTCCTTAGTCCCCAACAGGGCATTAATAGCCCTCATCGACTGAATCACCCACGCCAACAATAATTCAGCCAGAATTCCTTTCGCACGATATTGCTCTGGACCATCCGAGTTTCCGCAACTCGCTTGCCGGGCGGGGCGGTTAAGTTTGTCGTGAGTTCCGCACGCAAAGGAAAGCACTTAATGTGCTTTCCGTCTTGCGCAGGACTGTAGAGCAGCAAACTTAACCGCCCCGCCCGGCAGGCGAGCGGACAGCGAACGACATCTGTCCAACAATTCGTGCGAAACACAATGAAAAACCGTTTGATGTGAGTTAATATAAACAACGTCGTGAATCTGACTCCTGCCACATGCATGACAGGGGTTAAACACAAAAAAGGAGTCAACTATGGTTTCTGAGAAGGCTACCCTCGTTAATCCTCAGGGTCTGCACATGCGTCCGGCTGGTCTGTTCGCCTCCACCATGGGCAAGTACGCCTGTGACGTGACGGTCGTCACCCCCGAGAAGGAGGTCAACGGCAAGTCCCCGATGGCCCTCATGGCTGCTGGTATCCCCTGCGGCACCGAGGTCGAGGTCAAGTGCGACGGCGCCGACGAGGCCGAGGCTCTGGCTGCTGCCATCGAGCTCATCAAGAGCGGTCTTGGCGAGTAGAACTCAAACGGGTCGCATGTTGAACAACTAAGTTCATATTTGGGGGCGCAGTGACCTGTCTTAAGGTAGCTGCGCTCTTTTGTCATGGATATGGCAAAACGCTTTATCACATGACACGGAGAGAGGAATGGGAATGTATCAGGGAGTCAACGCTTCCGAGGGCATCGGTATCGGCACCGTCATGGTCGCCGTCGATCCCGACTTGACGTTTGAGCCGCACGAGGTTGCTGATTCGGCAGCAGAGAAGGAGCGCTATCAGACCGCTCTTTCGGTCTTCTGCGAGAAGACCCAGGCTCAGGCCGACCACATGAAGGAGACGGTGGGCGAGGCCGAGGCCGAGATCATGAGCGGACACATTGTCCTGGCTCAGGATCCGGGCATGACCGACGCCATCAACGCCGCCATTGATGGCGGCACCTGCGCCGAGCAGGCGCTCATGGACACCTCGACCATGTTCGAGAACATGTTCCTGTCCATGGACGATGAGATGTTCCGTCTGCGCGCGGCCGACATCGCCGACATCCGCACCGGTATTCTGGCCGAGCTGCTGGGCAAGGAGGTCGTCGACCTTTCCGTCCTGCCCGAGAACACCGTCGTTGTCGTGCACGACCTCACGCCGTCCATGACCGCCACGATCGATAAGGCCCACGTTGCCGGTATCGTCACCGAGACTGGTGGCCGCACGTCGCACTCCGCAATCATTGCGCGCGCCCTCGAGATCCCTGCTGTCCTTTCGGTTTCCAACAGCTGCACCGCACTGCGCAACGGCATGACCGTTGTCGTCGACGGTGGCAAGGGTATCGTCGAGGCCGATCCCGATGAGGAGACGCTCGCCGCTTACACTGCCAAGGCCGAGGCTTTCGCTGCCGAGAAGGCGGCTCTCGAGGCCTTCCGCGGCAAGCCGTCCGTGACTGCCGACGGCATCAAGAAGATCATTGCCTGCAACATCGGCAATCCCGATGACGTGCCCAACGCGCTCGATCACGACGCCGAGGCTATCGGCCTGTTCCGTTCCGAGTTCCTGTTCATGGACTCTGCTGAGCTTCCTTCCGAGGAGGAGCAGTTCAACGCCTATCGTAAGGTCGCCAGCGCGCTCAAGGGCGCTCCGGTCATCATCCGCACGCTCGATGTGGGTGGCGACAAGGAGATTCCGTACCTGCACATGGTCAAGGAAGAGAACCCCTTCATGGGCTTCCGCGCCGTGCGTTACTGCCTGGCCAACCCCGACCAGTACAAGGTCCAGCTCCGCGCCCTGCTGCGCGCCAGCGCCTTCGGTGACGTCAAGATTATGATCCCGCTCGTCACCTGCGTCGAGGAAGTCTTGGCTGTCAAGGAGCTCGTCGAGCAGTGCAAGACCGAGCTGACCGAAGAGGGTCGCAAGTTCAACGAGAACATCGAGGTCGGCATCATGGTCGAGACGCCTGCAGCCTCGCTGCTCGCTGACCGCCTGGCCGAGGTCGCCGACTTCTTCTCCATCGGCACCAACGACCTGATCGGCTACACCATGTGCGCCGACCGTGGCAACGACACCATCTCCAACCTGTACCAGGTTTACTATCCCGCCGTGCTCCGCTCGCTCAAGAACATCATCGAGAGCGGCGTGAAGGCCGGCATCATGGTCGGTATGTGCGGCGAGGCCGCTGCCGATCCGTTGCTCGAGCCGCTGCTGATCAGCTGGGGCCTGGAGGAGTTCTCGATGAGCGCTCCGTCCATCCTGCGCGCCCGCAAGACCATCAGCCAGTGGACCAAGGCCGAGTGCGACGAGCTCGCCGAGAAGGCGCTCGCCTGCAGCACCGCTGCCGAGGTCAAGGCACTGCTCGAGTCCGCAGCTCGCTAATTTGGTATCAGAGGTAACCGCGTGGTTGGAATGGGCCGGCCACGCGGCCCTCACATATACAGGGGGTACTGTAAATGTTCTACACGCTAACCGCTAACCCGGCTGTCGACATGACGGTTTCGAGCTCTCCGCTCGAGCCCGACGAGAACGTCCGCACCGGCTCGGCCAGCTACACGGCTAACGGCAAGGGCCTCGACGTGTCCTTCGCCTTTAAGAAGATGGGCGTCGACACCGTCGCGCTCGGTTTCTTCGCCGGCTTCACGGGCAAGTTCATCGTCGAGGAGGTCATGAACCTGGGTTGCCTCTGCCGCCCGGTCTGGACCGACGGTATCACGCGCATCAACACCTACGTCAACGATGGCCAGCACGAGTACGGCATCCTGAACCCCGGTGCTCCGATCACGCCGCAGCATCAGGAGGAGCTCTACAACATCCTGGACACCGCGGGCGACCTTGAGTGCCTGATCGTCTCCGGCTCCGTGCCTCCCAAAGCTACGCCCGACTTCCTGGCTCAGGTCATGGAGCACGCTCAGGCCCGTGGCGCCGACGTCGTCCTGGACCTGTCCTCCGACAAGCTCAAGGAGCTCGCTCACAAGAAGCCGCTGCTCATTAAGCCGAACCATCACGAGATGAAGGCTATCTTCGGCGTGCCGGTCGACACCGACGACGAGGTCCGCGTTGCCATGAAGCTGGCTCACGAGGCCGGCGTCCAGAACGTGCTGCTCACCCGTGGTAGCCGCGGTGACGCTTACTTCTCCAACGGCGAGGACATCTGGTATGCCAAGCGTGAGTTCAACATCAAGCTTGTCTCTTCCGTCTGCGCCGGCGACTGCACCCTCGCTGCGTTCCTGCACAAGTGGTACAGGGATCGCGACAACGTCGAGGAGGCCATGAAGCTCGCTATGGCCACCGGCGCCAACGTTGCTGAGTCCGTCGGCATCGGCGACTTTGGTCACGTCGACGAGTACAGCAAGCGCGTTGCCGTTCGCAAGCTCGATCGCAAGTAAGCGAAACACGACAAACTCGTGCGCATACGGCGTCCCGGTTTCGACCGGGGCGCCGTTTTTTGTCCCACTCGAACCTCGGAGCCGCGCTTCACGCGTTCCACACCGTTCACCGAGTTGTTGTAGCCTTATGCCGAAGCGTGGAATATACTTTCATTAACACGTTGCTTCGTGAAAGGAACATTCATGATTTACACGCTTACTGCAAATCCCGCTATTGACTACAACATCTCCTGCGATGGCTTGTCCGCCAACACCGTTACCCGCACCCGTAACGCTGTCTACACCCCCAACGGCAAGGGTCTCAACGTTTCGTTTACGCTCGACCACTACGGCGTCGACACCACGATCCTGGGCTTCTTCGCCGGCTTCTCGGGTGAGTATATCGTTAAGGGCGCCGAGGCCCTGGGCGTGCCCGTCAAGCCCGTGTGGACTGACGGCATCACGCGTGTTAACGTGTTCCTCAACGCCGGTCCCGACACCGAGTACAACATGGTCAACGCCGGTGCCGCCATCAACGAAGCCAACGAGCAGGAGATGTTTGAGCTTATCGATTCGCTCGATGACATGACCTGCCTGGTTATCAGCGGCTCGCTGCCCCCCAACACCTCCGAGAGCTTCCTGGCAGAGGTCCTGCGTCGCGTGAAGGCGAAGGGCGCCGAGTTCGTGCTCGATATCTCGAGCCATCAGCTGGCCGACCTCATTGCTATGGAGCCGTTGCTCATTAAGCCTAACGACGACGAGCTGCTCGACATCTTTGGCATTAAGGTGAGCGGTGGCGACGACGAGTCCGTCAAGGGCGCCATGGCCGAGCTGCACGCCAAGGGCGCTAAGAATGTACTGCTGACGCTCGGCGGCGACGGCGCGTACTTCTCCAACGGCGAGCACATCTGGTTTGCCAACCGCACCTTCGACGTCAAGCTGCTGTCGACCGTCTGCGCGGGCGACTCCTCGCTGGCCGCCTTCCTGTCCGTGTGGCACGACGCCCCCGAGCGCGTCGAGGATGCCCTGCGCCTCTCGATGGCCACCGGCGCCAACGTGGTCGAGTGCCCGGGTCTGGGCGATTTTGCCAAGGTCGATGAGTATCAGAAGGGTATTGCAATCCGTCAGGTTTGCTAGTTCCGGCACCTTGCCTGAATAGTTCAATTATTTCGCATCCGTCTTAGACCAGGACGGATGCGTTTTTGTTTATCGGACTTGCGTGTGCAGTGGAGGCTGTTTCTTGCTAGACTTCTTGCAGACGCAATCGATAGCCAATTTGATAGTCGCAGGAGGCCATAGGCATGTGCAATGTTTCGCTCAACGGTACGCAGCCGACCGATGCCTCTATCCGTGTCCTGCGTGCGCTTGAGGCAGCAGGTCTTGAGGCTTGGTACGTGGGCGGTTGGGTACGTGATGCCCTGATGGGACGCCCCAGCCACGATGTTGACATGTGCTGCAGCGGCCTGTGGCAGGAGTCCAAAGAGGCGCTCGAAGCGGCTGATATTGCCGTGGTTGAGTCGGGCATAAAATTTGGCGGCATCACGGCTATTTGCGATGATGAGCGCATTGAGGTCACCACCTACCGCCTAGACGGCTTTTACACCGACGGCCGCCATCCCCAGAGTGTGGAGCGTGCGGCGTCGCTTGAGGACGATCTGGCGCGTCGTGACTTTACCGTTAACGCTATGGCCTGGCATCCCGAGCGTGGTCTTGTCGACCGCTACGATGGTCAGGGCGACCTAGACCGCAAGCTCATCCGCGCCGTTGGAGATCCCAAGCGTCGTTTTAACGAGGATGCCCTGCGCATGTTGCGCGCGGTGCGTTTTGCCTGCCGTCTGGATTTTATGATCGAGCCTAAGACTAAACAGGCGCTTGCCGAGTGCGCGCCGCTGCTCGATGCTGTGGCGCGCGAGCGCGTGGGCATTGAGCTCGAGGGTATCCTTTCGACCGGCCACGGGGGAGACGCCATGCTGCGCTACCCCGAGCTCATCTGCGCCGCCGTGCCCGAGTTTGCAGCGGGTCGCGGGTTTGATCAGCGCAGCGTCTATCATGCGTTTAACGTTTACGAGCATATCGCCCGTGTGCTGACGGTGGCGGGGGAGTTGGCGCTGTGCGACGGCTTTACACCCTCAATGAGCCTAATGTGGGCGGCGTTTTTGCACGACGTTTCCAAGCCCGATTGCTTTACGGTCGACCATGCGGGCAGCGGCCACTTTTACGGTCACCCCGAGCTCGGGGCCAAGAAGGCGCGCGCCATCATGGATCGCTTGGCGCTTTCGCACGACTTGGTCCGCGACGTGTGCCTGCTCATTAAGTACCACGACAAGCCGCTGCGCCCCGAGCGCTCCTGCTTGCTCAATATGATGCGCTTGCTTTCGGGCGAGGGCGTCGATACGCCGCGCCTGATGGACGAGCTTATGGACCTTAAGCGTGCCGACACGCTGGGCAAGGCGCCGTCGTGCTTCTATTACGTCGAGACGATCGAAGAGATGCGCTCACTCGCCCATGATTTGTTGGAGGCGGGGGAGCCCTATTCGCTCAAGATGCTTGCTATCAACGGCGGCGACTTGATTCGTGCCGGTGTGAAGCCGGGGCCCGAGCTAGGCCAGCTACTCAACGCCGCCCTCGAAGCCGTTATCGAGGACAACATCCCCAACGATCGCGAAACCCTTTTGGTTCATCTCAACTTGAATTAGCTAATTAGTTGACCTGCGCGTTCCATAACCTGTCGACAATTTTTCGGCAATTTGGAATTTCTTCTTGCGCTGATGTTTTTTGTCCCGTAATATATTTCCTCGCAGCACGGCAGTGCAGATGTCATGTGGCCCGTTCGTCTAGCGGTTTAGGACGCCGCCCTCTCAAGGCGGAGATCACCAGTTCGAATCTGGTACGGGCTACCACTTCTTTTCTGCCGAGGCCTATGGCCCGTTCGTCTAGCGGTTTAGGACGCCGCCCTCTCAAGGCGGAGATCACCAGTTCGAATCTGGTACGGGCTACCACGCATCTGATACCCGGTCTTTCCACGGAAGGCCGGGTTTTTTATTATCAAACAACTGTCTGTCATTCCCGTTTGAACAAGAGCTTTGCGTTCTGCTTATGGCCCTTACGGGTACAATAACTAAGATATTTTGACTGTTAGAAGGAGTCTCATGACGGAGTCCTCTCAGCATACGTCCAAGCCCCAGGTCGAGGTTGAGGCCTCGGGCGGCGATGACAATAAGAGCGCACGCCGCGGCGCAATCTTTATCGGCGTTGTGCTGGTGGGTTATATCGTCTATCTGGTGGTAACCGGGCAGATGGGGCAGTTCTGGGCTGCTATGTCGAGCGTCCAGGCGCCCTGGCTCGTTGTCGCGTGTCTTTGCATGTTTATGTATCTGTTCTTTGGCATTGTGGCCTATGCGATCGCCGTCTGGCTCGACCCCAATTCACCCGTCGGCATTCGCGACCTGATCTCGGTCGAGGCGAGTGGCATCTTCTTTGGCAACCTGACGCCCATGATGATGGGCTCTACGCCTGCCCAGATCTACCGCCTGACCAAAGCGGGCCAAAACGTGGGCGAAGCGGGTGCCACGCAGTTCACCCGATTTATTGTGTATCAGTTTGGCCTCGTTGCCTGGGGCGCTATCCTATTGCTTGCTCGCATGCCGTTTTTTGCCGAGCGCTATGGCGACATGACGCTGCTGTGCGTCTTTAGTTTTGGCGGTCACTGCTGCATCCTGCTCGGCATCTTCGCCGTCGCGCTCATGCCTAAGACCGTCACGCGCGTCGCCCATTGCATCATCAATTGGCTCGAGCGCATAGGTGTCTCGTCCACTAAGATCGATGGATGGCGCTCGTTTGTCGATGGCGAGATCTACTCCTTCTCCGAGAAGTTCAAGCTTTCGGCCGGACATTTTTCTTCCATGCTGCTCACCGTGTTTATCACCATGCTGCAGCTCGCGTTTTTCTATCTGGTGCCGTATTTTCTGATGCTCGCCTTTGGCCACCACGAGGTCGACTTTTTCTCGGTCATGGCCGCGAGCGCCTTTGTCCAGCTGCTGAGCTCTGCGGTTCCCTTGCCCGGTGGAACTGGTGGCGCTGAGGGCGGCTTTGCTTTGTTCTTGGGTCATTTCTTTGGGTCGGCTTCGACCGCCGGCTATCTGCTGTGGCGTCTCATTACGTTTATCGCGCCGACCATATTGGCTGCGCCCCTGCTGGGCCTTAAGAGCGCCCACAACGAGAGCATCCATGCGCGCTGGGATCGTGTGATGCGCAAGCTCGGCCGTACGCCTCAGACGCCCTCTGCGCCCACTAAGCCGCACCCCATGAATGCTGTTACCGTTGATCCCAAGAAGCACGCTCAGAAGGCTTCTGGGACCGCTAAGCCGGCTCATAAAGCCTATGTGCGACAGACAGGCGACGGTATCCGCGTGTCTCCGTCGGCACTCAATAAGAAGAAGCACCCTAAGTCGCAGTAGGGCAGTCGTGCGTTCTTCATGATGCGGGGCATATTTGTGCTGTATGGGGGATAATCCTCTTACGTAGATTATCTCTCATCTGTTGATGAATGCCCGCATATCGAAGGGACACGTCCATGGACACCAGCAAACCGCGTCTTGATCGCCGCATCGTTCGCAGCCGCAATGCCATCCTTTCCGCTTTCGAGCGCCTGCTCATGGAAAAGCCGCTGGCAGACATTACGGTGAGTGCCATCGCGCGCGAGGCCAATGTCGACCGTAAAACCTTCTACGTGCACTTTGGTACGGTTGACGGCCTGCTCGATGCCATTGCCGTCGATGTGGTGGAGATGATTGTCGACTCGGTCGAGAAAACGCTTGCCTCCATGGACGGCGACACCAATGAACGCGCCCTGGGCGCGGCGGCGACCTTCTTTAAAACCGTTAACGAGGCGCTGTGCAACAACCTGGTGCTCAATCGTCAGCTGATCGAGAACATTCCGCTCGATGATTTTATGGCTCGTCTTCGTGCGCCGCTCGAGCACGAGATTGCCGAGCGCGACTTGCTGCCCCACGGCCTCAAGGACGAGATGTTCGATTACTATCTGGCGTTTTTGCTGTCCGGTATTATCGGTATCTATCGCACGTGGGCGCTGTCTGACGGTTCGGTTCCTATCGAGCGTGTCTCGGAGGTCGCCAACGACCTGACTCTCAATGGCCTGTCGAGTCTGGAATCTCGCTTGGATTAGGCGCAGGCTCGAGTTCGTGACGCGCTTGTCGGGGTGCAGCCCGATCGACCAGACGACGGGCATCCCGCCGAAGCAGTCGATGACCGGGCTCAGGTAGACCTTCTCGCCGCCCGGGAGTCTGAACTCGGTGATGTCGGTGAGCCACAGCAGGTTGGGCTCGTCGGCGTGGAAATTCCTGTTTACGAGGTTCTCCGGCGCCTTGTAGACCTCGCCGGCGTAGGAGCTGTAGCCTGAGGATCATTAAAAGAAAGTCCAGTTTATCCTTCCCACTCCAATTGGGAATCCTCCGATGCGCCTTCGCACGCTCACATGACCTCGATACCATGCGAGCGTGCGAACTCGACGAGCTCTGCGTTGCGGGCGTTTATGGTGCCGAAGGCGGCGGGGCACACAATAAGGCGCGCGCAGTGGACGAGGAGCTCTTTGGCGCGGGCTATGGTTTTATCCCCGATTGGCTCGAAGGCGCGCTCGGCCACGCATTCCGCTGCCAGGTCGCGCGCGAGCTCGCAGTCGATGTCCCCTTCGTGCAGAACGCCCGCGTAGAACGCCTTGCCCTGCCGGACGAGCTGGCGAAACACAGCCGACCCCGTACCTGCGCCGGCGATGACGAACGTGTGCGCATCGCCGTGCGGGCGCCCAATTTCCACGCTGCCGAAGCGCTCGTTGAAGGTGCCATGCTGAAGGCCGTAGAGCTCGCCAATCGTCTCGCGCGTGAATATGTCCTCGGGTGCGCCGGCGCGGAAGACCCGGCCGTCCTTCACGCAAATCACCTTGTCGGCGCTTTTCTGCGCGAGCTCGAGTTCGTGGATGGACATGATGACAGCCACATTCCGCGATTTCGCAAGGTGGCGAAGTATTCGCAGCAGGTCGATCTGGTAGCGGATATCGAGATACGACGTGGGCTCGTCGAGCACGAGCACACGCGGATCCTGCGCGATGGCGCGTGCGAGCATGACGCGCTGGCGTTGCCCGTCGCTTATCTGCATAAAGTCGCGCTCGGCGAGCTCTTCCACATGTGCGGTTTTCATGGCCTCGTCGACCCGACTATGGTCGTCGGGCGAGAGTGTGCCCATTTGCCCGGTGTAGGGGTGCCTTCCCGCCTCTACGACATCGCGGCAGGTGAGGAGCTCGGTCCGGGGGCGATCTGTCAGCATAACGGCAAGGTTCCTTGCAAACTCCGCCGTCTTCCATCGGGAAATCTCCCGCCCGTCGAGCTCGACCGCGCCGGCAAGCGGTGCCAGATGGCGTGTGATGGTTTTCAAGATGGTCGACTTGCCCGAGCCGTTCGGCCCGATGAGCGCCACGACGTCGCCCGCGCGAACCTCCAGATCGACGCCTTCGACTACGACCTTCTTGTCGTAGCCCGCCGACAGGTCGCTTATGTGGAAAAGCGGCGCTCCGTCAGCCTGCGTTTCGACCGTAGTTTCGAGGTTCGGGTCCGCTCGGAGGAGGCGTTCCGCGCGCAGTTCCGCATGAGCCGAAAGTGCCTTCTGGCGCTTTCGTGCGAGCTCAGGACTGTCTAAGCATGGAATGTCCCCTCCGAGCGTTTTGGGCCGCGGCACGAATTCCCCCATCTACCTCACCCGCTTCTTCAACATGAGCGCGATAACCACCGGAGCGCCGAAGATGGCGGTGACGGCGCTGATGGAAAGCTCGACGGGAGAGAACAGCGTGCGCGCGATCAAATCGCAGCCCGCGCAGAAGATGGCGCCTCCCAAGAAGCACGCAGGAATCACGCGGATGGGCTTCGACGACTTTAGCGCCGACTTCACGAGATGCGGAACCGCGATGCCTACGAACGACACCGGACCAGCGAACGCGGTCACGCAGGCGGAGAGCATGCTCGCTAGAAGGACGAGCACCACGCGGAAGCGTTCGACGTTCACGCCGACGCTTTTCGCGTAGGCTTCTCCCAGCTGGAAGGCGGAAAGGGGCTTCGATATCGCGAATACGCATGCGCTCACGGTGACCACCACGACCGCGATGACCGCGATGTCGTCCCAGCTCGAACCCGAGAAGCTACCCAAAGACCAGTTGTGCAGGTTCACGATGGACTGGTCGTCGGCGAAGGCGATGAGGAAGTTCGTCGCCGCCGAGCAGATGTATCCCACCATGACGCCCGCCACGATGAGCATGGCCATGGAACTTATGCGCCGTGCGATGAGGAGCACGAAGCCGATGGTGATAAGCGAGCCCAGAAACGCTGCGGCCACCATGGCCGGCGAGGACATGGCCTGGTTCGCGCCTAGAAGTACGATCATCGTAAGCGCGACGACGAACTTTGCGCCCGAGGAGACGCCCAAGATGAACGGGTCGGCGATGGGGTTGTTGAAAAACGTCTGCAGCAGGAACCCGGAAAGCGAAAGTGCCCCGCCGAGAAGCACGGCTGAAAGCACGCGCGGCAGGCGAATCTCCCAGATGACCTGGCTTTCCATGGAATTGGCCGCGCCGCCCGAAAGGATGCCGGGGATGTGGTCTGCGGGCACGAGCACGCTCCCGATGCACAGGTTGGCCCCGACGAGCACGATGAGGGCAACAGCGAGCAGCGCCGTCACGACGCGACACCGCGCGGCGCGCCCCGATTCGTCGTATGCCATGGAAAGCCGGCTTCTCATGGCGCTAACCGAGCTTCCTCAGATAATGGAAGTCGCTCGCGTCATCGCCGGTGAACGCCCCGTGCAGCTCGTCGATAATGTCGGCGGTAGAAGTCATCTGCTGGTACATGTCGGCGCTTGTGACCCAGACGTTGCCGTTCTTCACGGCTTTGAACTGCGACAATAGCGCGTTTTTGCCTACGAAGTCGTTCAAGGTGGCAACCGATTCGTCGATGGTGCCGTTGTAGACGATGATGTCGGCATCCTTCGCCGTCGCGTAGAAGCGCTCCATTTCGAGCGTTACTGACGAACCTGACGTCGACGCCGTCTGCGCGTCATCGAGCGCATAGCTGCCGCCTGCAAGCTCGATCATCTGCGCCACGTAGTCGCCCGCCCGCCGCGTGACGGCGGCCCCGTTCGAGTTAATGTAGAAATACGCCACGGTTTTACCTGACGACGCGAGCCCCGACGTTTGCTCGACGCGGGCCTTCTGCTCGTTGAACAGGTGCGCGGCCTCGTCTTCCTTGTCGAACAGGACGCCGAAAAGCTTAATCCACTCGACGCGCCCGAGTGCTTCGGGCTCGCTCGACGACTGTTCGGTGAGCACGACGAGCCCGAGCTTCTGCAGCTTTTCCTTCACATCGGGCGTGTGGTTGATCATGGTGTTCTCGATGGCGAGCGTGCAGCCCGAGGCCGATATTCGCTCGTAGTCGGGCGCGCTGTACTTGCCGCCGTAGGCGATCGCCCCACTTTCGAGCGCGCTTTTGAAGCCTGCGACCGAGCAATCGTCGGCCTTCGTGCCCGACATGATGATATTGTCGTTCGCATCGAGCGCGTCGACCAGGCACATCGTCGCCGATGACACGAGGTACACCTTGTCGGCGGGGCGCCTTATGACCGCGATGTCGGAGCTCAACCCATCAGGTACCTTCGCATCTTGCGGCACCACGAGGAAACGCTCCCCATTCGAAACGCAGATAAGCCGCAGACCGCCTTCGAACTCGTCGACAGTGAAGTGCTCGGCGTATTCAAGCTGAAGCGCCCCCGTCGGCTCCCAGCCGCAGCCCAAATCGGCGTTGTGGAAGTCGGCCGCGGCGCTTGAAGCCGTTCCTGCAGGGGAGCCGCCGCTTGCATCGTCGCCCGATTTCTCCTTCATGGTGGATGAGTCGAAGTGGATCGTGTAGTCGATGGTGTGCGGCGTCGACATGGCGACGGTCTCGGCCGACACGGCGATGTCCTCGTCGAGCGTGACGGGTATCTCGAACGTGGAGTTGCCGCCGTCGTTTACGGGCGCGTAGTCCACGCCGTCGACGGTCATCTTGTCGTAGTTCGAACTCGACCAGGTGATGGTCGCGGTGTAGGTGTCGCCATCCTTCACAATTGTGGTGGGTGAGGCGATGCTTGCGCGCCCTGACCCACCGGAAAGCGAGACACTCACAGTGTATTCCTGAGAGCGCGCCGTGCCACCGGTCGCGTTCGGGCTCGCACTGCACCCCGCGAAGGGAAGCGCGAGCAGGGCGACGAGAACGCAGGTGATCGCGCGCGCCGCGATGCTGTGGCGCTTCCTGTTTTCCCCCTTGGGGAGAATCGACCGCATGGCGTTACTTCAGTGCGTCGGCGCGCAGATCGACGCCGGCGGATTCGAACACAAGCGTGCGGTCGTACCACTGCTCTTTTCTAATACTCCACGCGGCACAGGCGGTGTCCTCGTCGAGCGCATCAACGGGCACGTCGTAGGTGTACTTGCCTTCCGCGTTTTCCACATAGGGGATGAAGTCGGCCTCGCTCGCGGCGGCAGCCTCGTCGCCCGTGCCCATGAAGAGCTTGCCGTAGCCCGTGCCGGAAAGCGTCATCACGCAGTGCATGGAGCCGTTTTCCACGATGAGCTGGGCGTCCACAATCCTGAACATGTTCGAGCTGGAATCTACGGTGATCGGATAGGTGCCGTCGGCCACCTTGTCGGCGGTGATGGGGGCAGCGCTTGCGCCCTCGGTCGCATCGGCCGCCTGCTCGATCTTTTCCTGGGAATCGGTATTGCTTGCCTTTGCGCTGTCGCTTGAATTTCCGGCGCAGCCGGCGAGCGAGAACGCGAGAAGAGCCGCCGACAGGGCGAAGACGAGGGTTTTCTTCAACATGGAGGGGTTCCTTTCAATCGCTTCTACCGCCCGCGCCGTGCGGTGGGCGGGCGGGATGCGAATGCAACGGGCATGCGCCGTCGGTCGGGGAAGGCGCATGCCCGTTGCACGAGGACGCGACCGGCGCCCCCGTGCGCGGCGAGTTTACAGCTTGGCGATGGCGTCGTCCACGTGCGAGACGTAGATGTCGTCGACCGCGGCGTTCTGTCCCAGACCCTGGAGCAGGCACGTCACTTCGAAGCCGGCGGCCACGAACTTCGCAGCCCAGCTGTCGGGGTCGGTCTCGTCTGCCATGTCGTTGTTCGCGTGGTCGCCCGCGACCACCATGAACGGCGCGAGCACGGCCTTCTTGTACCCTGCGGCGCTCGCAGCGGCGATAACATCCTCGCAGGTCGGTTCAGCCTCGACGGTGCCGACGAAGAACTGCGTCAAGCCCTCGTTCTTGAACACTTCCTGCATCTTGGCATAGTCGGCGTTGGAATCGGCTTCGGTGCCGTGGCCCATGAGGCACAGCGCCGTCTTGCCGTCGTCGAAGGACGCCATGTTCTCCTTAATGGCTGCGGCCACCTTCTTGTAGTCGTCGTCGGAGGTGAGCAGCGGGTCGCCGAGCGAGATCTTGTCGAACTTGTCGGCGTACTTGTCGAGCTCGTCTTTCACGTCGGCGTATTCCAGGCCAGCCATGAGATGCGTCGGCTGCACGACGATTTCCTTCACGCCGTCTTCCACGCAGCGGTCGAGCGCCTCGGTCATGTTGTCGATCGTGATGCCGTCGCGCTTCTTCAGCTTGTCGATGATGATCTGCGCGGTGAAGGCGCGGCGGATGTCGTAGTCCTGCCAGTACTTCTCGCGGATAGCGTCTTCGATGGCGCCGATGGTGATGTGGCGCGAATCGTTATAGCTCGTGCCGAAGCTCGTGACGAGAATGACCGGCTTCACGGCCTTCTCCTTTTCGCTCGATTTCTCGGGACTCGCGGAGGTGCTGGAGCAGCCCGCGAGCGCGAATCCGGCGAGCGCGACGGCTCCGGTTGCTGCGGCGCCCATGAAGCCGCGGCGTGACATCTGGTCGGACATGGTTTTCCCTTTCCTCGGTTTGCCGGTCCCCCGGCGACAGTTGCTTATCGGCACAAGCGAAAGAAAAGCGCGCTCGTCCGCAAAGGGATAGCGCGCCTGTTTCTTGCATTCGAAAGGGAAGCGCACTCCTCGGGGTTCACAAGGAGATAACGCCACGGCGATGCCGTGAGGAAAAGGCGAAGCAGTCTGGCTTGGGGCGCGAGGCGGTTCGCCCGCGCGTCCCACACAGTAATGTCCCTTGCCCAGGATTCCCACCTGGTTCCCTCCGCAAGCCAGCGCGGGCTGTGTGGGCGCCGCGCCGGTCGTTTCCTTTTATTCGATTGTCATATGCTCGTTGCCGAAACTACCACTATGATAGTGGGCGTTTGTGGGCGTGTCAAAGCCAGGGCGGGCGGCATTGCGCCTCCTGCCTACGTATTTGCGCCGATTGCCGCTGCGGGCGCCGTGTCTTGCCCGCTGCGCGAAGGGCGGCGTAAACGGTTGCGATGAGAAACGGGAAGGGAAGGCTCGGATGATTCATATCGTTGGCGCAGGTTCGGGCGCCGCCGACCTTATCACGCTGCGCGGGGCGCGTCTTCTACGCGCGGCCGACGTGGTCGTTTGGGCGGGGAGCCTTGTGAACCCCGAGCTGCTCGCCGAGTGCAAGGAATCCTGCGTCGTCTACGACAGCGCGCACATGACCTTGGAGGAAGTGCTCGACGTGATGTGCGCGGCGGATGCGCGGGGCGAGGAAGTGGTGCGCCTGCACACGGGCGACCCGTGCCTGTACGGCGCCATCCAGGAGCAGATGGACGCGCTCGACGCGCGCGGCGTGGTCTACGAGGTGGTGCCCGGCGTGTCGAGCTTTTGCGGTGCCGCGGCGGCGCTTCGCCAGGAATACACGCTGCCGGGAATCAGCCAGTCGGTCGTGATCACGCGACTTTCCGGGCGCACCCCCATGCCCGCGGGCGAGGGCATGCGCACCATGGCGGAAAGCGGCTCGACTATGGTCATCTTCCTGAGCTCGGGTATGCTCGCCGAGCTTTCCGCCGAGCTTTTGGCCGCGGGCCGCAGCTCCGACGAGCCGGCGGCGCTCGTGTACAAGGCGACCTGGCCTGAGGAGCGCGTGGTGCGATGCACAGTGGGCACGCTCGCCGATGCGGGCGCGCGAGGGGGCATCGACCGCACGGCGCTCGTGGTGGTGGGCCGCGTGCTCGGAGCTCGCGGCGGGCTTGCGCACAACGGCGCGCAAGCGGAGTCGTACGAGCGCAGCAAGCTTTACGACCCTTCGTTTGCCACTGGGTATCGGAAGGCGAGCAGCTAGCGTGGCCTTCGATCATTACATATATACCGGGACGACCCGCCTGCGCTGCGGCTACACCACGGGGAGCTGCGCCGCGCTCGCGGCGAAGGCGGCCTGCGAGATGCTCTTGTCACGAAAGCCCGTCGGCCGCGTGTCGATCGTCACCCCCGGCGGGCTGCCCGTCGAGGCGAACGTGGTCGACGCATGCATCGGCGAGGGGTGCGCCCAGTGCGCCGTGCGAAAGGACGCAGGCGACGATGCCGATGTGACCGACGGCGTGCTCGTGTACGCGCGCGTGGAACATGCGGGGTCGGGCACGGGCGCTGCGGGCAGCAAGGGCGTGCCCGCGCGCGAATCGGAAGTTTCCGTCGATGGCGGCGTGGGCGTGGGGCGCGTGACGTTGCCCGGGCTCGAGCAGCCGGTGGGGGCGGCCGCCATCAACGCGACGCCGCGCGCGATGATCACTTCGGCGGTGCGCGAGGTGTGCGCCGCGCACGGCTTTTCTGGAAATATCGCTGTGACGATTTCGGTACCCGAGGGTGTTGCCCTTGCCGAAAAGACCTTCAACCCGCACCTGGGGATAGAGGACGGCATTTCCATCCTGGGCACGACGGGCATCGTCGAGCCGCGCAGCCTTGCTGCCTTGCGCGACAGCATCGAGCTCGAGATCCGGCAGCATGCGGCTATGGGGCGGCGCGGAGTCGTGCTCACGCCCGGCAACTACGGCGGGCAGTTCATCTCGGGGCATTTCCACCTAAACGGTGCACCGGTGGTCTTCATCTCCAACTTCGTGGGCGATGCGATTGATTGCTGCGTTCGCGAGGGATTTACCAATGTTCTTCTTGTGGGACACATCGGCAAGCTGGTGAAGGTTGCGGGCGGCATCATGGACACCCATTCGCGTACCGCCGACTGCCGCGCGGAGATTCTGGCCGCCCACGCGGCCTTGGCCGGCGCTGGCGCGAAGACCGTGCGCGAGATCATGTCGTCGGTCACGACCACGGCGGCGCTCGAGGTAATTGAGGCCGCCGGCGTGGGGGACGCTGCGCGCGCCTCGCTCGCTGCGGCAATCGATGACAGGTTGCGCCGCCGCGCGGCGGGCGCATGCGACATCGCCGCGGTCGTGTTCGACGCCGAGCGCCGAGAGCTTTTCCGCACGTCGGGCGCCGATGCAGTTATCGGGGAATTGGGGGCTACGTATGAGTAAAGGCGTGCTGTACGGGGTGGGCACGGGGCCTGGCGACCCCGAGCTGCTCACGATCAAGGCCGTCCGCACAATCGAATCGTGTCCGGTCATCGCCGCACCGCAGACGGCGGACGGGGCCATGGTCGCGCTCGACATCGTGCGCGGCGCCGTCGACCTTACAGGCAAGACGGTGATCCCCGTGCGATTCTCGATGACGCGCGACGTCGAGCGCCGCGCGGCCGAGCATGCCTCGCTTGTTCGCGAGCTTGTCGCGCACCTGGATGCGGTCCGCGACGTCGCGCTGCTGAACCTGGGGGACCCGAGCATCTACGCCACCTTCCAGCGCATAGCGCCCGACGTGCGCGCCCGCGGGTTCGAGGCGCGCGCCATTCCCGGCGTGCCGAGCTTCTGCGCGGTCGCCGCGGCGCTCGAGCGCGACCTCACGCCCGAGATGTCGTCGCCTCTGCACATCGTGCCCGGCGGCTACGACGACGTGCGCCGCGCAATCAGCTGGCCGGGGACGAAGGTGGTCATGAAGGCGCGCCGCTCGCTTGCGGACACGAAGTGCATCCTTCGCGAGGAGGGCGCCTTCGACGGTGCCGAGCTCGTAGAGGACTGTGGGCTTCCGGGCGAGCGCGTGTACCGCTCGGTCGACGATGTGCCCGATCGGGGCAGCTACTTCTCGACGATGGTGGTGCGCTAGATGAGGGTTTCCTGCATAGCGTTCACTGAGAGGGGATATGCGTTGGCGGAGCGCACCGCACGCGCGCTTTCCGATTGCGCGCAGACAGGTGAAGATGACCCTGGCTGGGACGTTTCCGTTTCGCGCGGGTTCGGCGAGGGGAAGGCCGACCTGCGCGCATGGACGGCGCTCGCGTGGGAAGCGTCGGACGCGCTTCTGTTCGTGGGCGCGGCGGGCATCGCCGTGCGGGCGATCGCGCCGCATGTCGCCTCGAAGGCAAGCGATTCCGCGGTTGTGGTGATCGACGAGGCGGGGCGCTTTGCCGTCCCGCTTTTGTCGGGGCATTTGGGCGGTGCGAACGAGCTTGCGCAAACTGTGGCACGCGCGGCAGGGGCCATCCCCGTCATCACCACGGCGACCGACGTCCGCGGCGTGTGGGCGGTGGATACGTGGGCGCGCTGTGCGGGGCTCGCCGTTTCGAATCCCGAGGCTATCAAGCGAGTGTCGGCGCGGCTGCTTTCGGGCGGGCGCGTGGCGCTCTATTCCGACATGCCGATTTCGGGACAGCCGCCTGAAGGGGTTGACATTGCGTCCGACCGCGCTCGGGCCGATATCGTCGTGTCGCCGTTCGCTGGCGCGAATGCGGGTGCGTCCGTTCGCGCGGCGGAGACAACGGGCGAGGTCGTACCCGCCGGTGTGACGGGGAAGCCGGCGGGCGTGCGGGCGCAGGCGCCTGCGCCCGAGTCGCTTCGCCTTGTCGTGCCCTGCATCGTTGCGGGCATAGGGTGCCGTCGCGGTGCGTGCGCCGAAGCGATCGGGGAGGCGTTTCTTCTCGCGTGCGGGCAGGCGGGCATCTCGCCTTCGGCCGTGCGCGAGGCGGCGACGATCGACGTGAAGGCGCACGAGGAGGGTCTGCTCGCCTTCTGCCGCGCGCGCAATATCCCGCTTGCGACGTATTCCGCAGAGGAGTTGTCGCAGGTCGAAGGCAGCGTTTCGCCATCTGATTTCGTGCGCGCGACGGTGGGGGTCGACAATGTGTGCGAGCGCGCGGCGCTCGCGGGCGGGGGCAAACTTATCTTCCCGAAGCTCGCTCACGGCGGCGTGACCGTCGCGTTTTCCAAGGTAACTATCGAACTTTCGTTTAAGGAGCGGTGATGGGAAAGCTCTTCGTGGTGGGGATCGGCCCGGGCGGCCCCGACGGCATGACGATTGCGGCTCGGCGCGCGCTCGAGGCGGCCGACATCGTTGTGGGGTACACGAAATACGTGGAGCTCGCGCTCGCCGCCGTGCCCGACGCGGCGCATCTCGCGACGCCGATGATGCACGAGGTCGAACGGTGCCGCCTGGCGCTTTCGCGCGCGCAGAGCGGAGAAGCCGTGGCGCTCGTGTGCAGCGGTGACGCGGGCGTGTACGGCATGGCGAGCCCCGTGCTGGAGCTTGCTGAGGACTACCCCGATGTAGACGTGGATGTTATCGCCGGGGCCACCGCGGCTCAGAGCGGGTCGGCGGTGCTCGGCGCCCCGCTTGCCCACGACTTCGCGGTCGTGTCGCTCTCCGACCTGCTCACGCCGTGGGAGGTCATCGAGCGCAGGCTCGCTGCCGTGGCGAGCGCCGACTTCTGCATCTGTTTGTACAACCCGCGCAGCAGAAAGCGCGCCGACAGGCTCTCGCGCGCGGCGAAGATTATGCTCGAATGGAAGGCCCCCGACACGCTCTGCGGCTGGGTACGCAACATCGGGCGCGAGGGGCAGCAGTCGGGCATGTGCAGGCTCTCCGAGCTGGGGGAGTTCGACGCCGACATGTTCACCACCGTGTTCGTCGGCAACGCGGACACGAAGCGCGTAGGCGGCCGTATGGTCACGCCGCGCGGGTATCGGGAGATTCCATGCGAAAGGTAACGATCATCGGGGCGGGGCCCGGAAACCCCGACTTGCTCTCGCGTGCGGCGCTCGACGCGATCGACATCGCCGACGTGGTCATCGGCGCTCATCGCGCGCTTGTCGGCATCGACGTGCCGCCCGACGTGGTGAGATGCGAGCTCGTGAAGACGGCGGACATCGTCGCCGCGCTCACTGATGCGGCGTCGTGGCAGCGCGCCGTGGTCGTGATGACGGGCGATGTGGGGCTGTTCAGCGGCGCGCGCCGCCTGGTGGAGGCGCTCTCCGGCGACGCGCGGGTGGACGTGCGCGTCATTCCCGGCATAAGCTCAGCGTCGTATCTCGCCGCGCGCCTCGCGCGTCCATGGCAGGATTGGCGCTTCGCGAGCGCTCACGGCGTGGCGTGCGACATCGTGGCCGAGGCCGAGCGCGCAGGTGAGCTCTTCCTCGCCACGTCGGGCGGGGAAGACCCCTCGCGTCTTTCGGGCGAGCTTGTGCAGGCGGGCTTCGGGGACGCGCGCGTGACGGTGGCCGAGCGCCTGTCGTACCCCGACGAGCGCATCACCTGCGCGACCGCAAGTGAAATCGCAGGTCAGACGTTCGACGACTTGAACGTGATGCTTATCGAGTTCGCAGGCTGCGCCGGTTCGCCTGCGGGCTCTAGCGCAGCCTCCGAGGCGCCGGCCGGCGCGTCTGCGCCCGCGGCGGCTTCTTTCGCGGCGGACTCTGCGGGCGCATCCCGCGCCGCGAGCTCCCGCTGGCCGTACGCTTCCTCGGGCATTCCCGACGAGCTCTTCATCCGCGGCGACGTTCCCATGACCAAGCAGGAGGTGCGCGCCGTCGCGCTCGCGAAGCTGCGCCTTACCGCGACCGACACCGTGTGGGATGTCGGCGCCGGCACGGGGAGCGTTTCGATCGAGGCGGCGCTCGTCGCGCGAGCGGGGTCGGTATGGGCGGTCGAGCGCAACGCGGCCGGCGTGCGGCTCATCCGAGAGAACGCGGATGCATTCGGGTGCGGCAACGCGCATGCGGTCCCCGGTGTCGCCCCCGAAGCGCTCGCGAAACTGCCCGTCCCCGACGCCGTGTTCGTCGGCGGGAGCGCGGGCGAGCTTCCCTCCATCGTGGAGGCGGCGCTCGAGAAGAACTCGCAGGTTCGCCTGTGCGTGCCATGCGTCACCGTTGAGACGCTCACCGAGGCGTGCGCGCTCCTCTCGGGTTCGCGCTTTAAGGGGTTCGAGGCGTGCCAGGTGTCGGCCGCCCGTGCCGAGGCTGTAGGCTCGCACCATCTTATGAAGGCGCAAAACCCCGTGTTCCTCGTCAGCGCGCGTGGTGCGGGCGCGGATGCCGACGAGCTTGCCGAAGTCGGCGCGCTTGCTGAGTCGCCTGTCGGGGAGGACCCCTCTACCGAGGGGAAACCATCCGTTGAGGTGGTCTCGCTTGCTAACTGCAACGACGCAGGTGGGGAAGGCGGTGCCCGGTGAGCACGTCCATCCCGCGCTTCATGGTCGCTGCGCCCTCGAGCGGGAGCGGCAAGACGGTCGTCACGTGCGCGCTTCTGCGCGCGCTCGCGCGTCGCGGCCTTGCATGCGCGGCCTTCAAATGCGGCCCCGACTACATTGACCCGCTCTTTCACCGCCGCGTCGTGGGTGCGCGCTCGGGCAACTTAGACGGCTTCTTCACTGACGCCCCGACGCTGCGCGCCCTGCTCGCACGCGGCGCCGCGGGCGCGGATGTCGCGGTGCTCGAGGGGGTCATGGGCTTCTACGACGGCATGGCGCCCGGCGTGGCCGACGCGAGCAGCTACCAGGTTGCGCGCGACACGGAAACGCCGGTCGTTTTAGTGGTGAACGGGCGCGGGGCGTCTTTATCGCTCGCCGCCGTAATCCGCGGCATCGCCGAGTTCCTGCCTTGTGCGAACGTGCGCGGCGTCGTGCTGAACAAGACGAGCGCCGCTGCCTGCGCCTACGCGGCGCCTGCGATCGAGAAGCACACGTGCGTCGCGGTTTTGGGGAATATCCCCGCCGACGAGGCGTTCTCGCTCGAAAGCCGGCATCTGGGGCTTGTGACCGCCGACGAGGTCGAGCAGCTCTCCGCGCGCATCGACAAGATGGCCGAGCTGGTGGAAAAGAGCATCGACGTCGACCTCTTGCTCGAAATAGCGGCGACGGCACCCGATATCCGCGAGGAACCTTACCGGTTGGAGCCGATCGCGGGAGCGCGGCCCATCGTCGCCGTCGCGCGTGACGAGGCGTTCTCGTTCTATTACGAGGAGAATCTGCGCGCGCTCGAGGACCTGGGTTGCGAGCTGGCCTTTTTCAGCCCCCTGTGTGATAGCGAGTTGCCCCGGGGGACAAGCGCCCTCTATCTGGGGGGCGGCTACCCGGAGCTCCATGCGCGGCAGCTCTCCGAGAACGTGTCGATGCGCGAGGCGGTGCGGCGCGCGGTGGAATCCGGCATGCCGACGGTCGCCGAATGCGGTGGGTTTCTGTACCTGCAGCGCGAAATCGCCGATAGCGAGGGGTGGCGCTGGCCTGTTGCGGGCGCCCTTGAGGGCGCAAGCGAGAACGGGGGAAGGCTGTCCCATTTCGGGTACGTGGAGCTCACTTCCCAACGCGACGGGCTCTACGGGCCGCGCGGCACACGCATCCGCGCGCACGAGTTCCACTACTGGCAGTCCACCTGCCCGGGCGGCGACTTTTGGGCGCAGAAGCCCCGGCGCGACAAGGGCTGGCCGTGCATGACGACCACCCCGTCCCTGGTGGCGGGCTTCCCGCATGTGTACTATCCTGCGAACCCCGACGTTGCGCGCGCGTTCGCGTCTGCCGCAGCGTCGTTCGCAGAGAGGAGGCGGCATGGCTGAAGCAACCGAAACCGCGCTTGCCTGCATCCGCGAGGAAGTCGAGCGCGCGTTCTCGTCGGCGCCGGGCGCCGTGCTCGAAGCCGCGCTCTCCCGGATCGCGCCCGCAGACGAGTGCGCCCGCGCCGCCGCGTACGCCGCGTGGGACTCCATCGCGCACCCCTTGGGGGGATTGGGCGACTTTGAAGACGCCGTCGCGTGTATCGCCGCAGCTCAGGGGAGCGCCGAGGTGGCCGAGTTTCCCCGTGCGCTCGCGGTATTCTTCTCCGACAACGGGGTCGTTGCCGAAGGCGTGTCGCAAAGCGGGCAAGACGTGACGCGAGCCGTCGCGCGCAACATGTGCGAGGGGGCCGCGAGCGCCTGCCGCATGGCGGCGTTCGCGGGTGCCGAGGTCGTGCCCGTCGACGTGGGTATGGCCCGGGGCATAGAAGACGCGCGCATGGTGCGCGCGAACGTGCGGCGGGGGAGCGGCAACATCGCTCACGGCTCCGCTATGTCTCGTGATGGGGCCGTGCGCGCGATCGAGGTCGGAATCGCCGTCGCGTGCGGGCTTGCCCGCGCCGGCGTGCGCCTTCTCGCCGCGGGCGAGATGGGCATCGGCAACACGACCACCTCGGCGGCGGTGGCCGCAGTGCTCATCCGGGCGGACGCGCGGAGCCTTGTCGGGCGCGGCGCGGGGCTCTCGGACGCCTCGCTCGCGCGCAAGCGCGACGTGGTCGAGCGCGCTATCGACGCGAACTCGCCCGATCCCGCCGACCCGATCGACGTGCTCTCGAAGGTGGGCGGCTTCGACATCGCTGCGATGTGCGGCTTCTACCTGGGGGCCGCGGCCTCGAAGGCGCCGGCGCTCCTCGACGGGGTCATATCCTGCACGGCGGCCCTGTGCGCGGCGCGCCTGTGCCCCAACGCCTTGGGCTACCTCGTGGGCACCCACGCATCAAGCGAACCCGCAAGCCGGGAGCTCCTTCGCGAGCTCGGCATAAAGGCGCCCCTCGACGCAGGCATGCACTTGGGCGAGGGCGCGGGCGCCATGGCGTATCTCCCCCTTCTGGATTCGGCGCTGCGCGTGTACCGGGATGGGAAGACGTTCACGGCGACTGGCATGGCTGCTTACGAGCATTTCGAGGCCGGGAAATGACGGTGACGCTCGTCATCGGCGCCGCCGCGAGCGGCAAGAGCGCCTACGCCGAGTCCCTGTGCCTCGGGCACGACGGCCCCCGCGTGTACCTGGCAACGATGGAGCCCTTCGGGGAAGAGGGCGCCCGCCGCATCGCGCGCCATCGGGCGCTGCGCGAGGGCAAGGGGTTTTCCACCCTCGAGCGCACGCGTGACGTGGGCGCCGCAGTGCCCGGGCTTCCGCGCGGCTGCACGCTTCTTTTGGAGGACGTGGGCAACCTGGTTGCGAACGAGCTTTTCGCGGAAGGCGGCTTGTCCCCACGTGACCCCGACGCTGCGGCGCGTGAGGTGCTCGGAGGCATCGAACGGCTCGCTCAGGCCGCTGCGTATACGGTGGTGGTCACCGTCGACGTGTTCGCCGATGGGATGCGCTACGATGAGGGGACCGAGGCATGGAGGCGCGCGCTCGCGCGCGTGAACGCGGGCGTGGCGGCGCTGGCCGACCGCGCAGTCGAAGTGGTATGCGGGATTCCCGTGTGGATGAAAGGTGAAGGACCTACAAGGTGAAGATAGCAGAGGCAATCGGCGCGGCGTTCGGAACGTTCTCGCGCATCCCCGTCCCGAAATCGGCCTGGACCGATTTCGGGTCAACCCATGCGCTTGCCGCGTTTCCCCTGGTGGGCCTTGCGGAAGGGTTCCTCATGACGGCGTGGGGGCACGTGGCGAACCTGCTTGGCGTGCCCGCGACGATGGTCGCGGCCGTGCTCGTGGCGCTGCCTGTGGCGGTGACGGGAGGCATCCACCTAGACGGGCTCTGCGACACCTCCGATGCGCTTGCAAGTTGGGCCCCGCGCGAGCGAAAGCTCGAGATCATGCACGACCCGCGGGCGGGCGCCTTCGGGGTCATCGGTGTTGTTGTGTACCTTATTCTGCAGTTTTCCCTGTTCGCCGCACTGCCGCTTACGGCGGGGGCGTTCCTCGCGCTTCTGTGCTCGCTCGTGTTCTCCCGCTCACTTTCGGGGCTCGCCGTTGAATGCTGGCCTGCCGCGCGTGCGGACGGCATGGCCGCGGGGCTCTCGCCTGCTAAGAAGCGCGCGGCGATCGTCGTGCCGCTTTGCGCTTTCGCTGCGGCTTCGGCTGCAGGGATGGTCGCGTGCGCTCAGGCCGTCGGCGCCCTTATGGCGGTGGCGGGGCTTTTGGCGCTCGCGTGGTACCGCCATGTTGCCATGTCCCGCTTCGGCGGGGTGACGGGGGATTTGGCCGGATGGTTTCTGCAATGGGCCGAGCTCGCGATGCTTGCCATGCTGGTGGCGGGGGGCATGCTCCTATGATGCTCGTGGTAGGTGGCGCGCATTCGGGGAAGAGGACCTTCGTACGCGAAAAGCTCGGGTTCGCGGCGGACGATTTCGTCGACGCGGCGCAGTTTGCGGAGGGCGGCGTGCCCGCGGCTTTTGCCGGCCGTGTCGCTTACCGTGCTGAGGAACTCGTACGCGCGCTCGACGCTGACCGGGCGCTCGAGCGGCTGATCGGCTTCGACGTAGTGATTTTGTCCTTGGTCGGCTCGGGGGTCGTCCCTATGCGTGCGGAAGACGCCCAATGGCGCGAGCGCGCGGGGCGCCTGGGATGCGCGCTCGCTGCGCGCGCAGACGTCGTCGTGCGCATGACGTGCGGGATACCCCAGGTCATCAAAGGAAACCTTGCCGATGCGCCTCGAGGGACGCAGGGCGCGGGCGCGCCTTTGGAAGTCGTCTTCGTGCGCCATGGTGCCACGGCGGGCACGGAAGACCATCGCTACAGCGGGGCGGGCACCGACGAGCCCCTGTCGAGCGCGGGCGAGTGCGCATTGCGCGACCTCGCGTGCTATTGTGACGTGTTCTGTGTTATCACGAGCGGCATGGCCCGCACCGACCAGACGGCGCGCATCCTCTTCCCGAACGCGGAGCTTATGGCGTGCCCCGGTCTGCGCGAAATGGATTTCGGCGACTTCGAGGGGCGAAGCGCCGCCGAGCTTAAAGAGGATGCGCGCTACCGCGCCTGGGTAGACTCCTGGTGCGAGACGCGCTGCCCGCATGGCGAGGGCAAGAGCGATTTCACCCGCCGCGTCGTCGCGGCGTTTCGGGAGGCGTGCAAATCGGAGCGCGCCCAGGGGAGTGGGCGCGCCGTCTTCGTCGTTCACGCGGGTACCGTGAAAGCGCTGCTCTCCGAGCTAGCTGTCCCGAAAATGGGATACTTCGACGTGCATACCGAGCCGGGCGGCACATGGGCCGCCACCTGGGATGGGCGCTGCCTTCGCGACGTTCGCCCCGCTTCGGGGGGCGATGCCCGGTGATGACGATTCTTGCCGTTGCCGCCGGGTTTGCGGCCGACCTTGCCTTCGGCGACCCGCGCTGGCTTCCCCATCCCGTCGTCGCCATGGGGCGCGCGATCACGTGGGCCGAAGGCCGCCTGCGGGGCGCATTCCCGCAAACGTCCGCGGGCACGCGCGCCGCAGGGCTTGTGCTCGCCGTGGCGCTTCCGCTTACGTGTGGGCTTTTGACCTGGGGAATCCTGCATGTTTGCGGCATGGTTCACTCCGGCTTGCGCTTCGTGGCCGAGGCATGGGCGAGCTATCAGATTCTCGCGGCATGCGAGCTGCGCCGCCAGAGCCTGGCCGTTGCCCGCGCGTTCTCGAAGGGCGGCCTTGTCGCGGCGCGCGAAGCCGTCGGGCTCATCGTGGGACGTGACACGTCTGTTCTCGACGAGCAGGGCGTCGCGCGCGCCGCCGTGGAAACGGTGGCGGAGAACGCGAGCGACGGTGTCATCGCGCCGCTTTTCTACCTTATGATCGGGGGTGCGCCCTTGGGCATGGCGTACAAGGCGGTGAACACGCTCGACAGCATGGTGGGCTACAAAAACGAGCGCTACATCGACTTCGGCTGCGCCTCGGCGCGCCTCGACGATGCGGTGAACTGGATTCCCTCGCGCTTATCGGCCCTGCTCATGATCGCCGTGTGCCCGATCGTCGGGCTCGACGCGCGCGGGGCGGCGCGCATTTGGCGCCGCGACAGGCGTCGCCATGCGAGCCCGAACGCGGCGCAGACCGAGTCGGCGTGCGCGGGCGCGCTCGGGCTGCGCCTGGCAGGACCCGCGGTGTATTTCGGCAAGCTCGTTGAGAAACCGACGATAGGCGACGCGTCCCGTGAAATCGAGTGGGGCGACATCGCACGGGCGACAAGGCTCATGCTCGCCGCGTCCGTATGCGCGCTCGTCGTCTTCGGCGCCGCGCGCGCGGCGGTCGTGCTCGCCGTGGGGGCGATGGCATGAGGGAAGACCACGCCGCGCCCCGGGCTGCCGGGGGAATCCTGCGCGCCCGTACGCATGGGGGCAGCGCGCAATCGCTCGGCATCGCTTGCGAAGGGGGCGCCTCCGACCTCGTTGACTTCTCGGTGAACGTGAATCCGGCAGGCCCCTCGCCGCGCGCCGTCGCCGCAGCTTGCAAGGCGCTTTCTCGAATCGACGCCTACCCCGATAGGGAAAGCCTCGCCCTCGTTCGCGCCCTGGCGCGTGCCCAGGGCATTCCCGAAGACACTATCGTCTGCGGCGCGGGCGCGTCCGACATCATCTGGCGGCTCGCCGCGGCGGTGCGCCCGAAACGCATCGTCGTGTGCGCGCCGACGTTCTCTGAATATGCTGAGGCGGCATCGTACTACGGCGCATGCGTGCAGGAGTTCCCGCTCTCTGAAGCGGACGACTTCGACGTGCCCGCCTCCTTCGCCCGCGCGATCGAGGGGCCGGGAGACGTGGCGTACCTCTGCAATCCGAACAACCCGACGGGGCGCCTCGTCGACCCCAGCGTGATCGATGCCGCGGCTTGCCGCTGCGAGCAGGTGGGCGCGCTGCTCGTCGTGGACGAGTGCTTCCTCGGATTTGCGCCCGACGCCCGCGAAAGGAGCGTGGCCGCACGCGCCGCGTGTTCGCGCCATGTGGCCGTGCTCTCCGCGTTCACCAAGCTCTACGGAATGGCGGGGTTGCGGTTGGGATATCTGATCAGCGGAAACGCCCAACTCATCGAGGGGATTCGCCGGGCGGGGCAGGCGTGGCCCGTCTCCTCGGTCGCCGAGGCCGCGGGCATCGCCGCCCTGGAAGACGTCGAATACGTCTCGCGCACGCGCGATGTATTGGCGGGCGAGCGAGCGTGGCTTTCCCACGAGCTCTCCTCGCTCGGGCTTTCCGTCGTGCCGTCGGATGCGAACTTCCTTTTAGTCCGCACGCCGGCGAAAGACATCCCCGAGCGCCTGTATAAACAGGGGGTTTTGGTCCGCACGTGCGACTCGTTTTCGGTGCTGTCCCGTTTCTGGTGCCGCGTCGCGGTGCGCACGCGCAAGGAGAATGCCCGGCTTGCGATGGCGTTCGGCCGTGCGCTTCGGGCGGAAGACGCATCGGGCGAAGGCGAACCCGACGAACGGGGCGGCGCTTCTTTCAGCGGCGCTATGGCGGGCGCGGATGGCCGAGGCTCGGCGAAGGAGGTCGATACCCGTGGGTAGGGCCAAGCCCATCATGATCCAGGGCACCATGTCGAACGCGGGGAAGAGCCTGCTTGCGGCTGGGCTGTGCCGCGTACTTTCGCAGGACGGCCTGCGCGTGACTCCCTTCAAGAGCCAGAACATGGCACTCAACAGCGGTGTCACGGCCGACGGGCTCGAGATGGGGCGCGCCCAGATCATGCAGGCCGAGGCGTGCGGCATCGCGCCCGACGTGCGCATGAACCCCATCCTGCTCAAGCCCGAAAGCGGCCACCGAAGCCAGCTCATCGTGGCCGGCAAGGCGCAGGGAGCCTTCGCTGCGAGGGACTACTTCGCGCGAAAGAAGGCGCTCATGCCGCAGATTTTGGAGGCGTTCGATTCGCTCGCGGAGGAAAACGACGTCATCGTCATCGAGGGCGCCGGCAGCCCCGCCGAAATCAACCTTGCCGAAAACGACATCGTCAACATGGGGCTCGCGCGCGCCGTGTCCTCCCCCGTGCTGCTTGCGGGCGACATCGACCCGGGCGGGGTATTTGCCCAGCTCTACGGCACGGTCGCGCTTCTTGCGCCCGAGGACCGCGCGCTTTTGCGGGGGCTTGTGGTGAACAAGTTCCGCGGCGATGTGGAAATCCTGCGCCCGGGTTTGGCCCCGCTCGAGAAGATGTGCGGAGTTCCCGTCGTGGGTGTCGTGCCGTATCTTACGCTCGACCTGGACGACGAGGACTCGCTCGCGCCGCGCCTATCTGCCCGCGAGGCGCGCGGCGTCATCGACGTTGCCGTCGTGCGTCTTCCGCATCTGTCGAACTTTACCGACTTCGACCCGCTTTCGCGCGTGCCCGGCGTGGGCGTGCGCTACGTTTCCTCGACGACCGATCTGGGCCGACCCGACCTGGTGGTGCTTCCCGGCTCGAAGACTACGCTCGACGACGCGCGCTGGCTTGCGGCTAGCGGCATCGGAGCCTGTGTACGCGCGCTTTCGGGCGCGGGCACGCCGGTGCTCGGCATATGCGGAGGCTACCAGCTTTTGGGAGACGAGCTTTCCGACCCGCACGGCAGGGAAGGCGCTGGCACCGCGCGCGGGCTCGGGCTCATCCCTGCAAGTACGGTGTTCAAGGAGGAAAAGCGCCTCGCCCAGTCGACACTGCGCATCACGGGCGCCCAAGGCGCGTTCTCGGTGTGGAACGGCATGACGGCGCGCGGGTACGAGATTCACGACGGCGAAACGACCGTCTCCTGCGCCCCTGCGGGCACGATTGGCGGCAAACCAGAAGGCGCGGCCTGCGGAAACGTGTTCGGAACCTATCTCCACGGCCTGTTCGACGAACCGGGGGTGGCGCTCGCCCTCGCGCGCTCGCTTGCGCGCATGCGCGGCCTGCCCGAGAGCGTCGTGGGTGTTGCGGGCGCGGCGTCCGCGGCCGATCACCGTGCGCGCGAGTTCGACCGCCTGGCCGACGTCGTGCGCGAGGCGCTCGACATGGAGTATGTCTACCGCATTATCGAGGAGGGCGTATGATCCACGTGTATCATGGCGACGGCAAAGGCAAGACCACGGCGGCGATGGGCCTCGCCCTTCGCATGCTCGCTGCAGGCCGCCGCGTCGTCGTCGTGCAGTTCCTGAAAGACGGCGAAAGCGGGGAGGTGCGCCTGCTCGCCGAGCATTTTGGCGTGCCCGTGTTCGCGGGGAAGGCGTCAGACAAGTTTACCTGGTCGATGACGTCGGAAGAACTTGCCGCGACGTGCGAGCTGCACGATGGGAACCTCGCTTCCGCGCTCGCCGAGCTCGAGGGCGCGCAAGAGGGACTGCTCGTGCTCGACGAGGCGCTCGACGCGCTTTCGAAGGGGCTTGTCGACGAGGCGCTCGTGGACCGCGCGCTCGATATGTCCGCGCGCGGCGTCGAAGTAGCGCTCACCGGGCGCGCGCCTTCCCGCAAGATCGTGGAGAAGGCCGACTACATAACCGAGATGCGGTGCGAGAAACATCCCTACGAGCAGGGGATATGTGCAAGGGAAGGAGTGGAGTACTAGATGGATTCCAAGGAGATGGCGCCCGGCGACATCGAGCGGCGCAGCTTCGAGATCATCACCAAAGAGCTCGGCGGCCGCACGTTCCCGCCGCTCGAAGAGCCCGTCGTGAAGCGCGTCATCCACACCACTGCCGACTTCTCGTACGCCGATTCGCTCGTGTTCACCCATGACGCCGCGCACTGTGCGCTCGACGCACTGCGCGCAGGGGCCACGGTGCTCACCGACACGAACATGGCGCTCGCAGGCATAAGCAAGCCCGCGCTCGCGAAGCTCGGCTGCAAGGCCGTGTGCTACATGGCCGACCCTGATGTCGCCGCGGCTGCGCGCGCCGCGGGCACGACTCGCGCCGTTGCGAGCATGGACAAAGCTTGCCGCATCGAGGGTCCGCTCATCGTGGCCGTCGGCAACGCTCCTACAGCACTTCTGCGCCTCGCCGAGCTCATGGACGCGGGGAAGATCGCGCCCGCGCTCGTCGTTGGGGTGCCGGTCGGGTTTGTGAACGTGGTCGAGGCGAAAGAGGAGCTACTCGCGCGACGCGTGCCGGCCATAGTCGCGAGGGGTCGCAAGGGCGGCTCGACCGTGGCGGCCGCCATTATGAACGCGCTGCTCTACCAGATCACGCGCACGGGTGGCGCGAAGTGACGGCCCCTGCATCCGTGCCGGCGCTGCGCATCTTCGCCGGCACCACCGAGGGCCGCCTTCTGTGTGAATGGGCGAGCGGGGCGGGCATCCCCGCCCGTGCCTACGCGGCAACCGAGTACGGAGGCGAGCTTTTGGGTGAGCTTCCGGGCATCGAGGTGCATGCGGGCAGGCTCGACGATGCCGACATGGAGCGCGAGCTTTCCGGCGCGCGTATCGTCGTCGACGCCACGCACCCCTTCGCTACGCTCGCAAGCGACAACATCCGGGTCGCTTCGCTCGCCGTGGGTGCACGATGCCTGCGCCTTGCGCGCCCGGTCGAGGCGCTGCCCAAAGGCGTCGTGCCGGTCGCGTCGATCGCCTGCGCGGCGCGCTTTCTCTCCGAGAACCCGGGTCGCGTTCTTCTCACGACGGGGAGCAAGGAGCTTGCTCCCTACACGCGCGTCGCCGATTTCGCGGAGCGCTTCTTCGTGCGTGTGCTCCCGCTGCCCGGTGCTATAACGAAGTGCATCGACGCGGGGTTTTCGCCGTCGCACGTCATCGGCATGCAGGGGCCCTTCACCCGCGAGCTCAACGAGGCGATGCTTCGGCAGGTGGGCGCCCAGTGGCTTGTGACCAAGGACTCGGGAACCGTAGGCGGCACGGCCGAGAAGCTCGCCGCAGCGCGCGCCGTGGGAGCGCGCTGTATCGTGGTCACCCGTCCCGCCGAGGGAGGCGGGGCCCTTTCGCTTCGGGAAGTGGAAGATGCGCTCTTACGGGAGTTCGCGCGCTAGGCGCTCGCCGCGCCTGCGAGGAGGATCGCCTCGAGCAAGCTCGACCCGTACAAGCCCGTCATCCACCAATAGCTCGAGGACGCCCGGAACTGGCGCAAACAGCCCTTCAATAAGTTGCGGTGAAATAGTGTCTGTTTTTGCTGCTAGATAGCATACTCAGTCCCTAAATCACCGTAACTTGTCGGTGGTGGCTTACTGGTAGCGTAGGCACTCCACCGGGTCGAGCTTTGCAGCGCGTCGAGCGGGGTAGAAGCCAAAGATTACGCCGATGCCGACTGAAACCGCAAAGGCGAGCAACACCGTCGTAAGGGAAAAGCTCGGCGTAATGGTACCGCTGGCACCGAGCTCTCCAAGCACGCCGGAACCCGCGGCGAACATCGCTAGACCCCAGGCAAGCAGGTAGCCAATCAAAACACCCAACAGACCACCGGTGATGCACAGCGCCGAAGACTCGGCCAAAAACTGTGCGGTGATATCGCGACGGCTGGCGCCCAAGGCTCGACGAATACCGATCTCGCGGATACGCTCGGTCACATTGGTGAGCATCATGTTCATGATGCCGATGCCGCCCACTAAAAGTGAGATGCCCGCAACAGCGCCCATGATGAGCGAGAAGGCGTCCATAAAGGAGTTGAGGGCATCGATAGCGCTTTTCATGGAGCTTGCCGTCACGCTTTCGTACTCGTCGTCCTCAGAGATGCCCTTCATGTTGCGCACCTTGGACTCGATCGTCTTGCAGAGCTCATCCATGTCCGTGCCCTCGGCGGCGAGCGCCGTCACACTGGGAAACGACGGATTGTCATCGCCGTAGAGCTCGGATATCGTTGCTCGGGGCATGAACAGGCTCAGCGAGCCCATGGAGTCGTTGCCGCCGTCGATGACGCCAATGACCTGCACGTCTCCGCTCGAGACCTTGATGGTCTTGCCGATCGCGTCCTGTTCGTTGCCGTAAAGTTGATCGGCGCCGCCGCGGCCGATGAGCGCCACGCGCGCGCCGGATTTGGACTCGATGTCGCTATAGGTGCGACCGGCGACGATCTTACTGGCGCCCACGGCGTCGAGCATGTCGCTATCGACACCCTGGGCCATGACGGTATAGCTTTTATCTCCAACTCTGTACTCGGAATAGGCGCTGTCGACGATGCCGATCTGCTCAATTTGCGGCACCATCTTGCGAAGCTTCTCGACGTCCGACTCGGTGAGCTCTTGGGACGAATAGATCTGCACCATGCGGGCGGCGTTAAGACCCAGGCTGTTGACTAGGCTGTTTTGGATGCCTCCGATAAGCGAGGTCATGGCTATGACCGACGCGATTCCAATGACGATGCCCAGGATGGTGAGCAGGCTGCGTCCCTTGTTGGCCTCGAGCGAGTGAAGGGCTTCTTGGACAAGATCGCGGGTACTCATGCCTTCGCTCCTTTCGGCTGATTGGTGGTTGTAGAAATCACGGGCAGATTGTTGACGGCCCCGCGTAGCGTATTCGGTGTATGCGCGATATATGCACCGTCATGGATTCGACCATCGCGAATGGTCACGGCGCGGTCGGCCTCGGCAGCAATGCCGGGGTCGTGCGTAATGAGAACGATGGTCTTGCCGCGCTCCTGGAGCTTGTGGAAGGTCTCCATCACGAGCGCTCCGGTGGCGGAGTCCAGGTTTCCCGTCGGTTCATCGGCCAAGATGATGGGCGGGTCGTTGACGAGGGCGCGCGCGATGGCGACGCGCTGCATCTGTCCGCCCGAGAGCTCGGAGATGCGATGGTCCCAATGGTCGACCGGCAGCGTGACGGCTTGCAGCGCATGGACGGCGCGCATCTCACGCTGAGCCCGCGGCACGTTGGTGTAGGACAGCGGCAGCATGACGTTTTCGATCACCGTCAGGCGCGGCAGCAGATTAAAGCTTTGAAAGACAAAGCCGATGCTCAGCGCGCGCACCTCGGTGAGCTCATCATCGTCGAGCTCGGCGACGTTGAGCCCTTGCAGGAAGTAATCGCCCGCCGTCGGTTTGTCCAGGCAGCCCAGGATGTTCATGAGCGTCGACTTGCCCGAGCCCGAGGGGCCGGTGATGGCGACGAACTCACCGGGATCTACTGCCAGGCTTACGTTATGCAGGATGTGGGCGCAACCGGCCTCGCTCTCAAAGATGCGGTGCACGTTGCGGATGTCGATGACGGGACGCATTACTTGCCCTCGTCGGCAGGCATGTTGTCGCCGCCGTCTGCCGTCATGCCTGTGCCGGTATCCGTCACGATGGTGTCGCCGTCGCGTAGCTTGGTAACCGGGACGTCTGGGTTGATCTCGTTGCCCTGGTCGTCGCGCGTGACCTGGGTCTTGCCGACTACAGCCTCGTTGTCGTTTTGCGTCACGACGGTCACCTTCACGCGGCGCGTCTTTTTGCCTTCCGAATCGGTGGCCAGATTGACGTAATAGTGCTCGCCATCTTCGGTCATCAGCGCCATGGTCGGCACCATCACCACGTCGTCGAGCTTCTCGGTCACCACCGAGACCTCGGCAGTCATACCCGGCTTAAGGCGACTGTCGGGTGCTTCGATGAGGATGTCGACGTTAAAGGTCACGCTGCCGCCGCTCCCGGAGGAAGAGTCGGAGTTTGCCACCGAGGCGATAGCCGTGACGGTGCCTTGGCTCACGATATCGGGAAACGCGGGATAGGTCACGTTGGCGCTTTGGCCCACGGCAATTTTGGCGATATCCTTTTCGCCCACCTGAACCGTCACCTTCATCTTGGACAGGTCGGCGATTTGCATGCACTGTTTGCCGCCGCTCGTGTCGCCTTCGCCCATGATCATGCCTCCTGTTACCGTGGCGCCCACCTTGGCGTTGAGCTCCACGATGTTGCCCGAGCTCGGGGCCGTGACCGTACGGCTGGCGGCCTTGGCGTTAGCCTGATCGAGGTTTGCCTGGGCCGATGCGAGGCTGCGCTGCGCGGCCGATACGGCGTTCGTGTCCGCTGATGCGGCGGAGACGCCAGTCGCTGCGGAAGCTCCATCGACATCCGTCGTTGGGGCGGCCTGCGCGGCAGCTGCGGCTTTCTTCGCGTTGGCGAGGTCTTCCTGTGCCGCTGTCACCGCGCGCTGTGCCTCGGCAACGTTGCGATCGAGCTCGTCGTTTTTAATGGTCATGAGCACGTCGCCCTCGTTGACGGACTGGCCGGCTTGCACGTTGATCGATGCCACCGTTCCGTCGACAGAAGGGGAGACCACCGAAGCCGAGATGGGCTTGAGCTGGCCTTTAGCCTCGACGGTGGTCGTAAACGTGCCCTCGGTGACCATGTCGGTCACCGGCCCGTTGGTACCTGCGGGCCGTGCGTTGATGACTAAGGTCACGACAACGGCGATGAGCACAATGGCGGCCACGACTCCTGCCGCAATGCCGCGCCGGATGAGCTTTTTGCGCCGACGCTCGGCACGCTTCGCTTTGAGTTTGGCGTAGGCCTCTTCGTCAGAAATCTCTGTTGTATCGCTTGTGCTGCCGTTTTGCTGTCCGGCGTGCACGTTTGTTATGAGGGGAAGCGTTTCGGTGGCACCCTCGGGCGTTCGCTCGGCATCATTCGGTCCCGGGGTAATGGTGGGGACATTCGACATGGCGTCTCCTTTATAGAAAGTTTCTTGATAAGTATATGCGCCCGTCGCGATGGCCGGGCGCATATAGCGGTATCTTTCGGAACTGTTAGATTGAAGCGTCAGTTCCCCGTTGTGTGAAGGCGTGTTTCCCTACGAGTGCACGACCACACACAGGCCGACGCTGATGCAGTCGTGGAGCGCCTTGGCATCGGCCAGGCGCAGGTTGATGCAGCCGTGGCTTCCGCACCACTTATAGGACTCGGCATTGTCGAAGCTCTTGTCGTTTTGCCAGGTGGCGTCGTGGAAACCGATCATATTGCCCTCGAACGGCATCCAATAGCTGACCGGGCTCTCGTATTTGGGCTTTCCGGTCTCGGGGTCTTTAGCACCGATGAGCTTGCTTGCGCCGTCGTTGCTGTTGATCTGCCACACGCCCTCCGGGGTGGCGTCTTCGCCCGGTTTGCCGGAAATAAAGTTGGCCTCCCACACGATATTGCCGTTCTCGTCGTAGTAGCGCGCGTGCTGCTCGGACAGGTCGACGTCGATATAGGCCTTCCAATCGGGCTCGCCCTTGGCGGTAAACGAGTCGGCCTTCTTGGAGTACGAAATCTCGATATCGCCGGTCTGCTTGTTATTGATAGCGTCCTCGACCTGCTTGGCGAGCGTGTCGCTGTCGATGGACCAGCCAAAATCGCCGCCCTCGACAGCGCACTCCTTGCCGTCGGCGCGTGTCCACCAGCGGGTGGATCCCACGGTGTTAAAGCCGTTAGCGAGTTCGGCGGCCCAGCTGCCGATCTGCGACGTATCGAGCGTAGGGTTGGCCGGATCGGCAAAGCTGATCCACTGCAGCACCGAGCTGCCGTCCACTTTACCGGCATCATTGCCGTTGAGCTTAAGGGTCACGTTGACGCCCAGGAAGTTGTTGGCGGCATCGCATGCAGCCTGAATCTGGTCGTTGGTGAGGGTGCCGTTGAGCGGTTCGTAGGCGTCGTTTCCGATCTTGGTGATATCGACGTTCTCGGCGAGCGACGCGAGCTCGATCTCGGCATATTTGATGACATGCTCGCGGTTGATCTTCTCGTTGGAACGGGCCTTCTGAACGGTGAACTTGCCGGCCTTCTCGTCATAGGAGCTGGTGGCCTCGAAGGTGCCCGAGCGGCCCTCGTTGAAATCGTCGATGGCGCTGCCCAGGTCCTCCTCAAACTGCTTTTGGTCAAAGGCATCGGAGAGCATGGACAGGTCGACGTCCTGGTCCAAGTCGACCGAGCCGTTCTTGGTGTCGCTAACGGTTTTGCCGCCGAGCGACGCGATGAGGCGCGATGGCCACAGCAGCGGCTCGTTTTTGCTGATAATCTCGTGGGCAGCTTCTTCACCATCGACGATGGGCTCGTCGGACTCGGGCTGGTAGGTCCAGCTAAAGTCATCGCCCGACACGGTGAGCTTGTAGTGCTTCCATGCCGAGTTGACCTTGGTGGCTGCCGAAGATGCGTTAGAGAGCGAGATGTCGACGCCGGCGATGGTAGTGTTGGGGTAAGCGACCTGCGAGAACGCCACGACGCCTACGATGTAGACGATCGCGACGAGGCCGAGGACGACAAAGAGGGCCGTCTTCCCGCCCGACTTGCTGCTTTTGTTGGTGCGCTTGTCCGCGGGCCCGCGATTGTTTGCCGCGCGAGCGTGCGAAGGGCCCTGCTTGGGAGCGGCACCTTGTGCGGAACGCTGCTGATATTGTTGATGCGGCTGGTATTGACGCTGATTCGGGCGCTGAGAGGCATTGGCCGGGCCGTGTTGTTGGCTGTGAGCCGGCGCGATGGGGCGCGGCGATTGGACGCCGCCAGTATGCCTACTGGGCTGTTGCGGATCGGGAATCATGTTGCTGCGGTCGATTTGCGACATCGTTTATATTTCCTTCGAGTTTCGACTTGCGGCTCATCGTGTTTTAACTGGGCTTGCATTATAGCGATTAGCCTGTTGTTTGTGGTGCGGAAACAGTATCAGTTTGGAGAAGTCTGCCTATCCGCATATGCCGCATTTGGCGCAGGCAGAAAGTGCGGCCGGGGCTTGAGCGATGCCACCCTTGGCCGTCTCGCGCAGGGTTGCCGGCAGGGCGTGGCCCACCGAGAGCATCACATGCGCCATCTGGTCAAACGGCACCAGGCTCTTGATGCCGGCGAGCGCGAGCTGGGCCGAGCTGAAGGCCGCGGCCACGCCGATGGCATTGCGGTTTTGGCACGGCACCTCGACCAGTCCGCCCACGGGGTCGCAAACGAGGCCCAGCAGGTTGCTCAGCGCGATGGAACTGGCGTCGAGTGCCTGCTCGGGGGTGCCGCCGAGCATCTGCACCAGCGCGGCGGCGGCCATGGCGGCGGCACTTCCCACCTCGGCCTGGCAGCCGCCCTCGGCGCCGGCGACGCATGCGCTCGTGGTGAGGTTGAGGCCGATGGCGGCAGCACAGTAGAGGGCGTCCATGACCTGCTCGTCATCGAGCTGAAGGTGCTCGGCTAGCGCCAGAACGCAGCCGGGCACGACGCCCGCGGAGCCTGCCGTGGGGGCGGCGACGATCACGCCCATAGTGGCGGAGCGCTCGAGCACGGCCATCGCGCGGGCCACGGCATCGGTCTGAACGGTGCCCATCAGGTTTGTGCTCAAATCGTTGCGGCCGGTGGCATCGACGAGTTTGGCCTCGCCGCCAATGAGCCCGCCGAGCGAGCGCTGCGGATTGGCGATGGGGGCCGTGGTCTCCTCGCGCATAACGTCGAGCACGCGGCGCATCGCGGCGACGGCGTGCTCCTCGCCGGTCAGACGCGCTTCGCGCACGGCCATGACGGCGCCGATGCTGAGTCCCAGCTCCTCGCAGGCGTCGAGTAGCTGTTCGCCGTCGTCGAAGATCTCCTTGGCCGAGACGCCGGGGGAGAGCGATGATGCCGAACCGGGAAGCTCAATGAAGGTGGCGTAGTCGACGTTGTCGAGTTTTCGCAGCAGGGGGACGACGGTATCGTCGGGGGCGCCGTCGGTCTCAAAGACGGAGTAGGCCTGGCCGCCCACCTCGGTGCGGTAGGTGCGGCAAAACGCGATGTTTACATGCGCGTAGGCGAGCAGATTCGTGAGTGCGGCGAGCACGCCGGGAACATCCTGGTGCGCCACGAAGAGCGTGGAATACATGCCCGAGATGTCGACGCCGACACCGTTGATGCGGCTGATGCGCATCTTGCCGCCGCCTAGGCTCTCGCCGCGGACCTGTGCCGTGGCACCCCTGTCGTCGAACATCTCGATATCGACGGTGTTGGGGTGGATGGAGGCGTCGTCGCCCTTAATGTCAAAGTGATATTCGAGGCCTTGCTTGCGTGCGAGGTCGAAGGCCTGCTTGATATTCTCGTCATCGGTGTCGAGGCCCAGGATGCCCGCGACAAGCGCGCGGTCGGTGCCGTGGCCACGGTAGGTGTGGGCGAAGGAGTTCCACAGGCCAAAGGTGACTTTGGTAATGCGGCCTTCCAGCAGGCTGGCGGCAACCTGGGCGCACCGCAGGGCGCCGGCGGTGTGCGATGAGCTGGGGCCGACCATGACGGGCCCCAAGATCTCGAATGCCGAGGTCGTAGCTAGTGTTTGCGGCTTGCCTGCCATGGCTGCTCCTTCTATATCTCGTCGTCCCGAGGGGCGGGGCATAAGGTCGCCTGCTCGGACAATCCTGCTCGCACGGAGAGCACATTAAGTGCTCTCCGGCTCGTGCGGAACTCGCGATCGACCTTATGCCCCGCCCCTCGGGACTAAGGATACATGGTTGGAGTTGCTAGATGGCAAAATTCATTAGCTAGGGACGTGTCTTACCTTGCATATCGAAACATCTTCACCACCGTTTAAAAAAAGAAGTACCGCTTGGGGGCGGTACTTCTTTTGGTGCGTTGTTATTTGGCTGTGGCTTTTCTCGTTAGCTTACAGGCCGCAGGCTGCTTTGAGTTCTTCGACTCGGTCGGTCTTCTCCCAGGTGAAGTCGGCGTCTTCGCGGCCGAAGTGGCCGTAGGCTGCCGTCTTCTCGTAGATCGGTCGACGCAGGTCCAGATCGCGGATGATCGCGCCCGGGCGCAGGTCGAAGGTTTTCTCGACGGCTTCGACGATCTTGTCCTCGGCAACATGCGCGGTTCCGAAGGTGTCGACCATGATAGACAGCGGCTTGGACACGCCGATAGCGTAGGCCAGCTCGACCTCGCAGCGGTCGGCCAGGCCCGCGGCCACCACGTTCTTGGCGACCCAGCGCGCGGCGTATGCGGCGGAGCGGTCGACCTTGGTGCAGTCCTTGCCGCTAAAGGCACCGCCGCCGTGACGGCCGTAGCCGCCATAGGTGTCGACGATGATCTTACGGCCGGTGAGGCCCGTGTCGCCCATGGGGCCGCCCACGACAAAGCGACCGGTGGGGTTCACATAGATGTCGGCGTTGTCCCACGGCATGTTCTCGGCAGCCATGACGGGGGCGATGACGTGCTCGATGAGGTCGTTCTTGATCTTGCCCATGTCCTCAATTTCGGCGGCGTGCTGCGTGGAGATGACGATGGTCGTGACCTCGACGGGCTTGCTGTCCTCGTAGCGCACCGTGACCTGGGTCTTGCCGTCGGGGCGCAGGTAGGGCAGGGTACCGTCGTGGCGCACGGCGGCCAGGCGCTCGGCCAGGCGGCTCGCCAGGTAGTGCGGCATGGGCATGAGGGTCTTGGTCTCGTTGGAGGCATAGCCAAACATCATGCCCTGGTCGCCGGCGCCGATCAGGTCGATCGGGTCGGTGGTGGCGCCGGTCTGGGTCTCGAAGGACTCGTCGACGCCCTGGGCGATATCGGGCGACTGCTCGTGGATGAGGCTCATAACGCCGCAGGTATCGCAGTCAAAACCGAACTTGGCACGGTTGTAGCCAATGCGGCGGATAACACCGCGGGCGATTTCCTGTACGTCGACGTAGGCCTGGGTGCGAATCTCGCCGGCGACGATGACAGTGCCGGTGGTCACGAGGGTCTCGCAGGCGCAACGGACGTTCTCAACGTTGGCAGGCACGCCGTTGGGGGCGATGTAGCCCTGCTCCTGGAGCTCTATTTCTTTGGCGAGGATTGCGTCGAGGACGGCGTCGCTGATCTGGTCAGCGATCTTATCGGGATGACCTTCGGTCACCGACTCCGACGTAAAAACAAAGGACCCGTGTTGGGGCGGGATGGAACGAAGTTCTTCTGACATGATTGTCCTTTCAAAAACGTGTCCCGGCGACCGTTACCATTCCGCCGGGCTCTCTATGCAAGGGCACATCATAGCGCGTAAATCAAACATTCACACCCTTTCCGCACCTACTCATTGGGGACAGACTTAAATGATCAGCCTTACCTAGGCGCCGACAGGTTGCCCAAAGACTGATCATTTAAGTCTGTCCCCAATGACTGGGTCGGTGCCCTTTGTGCGGAGGTTGCTTTGATGCTTTATACTGGTGCGGTTAGACATCCATCCTGCAATCGAGGAGATTTCCATGGCATCAGACGTTCGCGTCCGCTTTGCACCCTCACCGACGGGCAAGCTGCACATCGGCGGCGCCCGCACCGCTATCTATAACTGGGCTTTCGCCCGCGCTAACGGCGGCACGTTCATCCTGCGCATCGACGACACCGATCCCACCCGTTCCACCGACGAGAACACGCAGATCATCCTGCGCGCCATGCGTTGGCTGGGCTTGGATTGGGACGAGGGTCCCGAGGTGGGCGGCGACTATGGCCCCTATGCCCAGACCGAGCGCCTGGACCTGTACAAGCAGGCCGCCCAGAAGCTTTGGGACGAGGGCAAGGCCTATCCCTGCTTCTGCACCAAGGAGCAGCTCGACGCCGACCGCAAGGCCGCGCAGGAGCGTAAGGACCCCTTCCAGGGCTATCAGCGCCGTTGCCGCGATCTTGATCCCGAGGAGGCCCGCCGTCGCATCGAGGCCGGCGAGTCCTATGTCCTACGCATAAAGGTGCCCGAGGACCGCGGCGACGTCGTCATTCACGATGCCGTCCACGGCGAGGTGACCTTCGACGCCAAGGAGCTCGACGACTTTGTCATCTTCCGCTCCGATGGCACGCCCACGTACAACTTCGCGACCGTCGTCGACGACGCCATGATGAAGATCACCCATGTCATCCGCGGCGACGACCACCTGTCCAACACCCCGCGTCAGGTCATGGTCTACGAGGCCCTCGGCGCCCCCGTGCCCACGTTCGCCCACATCTCCATGATCCTGGGCGCCGACGGCAAGAAGCTCTCCAAGCGCCATGGCGCCACCTCGGTGGAGGAGTACCGCGACGCCGGTTACCTGTCCGACGCCTTCGTCAACTACCTGGCGCTGCTCGGCTGGTCGCTCGACGGCGAGACCACAATCATCCCGCGCGATGTCCTGGCCAGCAAGTTCTCGCTCGACCGCATCTCCAAGAACCCGGCGACCTTCGACCCCAAGAAACTCGACTGGGTCAACGCCGAGTACATCAACGGCATGTCCGATGCCCAGTTTGCCGACGAGATCATGGTCCCCGAGCTGCACGAGGCGGGTCTCATCGAGGGCAACGTCGAGTACGGCGAGGACTGGATCGACGCGCTTGCCGCAATCGTCAAGCCGCGCACCAAGATGCCGGCCGACGCCGTGACCGTCGCCGCTCCCATCTTCGCTACGGCCGAGACGCTCGAGTATGACGAGAAATCCGTTAACAAGGGCCTGGCTAAGGAAGGCATGGGCGTCATTCTGGATGCCGCCAAGGCCGCGCTCGAGGGCGTGGACAAGTGGACTGCCGAGGCCATCGACGCCGCGCTTGAGCCGCTGCCCGAGCAGATGGACCTTAAGAAGCGCGTGGTGTTCCAGGCCGTGCGCGTCGCCGTCTGCGGCAACATGGTGAGCCCCCCGCTGGGCGAGACCATGGCGCTTGTCGGCCGCGACGACTGCCTGGCACGCATCGACCGCGCCCGCACGATGGCGCTATAGTAGACGCGTAAACGCATGTATCCGAGCCCCGTTCCCCCGAGCGGGGCTCTTGTTTCTGTACCGATGAGTGGGTTGCTGGGACAAAATAATCAGTAGTGTTTGTCCCATGTTCGAGTGACGCAACGAGCTCGACACTCGTATCGGCCATGGGACAAACTCTACTGATTATTTTGTCCCACCCCTTTCAGGTCCGTTCGTTAGAGGTGGCGTATGGCTCAACAACTGTCGCTGTTTGGTTCGCCGGAACCGGAGGAAGCTCCGGTGAAGCCCAAGCCTGCCGCTGCCTCGGCTCAGTCTAAGCCTGCGCCCGAGCCCCCTGCCGCCTACGCGAGCGTGGTCCTCGACATCCCCACCCGTGCGCTGTCGGAACCGTTTGCTTACGGCATCCCCGAGTCCCTTGCCAACGAGGTCCAGATCGGATCCACGGTCCTGGTTCACTTTGGTAACCGTGCCGCCGCGGGCTATGTCGTCGACATTGCCCCTGAGCTGGGCGACCTGCAGGGCAACAACGCCCTCGACCCCGCGCGCATTAAACCCATCGAGGCCATCCTCAGCAAACCGCTCTTTACCGCCGAGGCTGCCCGCATCGCACGCTGGATGAGCCGCGAGTATGTCGCGACGCTTTCCGAGTGCCTGCGCCTGTTTTTGCCCCCGGGCGGCAGCCCGCGTGTGGTCAAGGGCGACGACGATGCGTGGACTGTTGAACGGCCCGCCGTCAAGCCTATCCAAAATCGTTGGGTGATGCTTACGCCCGAAGGCTTTGACTATACGCCGCCCAAGACCGCGGTCCGTCAGCGCCAGCTCATCGAGGCGCTGCAGTGCGGCCCGGTTACGACTCGCGACCTTAATCTTCTCTATAACAGCATGTCGGCGACCATCAAAGCGCTCGAAAAGCGCGGCGTCGTGGTGGTGGAGGAGCGCCGCGCCTGGCGTGGCTGCAGCGAGCAGACCACGCTGTCCTCGGCAAGCGGCAAGGCGCCGGTCTCCCTTACCAACGGCCAGCAACAGACACTCGCGCAGATTGAGCGCGCCCGTCTGGACGCTCATGGCGACGTGGTGTTGGTCGACGGCGTCACCGGCTCCGGCAAAACCGAGGTTTACCTCTCCGCCATCGAGCGCGTGCTCGCAGCCGGTCGCTCTGCCTGCGTGCTGGTGCCCGAGATCTCGCTGACGGCCCAGACCGTCGGCCGCTTCCGCTCGCGCTTTGGCGAGACGGTGGCCGTTTTCCATTCGCGTCTTTCTGCTGGCGAGCGTCTCGACCAGTGGGATATGGTCGCCAGCGGTGCGGCCCGCGTGGTGGTCGGCGCCCGCTCGGCGCTCTTTTGCCCGCTCAGCGACTTGGGCCTCATCATCATCGACGAGGAGCACGAGACTAGTTACAAGCAGGGCTCCAGTCCGCGCTACCATGCGCGCGAGGTGGCAGCCGAGATGGCGCGCCGCTATCGCTGCCCGCTCGTGCTGGGGTCGGCCACGCCTTCTGCCGAGGCCCTCGACCACTGCCGCCATGGAACGTATAACGGCACCACTTGGACGCGCGTCGAGATGCCCGAGCGCCCCGGACACGCCGTGCTGCCTACGGTCCGCATTGCCGACCTGCGTCGCGAGTTCTCGCACGGCAGCCGCTCCATGTTCTCAAAACCCTTGATGGAGGGATTGGAGCGTGTGGTCGAGCGCCGCGAGAAGGCCGTGTTGCTGCATAACCGTCGTGGCTTTGCGCCATTCCTGATGTGCCGCGAGTGCGGCTGCGTTCCCACCTGCAACCACTGCTCCACAGCGCTTACGTATCACGAGCGCACGCACACGCTGCAATGTCACACATGCGGATCCTCCTGGCGCGTGCAGCCGTATCCCGCGCCCACGAGTCGTTGCCCCAAATGTGGCAGTCGCTACCTGGCAAAAATGGGGCTGGGCACGCAGCAGATCGAGGACGCACTGCGCCAGATGCTTCCCGAGGACGTCGCCATTATTCGCATGGATGCCGATTCCACGCGCGGCAAGGATGCGCACAAAAAGCTGCTCGAGCAGTTCGATGCGGCGGATTGCGCCGTGTTGCTGGGTACCCAGATGATCGCTAAAGGTCTCGATTTTCCCGAAGTCACGCTCGTGGGCGTGGTCAATGCCGACTTCGCCCTCAAGCTGCCGGACTTCCGCGCAGGGGAGCGCGCCTACGATTTGCTGGAGCAGGTCGCGGGCCGTGCCGGACGCGGCGATCGTCCCGGCGAGGTCATCATCCAGACCTATCTGCCCGAGGACCCGGTCATTCGTGCCGTTGCCGAGCACGATCGTTCAATCTTTACCGACTACGACCTGGACCAGCGTCGCGACGCGCTGTATCCGCCGTTTGTGCGCCTGGTCAACATTTTGGTTTGGTCGGCGAACGCGGATGATGCGCAGGACTACATTGGGCGCATCGCAAAGCTGCTCAAGCGCCGCTGGCATGCCGTCGCGCCCGACTTTTTGCGGGCGGGGAACGCCGTTCCGCAGGTGCTGGGCCCGGCTTCGTGTGTAATCGAGAGAGCCAAGGACCGTTACCGCTTCCATCTGCTTGTGAAGTCGCCCGTGGGGTACCATGTCTCTGATGATATCGACGCCTGCCTCAAAGAGGTGGGCTCTGTGCGCGGCGTGAGCGTGAGCGTTGACGTCGATGCCTATGATTTGATGTAACAAACCGAAAGGATGGCCATGGAAGCCAACGGAATCGTACTGTCGCCCGACCCTCGTCTGCGCCAGGAGTGCGCCGTCATCGAGGAGATCACCCCGGCGATCGAGGCGCTTGCCGAGAAGATGAAGAAAATGATGTTCGATAACGGCGGTTGCGGCCTGGCTGCTCCGCAGATCGGCGAGCTCATTCAGCTCGTTACCATCGACTGCGACTACAGCGACAAGAACGACTACGACCCGTACGTGCTCATCAATCCCGTGATTGTCGAGCAAAACGACCATCTCGTTCCGTATAGCGAGGGCTGCCTATCCATTCCTGGCATTAGCTGTGAGATCGAGCGTCCCGACCATGTCGTCGTCGAGGCGTATGACCTGGACGCCAACCTGATTCGCTATGAGGCCTCGGGCGATCTGTTCTGCGTGTGCCTGCAGCACGAGATCGATCACCTGCACGGCAACACCATGTTCGAGCGACTGAAGCCGATGCAGAGGATCAAGGCAGTCAAGGAGTACCAGGACGCCCTGGCCCGCGGCGCTCGACCGGGCGAGACGGAGTAGGTTTGTCCGTCCCCGGGGTGCCGTCGGGCCAGGGATGGGCGTCTTCGCTGATAGGTGCTTTGCTGAAAGAGCTGCTTTTATTGCGGCTCTTTCTTTGGTTTTGGGTATATTTGTTCTTGTTGAAATGTTATTGCGGATGGGCTGGTGACTTGGCTTTCCGCTGTTCTTTGTAGCCGTCTCGGCTTTGGTTGAGAGGAGACGTTCTTTATGCGTATTGTGTTTATGGGTACGCCTGATTTTGCTGTGCCTTCTTTGACTTCGCTTGTTGAGGCTGGGAATGAGATTGCGCTTGTTGTTACTCGTCCTGATGCTGTTCGTGGGCGTGGTAAGAAGCTTGAGCCGTCTCCTGTTAAGGCTAAGGCGCTTGAGCTGGGGTTACCGGTTGTTGAGGCTAATCGTATGACGCCTGAGGTTGTTGAGGTGCTCCAGGCTGCCCAGGCTGATATTTTCTGTGTGGCTGCTTATGGCTGTATTTTGCCTGATGAGGTGCTGCATATGGCGCCGCTTGGTATTGTGAATGTTCATGCGTCCTTGCTGCCTCGTTGGCGTGGGGCTGCTCCTATTCAGCGTGCCATTCTTGCTGGTGATGAGATTGCTGGCGTTTCTATTATGCGCATTGGGCATGGCGTGGATACCGGCGCCTATTGTGCGCAGGCCTCGACCTCGGTTGCCGGTAAGCATGCCGAGGCGCTGACTATGGAGCTCGCTGAGCTCGGCGGCAAACTGCTTGCCGATACGCTTCCTTCTCTTGCCGATGGCACCGCCGTGTGGATCGAACAGGATGAGGCGCTCGTTACCCATGCTGCCAAGATTTCTAAGCAGGAGATGCGCTTGGATCCGCACATGGCGGCGCTCGATTGCGCGCGTCATGTGCTGGCCTCTTCCGATACCGCGCCTGCTCGTTGCGTGGTTGCCGGCAAGACCGTGCGCGTGCTCGATGCTGCGCCGGCTGATGTGTCGCTTGGCGAGGGTCAGGTTCTCGTTCAGGCTAAGCGTGTTTACCTTGGCCTTTCCGATGGCTCGGTTGAGTTGCTCGAGGTTAAGCCTGATGGCAAGCGTGCTATGGCCGCTTCTGCTTGGGCTGCTGGCCTGCAGGGTGCCGATCTTTCGTGGGGTGTTTTGTCATGAGCAAGCTGTCTCCCGCGCGCAAGCTTGCGCTCGATGTACTGATGGAGGCCGATCGCCGCGGCATGTATGCGCGCGACGTGCTGTCCTCTCGCGCTTCGGCCAAGGCTATTGACCAGCGCGATTCCGCTTTTGCCGCCCGCTTGGCGCTGGGCGTGGCCGCCACGCAGGGTATTTTGGACGAGCTGCTCGATCAGTTTCTCGATAAACCCAAAAAGGTTGCGCCGCGCGTTCGCATGGCGCTTCGTATCTCGGCCTTCGAGATGCTCTACCTGCATACGCCGGGCCGCGTTGCCGTGAGCCAGGGTGTTGAGCTGGTGCGCAGTGGTGCTAAGTCTGCTGCGGGCCTGGCAAACGCTGTGCTGCACAAGGTTGCGGACAACGTTGAGGACTTTGCCACGGCATCCGACGTGGATGAGTCCGAGCGACGCTTGGTTCGTCTGTCGCGCCTGATGGGACTTCCGCGCTGGCTATGCGCTCGCATTATGGCGTCGTTTGACACTCCAGAGGGTGCGCTCGGCTTCGCCGGCAATCTGGCGCCCGCGCCGCTCGCTTTGCACGAGAACGCCTTTGCAACCAAACCTGATCCGTACCTATCGCAGCTTGTGGCACCCGTGTTCCCGGGCTGCCATGCCCCGGTTGATGCCCAGGTTACCGTTGCTTCGGGTGTGTTTGAGCGTGCTGCCGCGGTGGCATCCGATCTCAACGCGCAGCTTATCGCCACAGCTGCCACTCGCCCTGGTAGCTGCCTTGAGATTGGTGCCGGCCGTGGCACCAAGACCTATGTGATGATGTGCCAGGCCAAGCGTGCGGGCTATGAGCGTCAGCATACGGCGCTCGATCTGCATGATCGCAAGTGCGATCTGAATCTCGCTCGTCTGCATAAGGCCGGTATTCAGGGCGTTCGCACGGTTTCGGGTGATGCTTGCGAGCTTGATGAGGTGCTCACATCGTTTGATGCCATGCTTGGCGAGCCGGTTAAGTTCGACACGGTCTTTATCGATGCGCCGTGCTCGGGCACCGGTACCATGCGCCGTCATCCCGAGATCCCGTGGCGCCTGACCGAAAAAGATGTGACGGTTGAGCTGCCCAAGCTGCAGTTGACGATGCTCAAAGAGGCTGCTGAGCGCGTGACTGCCGGCGGCGAGCTCATCTATGCGACATGCTCGGTCTTCGACGAGGAGAACACGCAGGTGGTGGACGCTTTCCTGAGCTCTCCCGAGGGTGCCGGCTTTAACGTGGCACCGCTTTCCGAGGCGCAGATTCTGCAACTCCCCGAGTTCGATCAGGCCAAGAAGCTCGTATCCGTTCGTCAGAACGATCGAGGCCTCTTCCAAAGCGTGCCGGTAAACGCCGACTCCTACGACGGCCACTTCTGCGCCCGCCTGGTCCACAAGTAGCTACTAAGTTGCGGTGAAATAGGGATTGAATAGCGGCTTCCGCCCGCCAAACAGTCCTTATTTCACCGCAACTCATAAGGAAACCTGGGCAGCTAAAGAATCAGCCCCGCGATTGGTGTTGGTCGCGGGGCTGATCGGTTTCTAGTGGCTGTGCGGGCAGTTGGCGCAGCAGCCACTCGTGGCGCTGGTGCTTGAGCTACCGCTGCGCTGGTCGGTGTTGTAGAAGCCGCTGCCCTCAAACTTGATGCCGCTGGCCGAGAACGTCTTGGCGGCCGGAGCGCCGCAGTTGGGGCACACGACCTCGGGGGTCTCGGACATGGGATGCTCAACCTCAAACACGTTGCCGCAGCTCGAGCACTTGTAATCGTAGCGCGCCATAATACTTCCTTTTCAGCACAAAGCGGGCAGATTACTCTGCCCGCAAAAATTCAAACGTCTGTAACTGTACCCTATATCGGGGGTTTTATCACGCTTCGCCCCAGAATCTATGCGTGTTGCGCAGGAGCTGTGCGGTTTTGCCCTCAGCGGCCGCAACGTCGGCCTCGTCAGCCTGCCAGGTCCAGTTGCCCGTGGCCACGCCCGGTACGTTCATGCGCGTGTCGTCGCCAAGCCCCAGCACGTCCTGCAGCGGCATCATCACCAGGGGAGCGTCGCTTGTCAGCGCGTCGCTCATCAGCTTGGCTGCCACCTCAACACCGCTCGGCTCGTCGCCGCCCGCAAAGGAGCGCGTGCACCAACCGGCGAGCGTCGACGTGTCGTGAGTCGATGTGTACAGGATCTTGCCGGGCGTAGGGTGCACGCCGCAACGAACGTCGTAATCGCTAAACTCCAGTACGTCCATACCGGGGAAGCCGCAAGTCGAAGCCATGGCGCGAACGCCGGGCGTCAGATAGCCCAGGTCCTCCGCGATAAAGTTGAGCGGCCCCAGCTCGTCATAGGCGGTCTGGAACAGGTCCTTGCCCGGTCCCGCCAGCCAACGCCCGTCGGCGCAGGCCTTACCCGCGGGAATGCTAAAGTAGCTGTGGAAGCCCAGGAAGTGATCCAGGCGCACGCGGTCGTAGAGCGAAAACGCACGACGTAGGCGATCCATCCACCAGCTATAGCCGTTCTGCTTCATGTGGTCCCAGCGGAACGTTGGGTTGCCCCACACCTGGCCCTCGGGCGCAAAGTTATCAGGCGGCGCACCGGAGATCTCGATTGCCTTACCGGTATCGGACAGCCAGAAGTTCTCGGGTTCGCTCCACGCATCTGCCGAATCGTCGGACACGTACATAGGAATATCGCCGATGACCTCGATGCCCTTCTTGTGTGCATAGTTCATGAGCTCGCACCAAGCCAGGTCAAAGCGGTACTGCATGTACGCCTGAAGCTCGGCCTCGTCGTGGAAGCGCTTGTCGTCGATCAGATGCTCGTTGTAGCGCGCAACATCTGCCGGCCAATCGTGGCGCGATTCGCCCTCAAAGTACTTTTTGACGGCCATGTAGACGCAGTACTTCTCGAGCCAATCGGCATTGCGATGTTTAAACGCGGTGTACAGCGGATCGGCATCCTCGCCGCCACGGGCCTTCCAGGTCTCAAAGTCGGCGGCTAGCTCCTTGTGACTCTCGGGCAGCAGGTCGATATTGCCAGCAAAAGCCGAGGGCCCGGCATAGGGGGAGCGGAAGAAATCCGTCGGGTTGACGGGCAGGACCTGCCAGTAGCGCATGCCCATAGCGGACAGATGGTCGATAAAGCGACGCGTGGGTGCGCCGATCGTGCCGGGCTTGCCGTCATCGGTCGGTACCGAGGTGATATGGCACACAACGCCTGCGCCGTGATCGAGCGGCTCCTGCAGGCGCTGCTCGGCATGATGATAGATGATCGACGAGCCCAGCGGATACAAATCGAGCGTGACCGTGCCGTTGTGGATCTCGCACTCGTGACCGCTGATCACATCACTCGCGCACTCGTCGAGCGCCGGAATCGTCACGCGGTGCGAATTGCGCAGACTACGATTAATGATAACCGTCGCGGACTCGCCATCCTTGCCCGTGCGGTTGTATGCCAGCACCTCGTCGTTGAGCGCGAAAGCCTTGATCTCGCCGTCGATCATAAACGGTAGTGCGCGGCGTACGGCGGAGGCGTTTTTGACAATAGCCAGCGTGTCGAAGTCGTGCAGTTGGTCCTTGGTCGGCAGGGTGCGGCGGTTGCCCGGATCGGTTAGCCCCTCCAGGCCGTACTCATCGCCATAGTAAATCGAAGGCACGCCCGGGAACGTCATCTGCATGAGCGTTGCGAGCCAAAAACGGCTCTTGGCCAGGCCCATCGAGTTCTCGTCCAGACGCCATTTGCTGCGCTCGCACTCGGGCAGCTGCGACTCGTCGGGGCCGCCGCCGAGCACCGAGATAATGCGCGGACGGTCGTGGCTCGAAAGCAGATTAAGTGCGCAGGACAGGGCCTCACGGGGATAGTTCTCGCGCAGGGTTTCGATATCCTCGGCTGCCTGGTAGGCGTTCTTGTAGCCCATCAAAAAGCCGATGACCATGTCGCGGAAGGGGTAATCCATAGCAGAGTCCAGCTCGGAGCCTTGCAGATAGCGGCGCAGATGGCCGTAGCTGATCTTGTTGGAGGCGTCTTCCCAGACTTCGCCGAGCAACAGTGCATCAGGCTTCTCGGCGAGCACGGCCTTTTTGATCTCGGCCAGGAAGTCATCGGAAAGCTCGTCGGCCACATCGAGGCGCCAGCCATGAGCGCCGGCACGTAGCCATTTACGGATCACGCCGTCCTTGCCCAGGAGCCGCTCGCGTACCAGCTCAGAGCTCTCATTGATGGCGGGCATGTTGCCCACGCCCCACCAGCAGTCGTATGAGCCATCCTCGTGGAAATAAAACGCATCGCGCCATGGCGAATCCTCGCTCTGCCACGCGCCCACGCCGGGGTAGTTGCCGTAGCGGTTGAAATAGATCGAGTCGTCACCCGTATGGTTAAAGACGCCGTCCAGAATGATGGAGATGCCCAGCTTCTCTGCCGCCTGGCACAGCTCGGTAAAGTCCTGCTCGGTGCCCAGGATCGGGTCGATCTTGGTGTAGTCGGCCGTGTCGTAGCGGTGGTTGCTCGCGGCTTCAAAAATGGGGTTGAGGTAGATGGCTGTAAAGCCCAGCTCGGCGATGCGAGGCAGGTCTTCCTGGATGCCCTTGAGCGACCCGCCGTAGAAGTCCCAGGTTTTGATGGAGCCGTCTTCGGCGCGCTCGTACACGGGCGGCTCGTTCCAGTCCTCGACCATGCGGCGCTGGATTCCGTTGCGTGGTTTTTCGACCTCGGCCAGCGTGCGCTCGCGCCAGTTTTCATCTCGGGCGTAGCGATCGGGGAAGATCTGGTAGACCATGCCACGCTCGTACCACTCGGGACGCACTTCGCGGTGCTTATAGACGGTAATCTGGAAGGACGGCACCTCGGCGTAGTCGTAAGTTACGCCCTCGCCACCGGTGCGACCCTGCGGTGCGCCCAAGCGGACCTCGGGCTGGCCCTCGATATTGCAGATAAAGCTGTACCAGATAAGACAGGACTCGGTGCACTCAAGCTCTACGGTATAAATGCCGTCGCCCTCGTGCGTCATGGGATACCGAGACTCACCGATCTCATCGACCCAGGTGCGCAGCGTAAGCGTTGCCTGGTTGGGGTCGGCATCCTCCAGAATCACGGAGAGCGAAAGAGTAGTTCCAGTGGCCACAGCGCCAAACGGAGTGCGAAACTGCGGAAGACGGCTGTTGTGTATCAATCTCATAATACGGTCCAGTTCAATAGAATCACGGCCTGCGGGCCATGGCTTTACGCACAAGTTGTAAGTATATCTTTTGTACACAGGCTGTATAAACAACATCCGTTTACCATCGGCGAACGGTTGTCCTAGAAAATCGTTTTACCACTATCTACAGAGAAGGGGCGCCCGGTTGGAGCGCCCCTTGCTTAGGGTTTGATGAGGTTTTGAATCGTCTGTATGCTAGCGGCGCTTACGGGTGGCCGTTGCCTTGCGGACGGAGGTCTTCTTGGTCGGAGCCTTTTCCTCGGTCGCGGCGACGGGGGAGACCGGGGCCTTCTTGGCGGGTTCGACCTTTGGCGTAGCCTTCGGAGCGGTCTTGACCTTAGCGGCCTTCGGTGCCGGCTTGGGCTTTGCTTCGGGCTTGGTCTCCTCTTTGACGGCGGCGGGCATAGCCTCTGCCTTAGGAGCGGCAGCCTTTGCCGTGGTCTTCTTGGCCGTCGTCGTGCGCTTTCGCGTGGTGGTCTTGGCAGCGGGCTTGGCCTCGACGGTTGCCTCCGCCTTGGACTCTGCAGGCGTCTCCTCGACCTTGGCTGCCGGCTTTGCGGCTGCCTTGGTCGCGGCGGCCTTGGTAGCCGTCGCCTTCGTAGCTGTAGTCTTCTTGGCGGTCGTGGTTGTCTTCTTGGCAGCGGTCTTTGCCGGTGCCTTTGCCGCAGCCTTAGCCTCGACGGCGTCGGCCTTTACCTCGGGAGCAGCCTCGGCTTCGGCGGCCTTCTTGGCAGCTGCGGTGGTGCGCTTGCGCGAGGTCGTTGTCTTGACAGCGGTGGTCTTGGTTGCCGTCGCCTTGGCAGCTGTGGCCTTCTTGGCCGTCGTCTTACGAGTCGTGGTCTTCTTGGCCGCAGGCTTCGCAGCGGGCTTCACCTCAGGCTCGGGCTCGGGAGTAGCCTCGACCTTCACCTCAGGATTGGCCTTTGCGGGCTCAGCCTCAACAGGCTTCTCCTCGGCCTTGGGCTCCTCGGCGGCCACCGGTTCAGCAACAGCCTCAGGCTCGTCGACAACAGCCGCCGGCCTCTCAATCTCCGGATGCATAAAGAAGTACAGGTCCAGATACTTGTCGGCCGAGCGTGTCCAGCTAAAGTCCTGGCTCATGGCCTGCGTGACCAGTTGGTTCCAGGCATCGCGGTTGTCCCAGAACAGGCGTGCCGCGCGGAACACGGCGTCGCCCATCTCGTCGCCGTTAAAGTTACTAAACGAGAATCCCGTGCCCTCGCCGGTAAACTCGTTATACGGGATCACGGTGTCCTTCAGACCACCGGTCTCGCGCACGATGGGCAGGGTGCCGTAGCGCATGGCGATGATCTGCGACAGGCCGCAGGGCTCAAACTTCGACGGCATCAGGAACATGTCGGCGGCAGCATACATGCGCTGCGACAGCGCCGGATCGAACTCGATGCGCGCGGCCATGGTGCCGGGGTACTTGTCCTGGAAGTAGCGCAGGCCGTCCTCGTAGTCGCGGTCGCCGGTGCCCAGCACCGCCACCTGCACGCCGCCGGCCAGAATGCGGTCGAGCGCGTACATGACCAGGTCCATGCCCTTTTGGCGCGTCAGGCGCGTGACCATCACCATGAGCGGGCGGTCGTCGCGAACCTCGAGCCCCAGCTCTTCCTGCAGCTTGGCCTTGCACACGGCCTTACCAGAACGGTCCTCCACGGTGTAGTTGGCGGCAATGCGCTTGTCGGTCGCCGGGTCAAAGCCCGCCACGTCAATGCCGTTGAGGATGCCCTGCAGCGCATAGGAGCGCTCGCGCAGCACGCCGTCCAGGCCCTCGCCAAACTCGGGTGTCTGGATCTCGTTGGCATAGGTGGGGCTCACCGTGGTGATGGCGTCGGCATAGCGCAGGGCGCCCAGCATATAGTTGATGCTGCAGGCGTCGCAACGCAGCTGCGAGGCGGCCGCCGGAATATGCGCCACGCCCAGGATGTCCTCCATCACGGTGTCGCTAAACTGGCCCTGGAACGCCACGTTATGGATCGAGAACACGGTCTTGACACGGTCATACAGCGGCAGGCCCTGGTAGAACTCGCGCAAAAACACGGGCGCCAGTGCCGTCTGCCAGTCATTGCAGTGCAGGATGTCGCACTCAAAGCCGGTGGGCAGGTGCTGCAGGCTCTCGGTGATGGCCTTGGAGAAGAACGCAAAGCGCTCGCCGTCGTCAAAGAAGCCGTACGGATAGTCGCGCGCAAAGTAGCGTTCGTTGTCGATGAACATATAGGTGACGCCGTCGTGCTCGAGCTTCTCGAGTCCGCAGTACTCGTTGCGCCAGCCCAGGCTCACGTAAAAGTCGGAGAAGTGCTCCATCTGCGCCTTGTACTCGTCCTTGATGGTGGCGTACTTGGGCACCATGACGATGACCTCGGCGCCGGCGCGCACAAGCGCCGCGGGCAGCGAGCCCGCCACGTCGCCCAGGCCACCGGTCTTTACAAACGGTGCGCACTCGGCCGAGGCAAACACGATCTGCATCTTTTTGCTGGAATCTGCCATATTGTCTCCCATGTTGCAATTCGAGAATAGCCGCCTGGCGCTAACCGGGCGGCTATTCTACATGTTACGAGCGATGTTGCGGTGCCAACGTTAACGTACGATGGTGGTGTCGGAAGTTAACGGAGCCTTGCCCAGCACCAGGATGTTCTCGGGCGTGCCGCGAAGCTCGGTGTTGGTGGGGACCACGTTGTTCTTGTCCAGGATGGCGTTCTCAACGCGTGCGCCGCTCTTGATGATGCAGCTCTGGTTGATGATCGAGTTGGTCACCGAAGCTCCCTCCTCGACCACGACGCCGCGTGACAGGATTGAGTTGCGCACGGTGCCCTTGATGATGCAGCCGGCCGAGATGATCGAGTTGCACGCGTGGCTGCCGGTCGCATAGCGCGAAGGCGGCACGTCGTGGGCCTTGGTCAGAATCGGGCGCTCGGGGTCAAAGAGCTGGTCGGCGACGGTCTGGTCGAGCAGGTCCATGCTGCGGCGATACAGCGACTTCTCGCTAAACACGCCCACGACCTCGCCCTTGTACTCGTAGCTGCACACGTCGATGTTGCCAAAGTCGCCCTGGAGCGCCTCGAGCAGGTCCAGATAGTCTGCGGCCTGGTAGTGGTCGATAATCTCGAGCAGCGTCTCGCGGTTGACGATGCAGCAGTCCATAGAGGCGTTGTCGCCGTATACGACGCCGGCGCTCACGCCCGTCAGGCGGCCGTTCTCGTTAATCTCGAGCTTGGTCTCGTCATCGACATTGCGCGTGGCCTTGCAGTACACCACGGTCATCTGGGCGCCGGAGTTCTCGTGCGCGTCGATGATGGTGTTGAGGTCCATGTTAAAGATGATGTTGGTGCCCATCATCACAACATAGGGCTTGTCCGAGCGCTGGAACAGCGTCTTGTTGGAGATGATGTCGCGCAGCAGGAAGCGCATGCCGCCCTTGGTGGTGCCATACGCGTTGCCGGGCACCATGAACAGGCCGCCCTTCTTGCGATCCAGGCCCCAGTCCTTGCCCGAGCCCACGTGGTCGATCAGCGAGCGGTAGTTGCCCGGCATGACGACGCCGACGGTCTTAATGCCGGCATTCATCATGTTGGACAGCGGAAAGTCGATCAGGCGGTAGCGGCCCAAAAACGGAACAGACGCGATGGGGCGGTCCTTGAGCAGCACGCTGCCGTAGGTCGAAGAGTAGTTAGCGGTGATATAACCGATGGCCTTGCGATTGATCATCGGATCATTCCCCCTTCCCGATAACGACGTCATTTCCAACGACGGCCGTATCCTTGGTGGTATCGACAGAGCCGAGCTTCACGCCCTCTTCGACCGTGGAGTTCTCGCCCAAAATAGCGCGGCAGATGTGCGCGCCGCTCTTAACGTGCGCACCCGGCAGCAGCACGGAGTCCTCGACCACGGCGCGCTCCTCGATGATGACATCGGTCGAAAGGATCGAGTGGCGAGCGGTGCCGTAGATCTTGCAGCCGTTGGAGACCAGGCAGTCGTCCAGGCGGCCGTCCGGGCCAATGTAGTGCGGCGGACGCGTGGTGATGTTGGACATGATGGGGAAGTGCTTGTCGAACAGATCGAACTCGGGGTTGTTGCCCAACAGGTCCATCGAAGTCTCGTGGAAGCTGGCGATGGTGCCGACGTCCTTCCAAAAGCCGTGGAACTCGTAGCTGTACAGGCGCTTGCCCTCGCCGAGGAGCTTGGGGATGATGTCCTTACCAAAGTCGTGGCTCGAGCGCTGGTCCAGAGCGTCCTCCTCGAGCGCCTCGATCAGCACGTCGGCCGAGAAGATGTAGATGCCCATGGACGCGAGGTTCGAATCGGGCTTCTCGGGCTTCTCGGTGAACTTGGTAATGCGGCCGTCCTCGGGGTCGGTGGTCAGGATGCCAAAGCGGCTGGCCTCCTCCCACGGCACGGGCATAACGCTCACCGTGAGGTCGGCGTTGTTCTCAATGTGCGTCTTGATCATCTTGCGGTAGTCCATGCGATACAGGTGATCGCCCGAAAGAATCAGGACGTACTTGGGGTCGTTGGCCTTGATGTAGTCGAGGTTCTGCGTAATGGCGTCGGCCGTGCCCGCATACCATGCGCCACCGGTCTGCGTCTCGTACGGCGGCAGGATTGACACGCCGCCGTCGCGGCTGTCCAGATCCCACGCCTCGCCGGAGCCCACGTAGGCATGCAGCAGGTAGGGACGGTACTGCGTCAGAACGCCCACCGTGTCGATGCCCGAGTTGGAGCAGTTGGACAGCGAAAAGTCGATAATGCGGAACTTGCCACCAAAGCTAACCGCCGGCTTGGCGATCTTTTGGGTGAGTGCCCCCAATCGGCTGCCCTGTCCTCCTGCGAGGAGCATCGCGATGCATTCTTTCTTACTCATCGATTTCTCCTTCTGTCATCGATGTTCCTAACCCATTAGCGACGGGCGCGGCGCACTGTCACGCCCGTCGAGTAATGCCGTGCGGCAAAGGGAGCTCGCGCGCCTTTACGCGTGCCAGATCTCGTCGCGGTACTCGCGAATGGTGCGGTCGGACGAGAACCAGCCACTCGAGGCGGTGTTGAGCAGGGCCTTGCGGTTCCAGGTCTCCTGGTCGCCGTAGCTGCCCGTGAGGTTCTCCCATGCATCCACGTAGCTACGGAAGTCAGCCATGACCAGGTCGGGGTCGTTGTTGTTCATGAGCTCGTTGTAGATGCTCTCGAAGTTGCCCGAAAGACCTGCAAACGTGTTGTCCTTGAGCTCGTCCATCACGCGGCCCAGACGCTCGCGGTCGCCGTTGAGGGTATCCCACGCAAAGTAGTTGTTGGATGCCCAGAGCTGCTCGACCTCGGGAGCGGTCAGGCCAAAGATGGCCTCGTTCTCACGGCCGGCCAGGTCGGCGATCTCGATGTTGGCGCCGTCGAGGGTGCCCAGCGTAATGGCGCCGTTCATCATGAGCTTCATGTTGGACGTGCCCGAGGCCTCCTTGCCGGCCGTGGAGATCTGCTCCGAGATCTCGGCGGCGGGGTAGATGAGCTGGGCGTTGCTCACGCGGAAGTTGGGGATAAAGCAGACCTTCATGACCTCGTTCACACGGGCATCGTTGTTGATGACCTCGGCGACGGAGTTAATGAGGCGGATGGTCTCCTTGGCGAAGGTGTAGCTCGAGGCAGCCTTGCCACTAAAGATGAAGGTCGTCGGCGTCACGTGGAAGTTGGGATCGGCGATGCGACGGTTGTAGATGTCCATCACCTTCATGATGTTCATGAGCTGGCGCTTGTAGGCGTGGAAGCGCTTCACCTGGACATCGAAGACGGTGTTGGGGTCGATGACCAGACCGGTCTCGGCCTTAACGTAGGCGGCCAGACGCTCCTTGTTGGCCCGCTTAGAGGCACCCACGGCCTTCAAGAACTCGGTGTCGTCCTTAAACTCCTTGAGTTTCTCCAGCTCAAAGGCGTCCTTAAGCCAGCCATCGCCAATGGCCTCGGTCACGAGCTTGGCGTAGGTGGGGTTGGCCTCGGCAAAGAAGCGACGGTGCGATATGCCGTTGGTCTTGTTGTTGAACTTCTCGGGCGTCAGGGCATAGAAGTCCTTGAGCACGATGTTCTTGATGATGTCGGAGTGGATCTTGGCCACGCCGTTGACGCTATGGCTGCAGATCACAGACAGGTTGGCCATGCGAATCTCGCCGTCCCACAGAATGGCGGTCTGGCGCAGACGCTCCTGCCAGCCCTCCTGCGTGGTGTCGAACGACTCGTGCCAACGGCGGCTGATCTCGTCGATGATCTGGTACACGCGGGGGAGGAGCTTGGAGAACGTGCCGATGGGCCACTTCTCTAGAGCCTCGGGCAGGATGGTGTGGTTGGTGTAGCTCACGACCTGCGTCACGATGTTCCAGGCGTCGTCCCACTCGAGCTTCTTCTCGTCGATGAGGATGCGCATGAGCTCGGGGCCGCACATGGCGGGGTGAGTATCGTTGGTGTGGATGGCCACAAACTGCGGCAGCAGCTCCCAGTTCGCGCCGTGCTCCTTCTCAAAGGTGTCGAGCAGGCTGTAGATGCCGGCCGAAACAAACAGGTACTCCTGCTTCAGGCGCAGCAGACGACCGTGCTCGCCGGCGTCGTTGGGGTAGAGGATGGCGCTGATGGCCTCGGCCTCGGCGCGCTCGGCATCGGCCAGGGCATAGTCGCCGCGGTTGAAGGCCTCCAGGTCAAAGTGCTCCTCGACCGGCTCTGCGGCCCAGACGCGCAGCTTGTTGACGGTCTCGCCGGCATAGCCCACAACGGGGATGTCATATGGGACGGCCAGGATGTCCTGCGTGTCCACCGTGCGGTAGAACGTGCGGCCGTTCTCCTCAAAGCCCTCGACGCGGCCACCGAACTTGATGGTCACGGCCTTGTCCTGACGACGGACCTCCCAGGGATAGCCGTGGGTGAGCCACTCGTCGGTGGCCTCGACCTGGCTGCCGTTGACAATCTCCTGCTTAAACAGGCCGTAGCGGTAGCGCATGCCGTTGCCGTAGCCGGCAATGCCCTCGGCTGCCATGGAATCCAGGAAGCATGCGGCCAGACGGCCCAGGCCACCGTTGCCCAGAGCCGGATCGGGCTCCTGGTTCTCGATGACGGACAGGTCGAAGCCCATGTCTTCGAGCGCCTCGGCGACCATGTCGCGCACGCCAAAGTTGAGCAGGTAGTTGTCGAGCAGGCGGCCGATCAAAAACTCGATCGAGAAGTAGTACACGCGCTTCTTGCCCTCGGCGGCGACGCGGGCGTCGCTCTTGGTGGCAACGGTGCGCGCCTTCTCGGCCACGAGCTTGGCCAGGGCGTTAAAGCGGTCGAGGTCACTGGCGGCCTCGACGCTCTTGCCGCTGATGCTCATGACGGCATCGCGATAGAGCTCGGTAAACTCCTGCTTGTTGTCGAAGATCTTATTCATACGTTCCTTTCCCCCGGGGATGTTTCTCCCGGAACGGTTATGACTTACATCCTACGCCCCCGCGGGGCGGGTAATTACAGCTGTAACGGTTTTGTTACGCATCCTTGGCAGACGGCTTAACAGAAGCAGACTTGGCCTTGGTAGCGGCCTTTTTGGCAGCCGGTTTCTTGGCTGCGGCCTTAGCAGCGGGCTTTGCGGCAGCCTTGGCCTTGGCCTTGGTCGTCGTAGCCTTGGCCTTAGCCGGAGCCTTCTTAGCAGCCGCAGGCTTGGGCTTCACCGAAGACATACGCTTTTTGGGCGCAGCCTTGGGCTCCTCGACCATGGGCGGCTTATAGCTGCTGGGACCGCGACGCTTAAGCACCACGCCTGCCAGACCGGGCACCTTAATCTCAATGGAGTCCATCTGTCCATTCCAGGGATAGGGCTCGCTCGAACAGGTGTAGGGCTCCTCACCGGCGTATCCGCTGCCACCGAACTCGGGGCGGTCAGAATCAAAGATGACCTCCCAGTCACCCTCGCGCGGCACGCCCACGCGGAAGCTCTCGTAGCTCGCCGGATCAAAGTTGATCAGGATCACCAGGTCGTCATCGACGTCCTCGCCCTGGCGCACAAAGCTCACGATGGACTGCTTGGAGTTGTCCGCGTCGATCCAGGTAAAGCCGTCGTCGGTGTAGCCGCGCTCGTACAGGGCGGGCTCGGCGGTGTACAGGTGGTTGAGTGCCTTGATAAACGCCTGATGATGACGGTGGGTCTCGTACTCCTCGGTCAGGAACCACTGGATGGACTCGTAGTAGCGCCACTCAATAAACTGGCCGATCTCGTTGCCCATAAAGTTGAGCTTGGCGCCAGGGTGCGTCATCTGGTAGAAAGCCAGCGTGCGCAGGCCGGCAAACTGACGCCACCAGTCGCCCGGCATGCGGCCGATGAGCGAGCACTTGCCGTGGACGACCTCGTCGTGGCTCAGCGGGCAAATAAAGTTCTCGGTAAAGGCGTACATGATGGAGAACGTGAGCAGGCCGTGGTTGCCGGGGCGCCACGGAAAATCGGTCTGCATGTAGTGCAGGGTGTCGTTCATCCAGCCCATGTCCCACTTGTAGTGGAAGCCCAGGCCGCCGTCCTGCGGCGGGTAGGTCACGAGCGGCCACGCGGTGGACTCCTCGGCCATCATCATCACGTCAGGGAAGTGGGCCTCCACAGCGCAGTTGACCTGGCGGATAAATGCGCTGGCGTCCAGGTCCTCCTCGGTACCGTACTTGTTGAACTTCTTTTGCCCCGGATCGTCGATGCCAAAGTTGAGGTACAGCATGCTGGACACGCCGTCCATGCGAATGCCGTCAACGTGGAAGTTCTCGAGCCAGTACAGCACGTTAGAGACCAGGAAGGAGCGGACCTCGCCGCGGGCGAAGTCGAACTTGTGCGTGCCCCAGTTGGGGTGAATCTCGTGCTCAAACAGCATGTGACCGTTAAAGGTGGCAAGGCCGTGGGAGTCGGCGCAAAAACCGCCGGGAACCCAGTCCATGATCACGCCGATGCCCGCCTTGTGACACGCATCGATAAAGTGCATGAGCTGCTGCGGGTCGCCATAGCGCGACGTGGCGGCATAGTAGCCGGTCGTCTGGTAGCCCCAGGAGCCATCGAAGGGATGCTCCATAAGCGGCATGACCTCGATATGCGTGTAGCCCATGTCGTGCACGTAGTCCACGAGCTCGACCGACAGGTCGTCGTAGGTGTAGAACTCGCCGCGCTGCGCGGGGAAGGGGTCCATGGGACCGGGGTAGTTGCCGTACTCGTCCGGCTCGCCCTGCGGTGCATCGCCGTGGCGCTTCCACGAGCCAATATGCACCTCGTAGATATTGAGCGGCTGCGACATGTGGTTGTGGCCGGCACGGCGCTTGAGCCATGCGGCATCGTTCCACTTATAGCCGTCGAGTGTCCACAGCACGCTCGCAGTACCCGGAGGGCACTCGGCCTTAAAGGCATACGGATCGGCCTTGTAAAGCTTCTCGCCCTCGTTGGTCTCGATGAGATACTTATAGAGCTGGCCTTGTTCTGCGCCAGGAATAAAGCCTTCCCAAATAGCGCTCGTATGCACGGGCACCAGCGGGTTGGCTTCCTCATCCCAGTCGTTAAATTCGCCAATGACATGCACGCTCTTTACATCGGGCGCCCAAACGCAAAAACGCCAACCGCGCGTACGGTTCTGCGTGTCGGGGTGCGCGCCCATCTTTTCCCAGCTGCGCTCCCACGTACCAATGCCAAACAGATAGACATCGTCCTTGGTGAGCTCCGGCGCGTGCGGGGCGGCTTTACGGGTAGCGGGCTTTTTGGTTGCTGGCTTTAGCTTTGTATCGCTCACGTTTGATCCCATCATGACGCGGCAGCGTGTTGCCTTGGTGACTAGATGCGAAAGGTCCAAGGCTGCACGAATCGAAGGGACGGCGATAGTTCTATGATTCGTTCCACCTCGCGTGCTCGGTGGAACTTTCGGCAGAAACTACGATAACACCTGTACGTTACTTTTATGAAGGAAAGTAGTTTTGGGGCGACGTTTAATCGGTAAGCGCCATGTTTAGACCACTGGCAGAATTGCCGTGGTAAAACTCTTGACAGTTTTACCAATTAGGGTTTCAAAATTGTCAGTCTGACGTTTGGTAAAACGTTTTTAGCAGGATGTTTACCATTTGACATCGAAAGGTTCGTTTATGTCCCAGACCGCCGCTCCCAATGTCGCTTTTATTTTCGATTGCGACGGTACACTGGTTAATAGCACCCCCGTTTGGGCCTATGCCCAGCCCGAGTTATTGCACCGCCACGGAGTTGACGTGACGGTCGACGATTTTGCCCAGTTTGAGCATTTGTCGCTCGAGGACGAGTGCCAGGCCTACCACGACACGTGGGGCATTGGCGAGAATGGCGAGGAGCTGTATCGCGAGCTGAGCAACATCCTGATCGATGGCTACTCCAAGGTGCCGCCGCGCGAGGGGCTCTTGGCATTTTTGGAGCAGGCGAAGGCGGCGGGCATTTCCATGTGTGTGGCTACGTCCACGCCGGACGAGCTGGTTAAGTCTGCGCTTGCGGGCGCCGGGCTCGATGCCTACATAGAGTTTGTGACCACCACCGGCGAGGCAGGACGCTCCAAACAGTTCCCCGATGTGTACGAGTTGGCGCTGCGCCGCCTGGTGGAGCGCCATGGGCACAAGTTTGAGCGCACATGGGTGTTTGAGGACGCGGTCTTTGGCCTAAAGAGCTCTGGGGTCGCCGGCTTTAAGCGTGTAGGTATTTATGACCCGCACGGCCGTATGAAGCGCGACGACGTGAGTGCCAACTGCGATATCTTTATCGATAGCTACGAGGATCTTGACCTGGCCCGCGTGCTTTCGTTTGAGGGATAGGCGAGGGTCGTGGTTTGCAAGGTATTAGTGGTCTGCGGCTCGCCCGTGGTGGCGAGCGCAGATCTGTTGCGTAGGCTAGCGGGGGAGTGCGACCACGTTGTCGCCGTGGACCGCGGACTCGACGCGCTGCTGGGCGCCGGGCTGGGCTGCGACGTATATGTGGGGGATGCCGACACGGTGAGCGACGCGGGCCGTGCGTTGGTCGATGCCGCCGAAGCATTTGAGGTGGAGCGTCATGACCCCTACAAAGACTATACCGATCTGGCGCTGGCGCTCGATTCCGTCCGACGCCGCTGGCCGGGTGCCGAAGTGGTTGCGACCTGCGCCACTGGCGGCCGTCCTGATATGGCCCTGTCCGTACTGGGGTTGCTTGTGGGCTACGATGACGCCCCAGTCTGGATTGCCGAGGACAAGGTGGTCTCCCGCATCCTTCGTGCAGGTGAGTCGTGGACGATCGAGGGCGCCGAGGGCAAGACATTCTCCATCATCGCCATTGCCCCCAACACCAAGGTAAGCGAACACGGCCTAGAATGGGAGCTAGACCACAGCCCCCTGGGCCTGTTGGCCGACACGGGCATCAGCAACGTCGTCAGGTCAACAGCCACGATCCAAGTCCACACCGGCACCGCCATCGCTTTCCTATATCAATAGGCATTTAAAGTCTGACTCAAAAAAGTCCTTGCACGCCGCGTCAACTTCCCCTATAGTATCTCCTCGTCACGGGGGCGTAGCTCAGCTGGGAGAGCGCTTGACTGGCAGTCAAGAGGTCAGGGGTTCGATCCCCCTCGTCTCCACCATTGTGAATCCAAAGGCCTTCGGAATACCGAAGGCCTTTTTTCATGCCAAAACACCTCGTGCCGCAAACCCACACCAACACCAACAAAAAGTTGCACAATTTATTTCCCATATCTGTACATAGTTTGTTAGACAAACGCGATTATCAGTGTAGATCGCCGTTCCATTTGGGCTTCAGGAACGCCCCTAATCAGCTGTTAGCATCCCATTAACCTGCATCAATGTGAATAACACCCCAAAACAACCCCCTTGAACACGCTAAATGAACGAAATGTTGTCCGCTATTAACCTAATCAGTTTCGCTATCAGCTTGTGCTAGGATACCTAACGTGACATGAGTTCAACTGTGCTCACGACTTCAGCAAGCCACAAAGTGCAGGGTCGATCAGCATCCGGCCGTAACGGCGGTGTTAGAAAAACCACGAGCTCCAATATCGATTGCTATGCACGTTTTTTCACTTACTTTTGCGGCTATTTATAAGTTCGCATTAGATAGTGCGATAAGTTGTTACGGCAAACCACAGCAGTTCTACAGCTGGCTGCGTGCGGTCCAGTTTTGTACCCGCTTGACTGGGCTGCACGCAGCCAGCTGGGGACGCGGTCTTTTTGCGATACACGTCCGTGTCTCTAGCCGCTGCATTTATACATACCGTTCACGGTGGGGCAGAGCCACGTGCTTGTCTAACTGGGCTCAGGGTTTGAATATGGAGCGCCTTCGCGCACAAGCGCCCTGGCGAAGCCATACCCAAACCCCGTGAGCCACACGTAAGACAGCAAGGGGGTGGTGCTCGTGTGGTATGTGATTCAGGTCATTAACGGTCGCGAAGACGTAATGCGCGAGCGCATCGAGCGCGTGGTGCCGGCTGGTGCCATGCAGGAGCTCTTTTACCCCCAATTTCAAACCGAGATAAAGGTACACGGCGAATGGGTCAACACGACCAAGCCGCTCTTTCCCGGTTATCTGATCTGCGATACGGCAGATCCCCGCACCGTGCAACAGTATCTGCTGCGCATGGACGACTTTGCCCGGGTGCTTTCCCAAGACGGTCAGTTTGTGCCGCTGGCAAAAGAAGAGGTCCAGCTTATTGGCGGGTTTACGCATAGGGGAGACCGCGTAGTGCCCATGAGCGAGGCCTTAAAAGACGGCGACAAGGTCGTAGTGACGGCAGGTCCGCTGCTGGGCCACGAGGGCCTTATCAAAACCATTAACAGACGCAAGAGCACTGCTTATTTGGAGCTCGACCTGTGCGGTCGACGCGTAACTACGCGCGTCGGCCTTGCCGTGCTTTCAAACGAGCAGCGCGTCATGCGCAACCTAAAAAAGGCGATCGCCTAGCTGCTGGCGGCCGCTGCACAGAACAGGGAGGATCCCCGACCCGGGGTCGAAGTGTTGGAAGAGAACGTGTCGGATAAAACAGAATATGCAACGGATTCGCCAGCGGGTGCGGCGCTGATTGCTCAGGCCATGGACCGGCGTGAGGGCGCAGTCCGCTACAGGGCCATGCAATCCATCATGGACTGGGATCGCTCGCGCCTAGCGTACCGGGCCGTCAAGCGCGCCTTCGACATCGTGTTCAGCGGTGCCGTGCTCGTTTTCATCGCTATCCCCAGCCTGGTGTTGGCAGCGGCTATCCGCCTGGAGAGCGAGGGCAGCCCCTTCTACAGCCAGATTCGCGTGGGCCAGACCCGCCCCGACGGCAGCCTGACAACGTTCCGCATGTGGAAGTTCCGCAGCATGTACAAGGATGCCGACGAGCGCCTCGCTGAGCTCAAGGAGCAGAACGAGATCGCCGGCGCCATGTTCAAGATGAAGGACGACCCGCGCGTCACCAAGATCGGTAGGTTCATTCGCAAGCACTCCATCGACGAGTTCCCGCAGTTCCTCAACGTGTTCCTGGGCCAGATGTCCGTCGTCGGCCCGCGCCCGCCGCTGCCCAACGAGGTGGCAGAGTACACAGAATTCGACTTGCAGCGCCTGGCCGTCAAGCCCGGGATCACCGGCTGGTGGCAGGTGACCGACCGAAATTCAACTGGGTTCGACGGAATGGTTCAGCGCGACCTGGAGTACATAGCCAAGCGCGGTCCCGTCACGGACCTGAAGATTATCGTCCTCACGGTTATCGAGGTCATCACCGGTAAGGGTGCGTGCTAGATGCGCATCGCGATGATTGGACATAAGAGATACGGTTCTCGCGAGGGCGGCGTGGAGGTCGTCGTGACCGAGCTCGCCCGCCGCATGGCGGCGCTCGGCCACGAGGTCACCTGCTATGACCGTTCCGGTGCGGACGTCATGACCGGCGATGCCGCGGATTGTCGCGAGCGCGTCGTCGACGGCGTGCGCGTCGTCCCCGTGAGGACGATTGACAAGAAGGGGCTCGCCGCGCTGAGCTCCTCGTACTTCGCCACCCTGGCTGCCATCCAGGACGGACCCGATGTGATCCACTACCATGCCGAGGGCCCCTGCGTGCCGCTGCCTTTGGCAAAGCGTGCGGGTATCCGAACTGTGGCCACCATCCACGGCCTGGACTGGCAGCGCGCCAAGTGGGGAAGGCTCGCCAGTACGTACATCAAGATGGGGGAGAGGGCTGCTGCCACCAAGGCCGACGGCCTCATCGTCCTGTCCAAATCGGCCCAGTCCTACTTCGATGGCGCTTACGGCCGCACGGCGACGTTCATCCCCAACGGTATCGAGCCAAAGCAGCCGAAGCCGGTCAACCAGATAAAGAGTAGATGGGGCCTCGATGCGGGCTCCTACCTGCTGTACCTGGGCAGGCTCGTCCCCGAGAAGCGCCCTGAGCTCCTGATCGAGGCGTTCAAGAAGCTCGACACGGAAAAGAGACTCGTCATCGCCGGCGGCGGATCGGACACATCCGAGTACGAGGCGTCCCTTCGTGAGGCCGCGCAGGGCGACCCACGCGTCCTCTTCACCGGGTTCGTTAACGGCGAGCCCTTGGAAGAGCTGTACTCCAACTGCTTTGCCTACGTGCTGCCTTCCGACGTGGAGGGAATGCCCATGAGCCTGCTGGAGGCCATGGCATACGGCCGCTGCTGCGTGACGAGCGATATCCCCGAGTGCGCGGATGTCCTGGCTGATGCGGGAGCGACTTTCCTTAGGGGGGATGCTGCTGCGCTTAGGGCTTCGCTTGAGAGTTTATTGGCCGATCATGCTCGAGTTGCCGCTATGGGCGACGCTGCAAATAAGCGTGTCCTCTCTACTTATAACTGGGGTTCTGTCGTTGCGCGTACTCTCGATCTGTATAAGGAAATTCGTTAGATGAAGATTATCCTTGTTAACAAATTCCACTATCTCAAGGGTGGGTCGGAAACGTATTACTTTGGTCTCGCCGAAGGTCTCAAGGCTGCCGGTCATGAGGTTCATTTCTTTGCCATGGAGGGGGATAATAATCTCCCGTGCGAAGATGCCGACCTATTTGTTTCGGCAAAGGATTACAATGGACCCTCTTCGCTCACGCAAAAAGTCTCCGCTGCTGCCTCGCTTATCTATTCCAATGAGGCTAAAGAGAAATTCCAGGCAATGTGTGAGCGGGTACAGCCAGACGTTGTCCATATGAACCTCGTTCATCGCCAGATTACCCTGTCGATCCTCGATGCCCCTTACCTTAAGGAGCATGGCGTCCCCGTGCTCTTCACGGCCCATGACTATATCCTTGTTTGTCCCAACTATCTCATGCTCGATGGTAGAGGAAGCGTCTGCGATGCCTGCCTGGGCGGCAAGTTCTCAAACTGTCTCAAGCGCAAGTGCGTTAAGGGCTCTACGGCTAAAAGTGCTATTGCCTTTGCTGAGGCTGAATATCTTAGGCTGAGCCATGCTTATAACAAGATTGATAAGATTGTCTGCCCCTCGAGCTTCATGGTGCAGAAGACCATTGAGGGCGGACTTGAGTCAAATCGTGTTTCCCATATGACTAATTTTTGTTCTGCGGAGACGCTTGAGCTGGCTCACTCTGATTTTGACTGTACTGATTACAAGAGCCCGTACCTTCTATTCTTTGGAAGATTGTCCAAGGAGAAGGGCGTCGATCTTCTGATTGACGCTTTTGCCTCGATTGAAGACATGATTCCCGATTGGCGCCTTGTAATCGTCGGCGATGGCCCCGAACGTGAAGCGCTCTCACAGAGAGTCGAGAACTTGTCCTGCAAAGATCGAATTGAGTTTGCGGGATATCAGACCGGCGCTCCGCTCCAAAACTATGTCGAGAGAACATGCCGTACTCGATCGTTGAGGCATTTGCCTCCGGCACGCCCGTTGTTGGCGCGCGTATCGGAGGCATACCGGAACTTGTTCGTGAAGGCGAGACCGGGTTTGCTTGCGAGCCAAACGATTCTCATTCATTAGCCGATGCAATTATTCGTGGCGTCGAGTTCATTGGCGACAAAGATACGTACCGCGAAATGCAGCAGAAATGCCGCGACTACGTTCTGAACAATTGCGACCAGTCCAAGTACATCGAGCAGCTTACTAAGCTCTACCAGGAGCTTGTTGATTCCAAGAAGAGGGGATAGACCCATGGCCGAAAAGAAACTCAACGGTACCGTCATCGTAACCTACCGCTGCAACGCGCGCTGCACCATGTGCAACCGCTACAAGGCTCCCAGCCGCCCGGAGGAGGAGCTCTCCATCGAGACCATCAAGAAGCTCCCCAAGATGTACTTCACCAACATCACCGGCGGCGAGCCCTTCATCCGCCAGGACCTCAAGGACATCGTGCGCGAGCTCTACAAGAAGTCCGACCGCATCGTCATCTCCACCAACGGCTTCTTCACCGACCGCATCATCGACCTGTGCGAGGAGTTCCCCAACGTCGGCATCCGCATCTCCATCGAGGGCCTGCAGCAGACCAACGACAAGATCCGCGGCCTGGAGAACGGCTACAACCGCGGCTACGCCACACTCAAGAAGCTCGTCGAGCTCAAGCACCCCGACGTCGGCTTCGGCATGACGGTTCAGGACCTCAACGCGCCCGACCTGGTGCCCCTCTACAAGATCTCGGACGAGCTGGGCATGGAGTTCGCCACGGCGTCGCTGCACAACAGCTTCTACTTCGTCGAGGCAAAGAACATCATCCACGACCGCCCCATGGTGGCCAAGAACTTCGAGGACCTGGTCAACGAGCTGCTAAGGTCCAACAGCCCCAAGAAGTGGTTCCGTGCCTACTTCAACCACGGCCTCATCAACTACATCTACGGTCAGCCGCGCCTGCTGCCCTGCGACATGGCGTTCGACACCTTCTTCATCGACCCATACGGCGATGTTATGCCCTGCAACGGCACCAAGGACAAGGAGGTCATGGGCAATCTCAACGAGGAGTCCTGGGACGAGCTATGGAAATCTGACCAGGCCGAGAGGGTCCGCGCGAAGGTCCGCTACTGCGACCGCAACTGCTGGATGATCGGCTCGGTGAGCCCGGCCATGCACAAGTACATCTGGAAGCCCGGCTGGTGGGTGCTCAAGCACAAGGTGAAGGCCATCTTCACCAAGAAGCCCTACGACATGCACGAGCTCAAGATCGTCCGCGACTACGAGGAGGGCCGCGTGACCAAGGAACAGCTCGACGCCTGCTCGACCTGCGACCTATGCGCCAAGATCAACGACGGCCTGTCCGAGGCGTCCAAGGCCGACGCGCACGTATACGAGACGCATGAGGCAATGTAATGGTCGTTAAGAGCATTCATCATTCTTCAGTTTTGCCTAACGAAGGAAGCTTTTTTCACCCTAATAGGACGGCAGAGCATTTCCGCAATCGCGCGCGGAATATGAACCGAGCTGACTTATTTCTCTTCGCGGTTTGTGAGCTATTTACACTGTTTGCCGAATGGATTGTTGGCCAAAAAATAAATATCAATCTTGCTGTTCTATTTACCTACGCTTTATTTCTCTGGGTGTTGTACGTTCGAGATAGGCGCTTTATTCTAGAGTTCTTCTGGCTTGTAACTATGGCGACACTCAACATTCTTGGGACTTTTTGTTGCGATGAGGGGTTATTTCTTGTTGAGCTGAATTACGAGAGCTGGTATCTTTGCGCAGTCGCCCCCCTGGTGGCACTGTATGTGATTCTGTTTACCGTTATTGAGATGTATAGAATCACAAAAGCTAGCAGCTGTCCTGCTAGAGATATTAGTTGTAACGATGACCGCTCTAAATACAACTGGTTTTTATTGATAGGGATAGTTATTGCCTTCTATCTATTTGCGCAGGTGGCGGCTAATCCTTATTTTAAAGCGGGAACCTTAAGACTTGACTACGCTTCTCAGTATATGAACTCTTTTAGCGTGAGTCTTAGAACATATTTACCCTTTTTTCTGCCAGTTGTTGTAATGGCCTGGAAGTCTGGCAGCAGGCTTGCTCCGGTCGCATTCTTATTTCTAACATTTGGTTTTTATTTTCTTGAAGGAGATAAATTCGGCGTTTATTTTTTCGCCGCGTTTATTCTTTCGCTTTCCGTCTTGCCTACCTTAAGCGACGGAAAGGTAAACACAATTATTAAGGTGTTGTTTTCCTTTTTTTGGCTGCTAATTGGGGTCGTATATATACAAAGAATACTGCTATTTGATGATTCATTCGCTGAATTCATTGATGCAATTAATCAACGCCTGGCTCAGCAAGGTGAAGTTTGGTGGTCAATTTACATGCATGGCAGGGGGTCTTCGCTACCAGCAGTTAATTTCTCAGATGAAATCAACGCAATTTTAAATCCAGCGTTGCAGTCATCCTTTGATTTTGGTCAGTGGCGAATGATGCGAGTGGCTTGCGACTATTCAGCATATTCTGCATACAGGATTGAAGTCGGAAATCCATACACTGCGACAACAACTGCCTCTCTTGTAACTTATTTTGGCTATTTCGGTGCGACTATTTTTTACATGTTTGCTGGATGGGTGTATGCGTCATTGATCCGTAATGCTTCGATTGCCTTTAGTGCATGCAGGGTTATAGAGTCCATGGTCTACGTCAAGCTCATATCCCTTGCTGGGAATATCCTTTTTGCTTCTGATGTTACGTATCTCTTTTCACTCCAAGGGATCGTATATGTTGGCGCCCTGGTTGCTCTGACATTAATACGTGAGTGCAATAAAGATTCTTTGATTCAAGCTGGTCGTTAGAAGAAAGACTAAGAAATGCCGTGTTTTAATAACAAAAAAAATGATGTAATTATTATTGTTGAACATTTAAACCGAGAGCTTGAGAGCGCGTTGCTGCTTGAACGAGCTCTCGATGAGCGCCAAATTACTTCGAAAATCGTTTTTAAGGGATGGAATGAAGGGCCTGCAAGCTGCTTTATAAGACCAAAAGTAATCGTTACGCCGTGGTGCTATGACAATAAAGACATTAAAGCCCTTTGCGGCTACCGTGGTGGTTTCGCAGACGGGTCCTTTGACATTGTCGACTTACATAGCGAACAGGTTACAACTCCAGATGGGCTTTCATTTGTACTTCCGATAGATAGGGCCAAACAAACATTTCATATTTGTTGGGGACAGTTTTTCAGCGATGCTTTAATTTCTGTTGGAGTTGATGCATGTCGGATCTGCATTGCTGGTTCCAACAGGCTCGATTTCTTCCGAGAAGAATTTCGAAATTTAAGCCTAAGAAAAGAACAACTTGGAAAAGAGTTTGGAATCGATCCTGCCAAACCCTGGGTCTTATTTATTGGCAATTTCTCTACAGCATTTTTTACCGACGAGAGAGTTGCCGAGCTTGATGCGAGAGGGCTGTTTAATACTGCTGAAAACCGAGAAACGTCAAAGCGCGCTTATAATGAAACGCTTTCGTGGATGGTTGATGCCTTATGTGATTCTGTGTTTAAAGACGTTGAATTCATTTATCGCCCACATCCTTCTGAGCCGTTGAGTGAACGCCTTCAGGAGATTGAAGCTGAGTTCACAAATCTACATGTTATTAAACAGCATGCCATTCGTGATTGGTTTTTAAACTGTGATATTGGCTTGACTTGGTGCAGCACGTCGTCCGTTGAAGCTGCTTATGCCGGCTTACCTATTTTTGCGCTGCGACCATTTGAGATTCCTGCACATCTCAAATTTGAGCTTCTTGAAACCATCGAAAAAATTGATTCTTCTCTGGAGCTTCGAAATATCATTACACGAGTCCTTCGCGGTGATAGTGGTCAACATAATGTTGAGTTTGTAAACGATATTTCGCTTTATTACAAAAACGGTCCAAATTCTGCAACTGACGAAATCGCTAACGTAGTCGAAAAGATAATTTCTAACAATTCTGGGCGCTTTGCCTGTGAGCGTTCTCCTTTTTATTGCATCAGGAAAGTTCTGGGTTTTGCCGTAAAGCAAGCGGCTTTCTATTCAGGTCTTATGCGAAAGGTGCCCTCGTGGCGAATCCTTGCCGATGACCATATAACTCAGAAGCAGCTTACTCGAAAGCGAGAGTTAATAAATGGTTAATTCGCGTAACATGCTAAAAAGCTTTGCAGGTTTTTCGATTGTGCCAATAGCGTCGGGTTTAATAACAATATTTGTTATACCTATTGTGTCGCATGTATTTCCTGAAGATGAATATGGGAAAATTAATTTGTTTTACTCCATGGGCACTTTGCTTATGACGGTTTGCATGCTTGGCTTGGATAGCTCTCAAATTCGATATTATTTTGAGCCGCCTAGTGGACTAACGAAAGGGTCCGTTAGATCAATCGCCATGATTGTGGGCGTTGGCATTGACCTTGTTTTAGTCTTGCTGACAGTCTTTGTTTTTCCTAACGAGGTGTCGAATTACTTATTTGGCGAGTCAAACGTTCCGTTGATTGTCTGTATGGGAATATTTGTCGCCGCATTAGTTGTATTTCGCGTAGTTAATACTGACGCTCGTATGGAAGGCAAAGTTGGACGATACAACTCCCAGGCCATTCTTCAGAATGTAATTACAAAAATATCATTTGTTGCAATTGGTTTGTTGTGGACGACTTGCTATGGAGCTTCCATTGTTGCGATGACGCTCTTGATGGCACTTGTTTCTCTATGGTTCTTGTACAAACAGCGCGGAATCTTTTCTTTCGAGGGAGCATGCGCCACTTTAAGTAACGTTAGAGTGTTGTTTGCGTTCGGTATTCCCATGATGGCGACCTCTTTCGTTCTAAATTTAAATGGAATGGTCGGCAAGATTGCTCTTTCGGGAGCAGGCCTTTATGCGGCTGTTGGCGTTTTCGCTATAGCAACAACTCTCTCTAATGTGTTCACTATTATTCCAACTGCGTTTACGACTTATTGGTCGCCATTTATGTATGCGCACTACGAGACGGACAAAGATACAATCAGGCGAGTTCATGATCTTGTCATGTGGGGCTCGGCTGGTCTCGTTGCCTTGATTTTATGTTTTCAGAACTTACTATTCATGGTAGTTGGTGGAGGTTATGCAGCCTGTCAAGCTTACTTTATGCTTGTGATGACCAACCCCATTCAGGCGTTGATATGTGAGACGACATCATATGGGATCGTACTCAAGGAAAAACCTATTTACAATGTAATTTCCTCGTCACTTGGGGTAATCATTAGCGCCATTGTGACTATTAATCTCATTGAATCTCTCGGGGTTCTTGCTGCGGCTCTTGGAGTAGCTGCTTCCTCTGTAGTCATCGGGGTTTTACGAACTGTCATTGGCCAGCGATATTACAAGAGCATTTCAAGTCCACTGAAAACAATGATAACGTCTGGCCTTATTTTAATTGCCTGTGGCGTCAATGGGCTAATCTGCTCATCCCTGTCCCTTGAGTTGATTGCTGGCGTGACGTTGTTTGTCATTGTCACTATTTTGTACCGCAGTGAAGTGGTTGGTTTTTTCCGATCGTTAATTGGCCGATAGGTAGCGCTAGCGCGCCTTTCCTGGATATACGTTCGTAATTCAATAGGAGATAAAATGAATACAGTCGCCGTAATTCCGGCTCGCGCCGGTTCAAAGGGCATCCCCAACAAGAACATCCGTCTCGTGGGCGGCCATCCGCTCGTCTACTATGCTATTCACAATGCGCTTTCTTCAGTTAATGTCTCTCATGTTGTCGTAACGACCGATTCCGATGCGGTACGTATCATCGCGCAGCAAATGGGGGCTGAGGTCCATTGGCGCGATGCCGCACTCTGCGCAGATGATGTCACCCTCGACGCTGTTATAGCTGACGCTGTGCCTTCCGATGTCGATTGGGACTATGTCGTGACTATGCAGCCGACCTCCCCGACGTTGTCTGTGAAGACGCTCGACGCTGCGATTGGTAAGGCCGTCGAGGAGGGCCTGGACACGCTGATTTCCGTCGTGAACGAGCCCCGTCTCTCCTGGGGCAAGAATGAGGACGGCTCCGTTCATCCGAACTATGCGGCGCGCCTCAACCGCCAATGGCTACCCGCCGATTACGCGGAGACCGGTGCATTCGTGGTATCGCGTGCTTCTGTCGTGACCCCGGAAACCCGGATTGGGGAGAAGGTCGGCGTCTTCGAGGTCCCTGCTTCCGAGGGCATCGATATCGACACGTTCGATGATCTGCGCTGCGTGGCGGCCCATCTAGACCGTGAGAAGGTCGCCATCTACGTCAACGGCAACAACAAGCGCGGTATCGGCCACATCTACCGCGCCCTCGAGATGGCTGACGAGTTCTACACCAAGCCCGATATCTACTACGACGTTAACCAGACCGATCCGAAGGTCTTTGGGGGGACTACCCACAATCTCATTGGCGTCGATGGAATCGCCGACCTTTTCGACCGCTGCAAGGGCAAGCGCTACACGCTGTTCATCAATGACATCCTTACGACTTCGATCGACTACATGATCGGCCTGAGGTCGGTCGTCCCTGAGGCCAAGATCGTCAATTTCGAGGACGACGGCGAGGGTATCCTCAAGGCAGACCTCGTGTTCAATGCGCTCTACCACGATGACGAGCTTCCGCAGGTCAGGGCGGGGGGGCGATACTACATATCGGCGAAGACATTCCTCTTCTACAACCCCATCGAGGTTAAGCCCGAGGTCGAGTGCGTGTTCATCTCTTTCGGCGGCGCCGACCCCCAGAACTACTCCGACAGGCTGCTCGCTATCATCGCGAGCGATCCCGAGCGCTACTCCAGGTACCACTTCACCGTCGTGCTTGGCAGGGCGAAGCTCAATGTTCCCGAGCTCCTCGCGTACAACGAGCGGCTCGATAACGTGGACGTCCTCTACGACGTGGCGAACATGCCCGAGATCATGAGCGGCTGCGACATCGCGGTGACCTCGCGAGGGAGGACCGGCTACGAGCTTGCAATCCTGGGTATCCCGTCAATCGCCATGGCCCAGAACCGCCGCGAGGAGAAGCACGGCTTCGTCTGCAACGAGAACGGCTTCACCTACCTGGGCCTCAACCCGCCTGACGAGATAATCAAGTCCAACCTGGACATGTACCTGGGGCTCTCGCGCGAGGCACGTCAGCGCTTCCAGGACATGCTTCTCTCGCACGACCTGCGCAACGGACGCAGGCGCGTAATGAGTCTTATCAACGGCCTATAGAAAGGGGCTTTAGAAAATGAGGACAACGACTCCGTATCTGATCGCCGAGATGGGTGTCAACTTCTACGACACCGCCAAGGCCGAGGGGATAACTCCTCTCGAGGCAGCCAAGCGCTACATCGACGGTGCGGTCGAGGCGGGCTGCGACTGCGCTAAGTTCCAGTCCTACAAGGCGGGTACCATCGTCTCCAAGAATTCTCCCGCCTACTGGGACCTAACCAAGGAGCCGACCAAGACGCAGTACGACCTCTTCAAAAAGCACGACTCCTTCGGGGAGGCGGAGTTCGCCGAGCTCTGCGAGTACACCCATTCGAGGGGCATGGACTTCACCTCGACTCCGTTCGATTACGCCAGTGCCGACTACCTGGAACAGTACGTCGATTTCTACAAAATCTCTTCCTCCGATGCGTCTAATCTGCCCTTCATCGAGCATATCGGCGCCAAGGGCAAGCCGGTCGTTATCAGCGTCGGCGCGAGCTACCTCTCCGAGGCGGACGAGGCTATTAGAGCTTTGAAGCGCTCGGGCTGCAAAGACATCACCGTCCTGCACTGCGTACTCAGCTATCCCACCTGCCCCGACGACGCCAACCTCCGCGTCATCGAGACGCTGAAACGCACGTTCCCCGACCTCAAGGTCGGCTATTCGGATCACGTCGCGCCCGACGCCTCGATGCAGACCCTCTCGACGGCATATCTTCTCGGTGCCGAGGTCATCGAGAAGCACTTCACGCTGGATAAGACGCTCCCTGGAAACGACCACTACCACTCCGGCGACGTCGAGGACTTCAAGCGCGCCGTCGAGAACTTCCGCTTCATCGATAGGATTTTGGGTTCCTCCGAGAAAACTGTGCTCTCCTGTGAGGAGACGCCCCGACGCGAGGCGAGGCGCTCGCTCGTGCTTACGCGAGACATGAAGGCTGGCGAGGTCATCGCCAAGGAGGACCTGATGCCCAAGCGCCCCGGTACCGGCATCGCACCGACCTATGCTGGCGTTGTCATCGGGCGTACCGTCAAGTCCGATTTACCAGAGGATACAATTCTCACTTGGGACATGATTTAACGATGGCATAAAGTAATAATTATATGAGGGGGTCGAGATGAGTACTGCGGCTTGGAAACACCATAATGTATCTGACAATGTTCACGACATAATACGTCTTACTGATCTTGAACATGACATTATGAACGGGCCCTTATTTAACCGTCTACATTTCGTTTACCAAGATTCGACATCATTCTTTACTTGGCCCTCTATGCGTATCCAACGTTTCGAGCACTCTCTTGGTTGCATGCATCTTGCTGGTCAGATGTTTTTTAATGCAATTGAAAATGCTGAGAAAGATGTAATTATTTCGTTTGGCCGCCAGATGCATGAAGCTCTTTGCAATCTGCTCGATCAACCCAGATATCGCGACGCGTTTAGGCCCACTAAATCGGGCGTTTACTTAAGGAAGATTATTGAGGATGAAAGGGAGTTTCTCGAAAAGTGCCAGAGCTCCGATGTAGACCCTGATGCAATTGATGCTTTTAGTTTTCTTATCCCTTCCAGAACCCCTCGTGAGGTAAGTCTAACGATTATGTGTCTCGCTGAAGGCGTTAGGCTTGCTGGAATGCTTCATGATTTGGGGCATCCCCCGTTTAGTCATGTTTGCGAGCACGTCCTCACTAGTCTTTATGGCGTTGCTAGAAGTGAAAAATATGCAGGCAACCGAAGCGCCAACAACTTCACTGCCAATATTGATACCTATCTTGAACAAGAAGGTATAGATGAGATTGCCCTACATGAAGCGATAGGCAACAGGCTTTCTGATCTGGCGATTTCTCAAGCACTATATAGCGGCAATCTTGAAAGCGATTCTTTCTATTTTTCATTTACCGCCGGTCTTGTGGCAAAGGCTATTCTCAATGACGATGGCGTTTTCGGTCAATTGCACGCTATTGTTTGCGGTACCGTTGATGCTGATCGTCTTGATTTTGTTCAAAGGGACAGCAAGTCGTCGGGCGTTGGATCGGATGCAATGCAGTATGGACGTCTTATTGAGGGCCTTCGACTTATGAAGATGGATGAGAAATCCTATGTATTTGCTCTTCCGACAAAAGCATTGCCAACAGCAGAGGATTTTCTTAGGAAGCGCCTTTCGAACTATAAAACTATTGTATTTCATCATCGTGTAGTCAAATCCGAGGTTCTTCTTGAAGGGTCTTTGCATCGCCTTGCTTTGCGGTATTTCAATGCTTACCCTCGTTGTAAGAAGCGTGGCGGTAAAGAATGCTCTTCACTGTATATACTTCCGAATAATGTTTCGGGATTATGGAGCCCTCTAGCGGAAAGCCTCTCTAACCAGGCGGACGTGGTGCTCACCTTCTCTCAGTGGAATGATTCTTGGCTGCTAACGATGCTTCGTGATGAATACACCAAACTTAAAATTGATGGGCCAAACGATCCTGAAGACATACTTCTAAGAGCCCAGCTGGCCGAACTGCTTTACTCTGAGAAATCTTACCAGACGGTTGTAAAACGCTCGGATGACTGTCTTCTATTCAGACAGACCCTCAGGAACAAGATAGCTTCGTCTAGGGAGGAACTCACTACTTTTCTCGATGAATGTGAAAGCGACATCGGTAGTGATTCTTTTGAATCTGGAGAAGGTTCCGTTGATGCTCGTGGAATCGTCAAGGCTCTTCGCAAAGTTGTTGGATTGGATGAATCCTCCAATATTCTGAGATCCATTGATGAGAATTTCTCAGCATTTAAAATGGCTGTAGGTTCCTCAAGGGGAAAAGATACCGAAACCTTTTCGGATCAATTTCGAAATATGGTAAAAGAATCTTTAAATAGGAACGGATGCTCCTACAGTGATGTGATTGTGACGAGAAATCATATAAAAACAGGTATTGGCGGTGATTCTGCGCAAGCGTATTTCTATACTGGAGACGATTCTCCTCGTTGTTTGAGAGATATCAGTGCTGTTGGCAGCGTGCTTGATCGCGAGGTGTCTGATTTACCCGCTTTCTTTATCTTTGTTTTATGCCCAGAGGAACAATCCGACCTTTGTAGAAATGAAGATTTTTTCATTGACTTGGCTACTAGAGTTTTTGATTTTATTTATGACTGTGTTTGCAATGCTGCCGATTTCATTTGCTAAAACCGACTGAAAGGTATTTTTCAGATGTGTACACTTCCAGAGAATACTGTTGACAATAATCCAGAGCTTGCGTTATATGGAGTTGTTTTTAATCCAGATCGGGCTGGTTCTTTCACGAAAGAATCGATAGAGCAAGAAATTAGCGCCTTGGATGCTGGTGACAGCATGAAGGCCGTGCTCGGAAAGTGCTTTCGTAATTGGCTTGATAGCGAGCTGATTTATCGAAGCTACGATGGATATCGGATTTCTTAGGTATTTGTTCGTGCGTCTGGCACTCTTTTAAATCAGGACTTTTGTCTTATTTTGTGTATTGAGTAGCCAGTATGCAAGGAGATTTAGCGACGTAAATAACCAGGTCTGATTCCTCTATTTCAGTTAAGTGGTAGTGTCGAGAAAGTTGGTATAGAGCCCGATCCGAAGCAAGTCGGCCCGGCGTCCTGGAACCTGGAACACGGTTGATATCCTATGCCGCCTCGATCCTGTCGCAAGCTCGAGGCCCGATTCGATTATCTTCCTGGCCTCCGCCTCCAGCTGCGCCCAGTCGACCGTCCCGTCGATTCCGCGCGTGCGGCCCTCGTCGTAGAGCTCGCCCATCTTCGCCTCCAAGAAGTACCTCGGCTCCTGCCGCATCTTGTCCTGTTCGTACATGACCGCGCCGGCCAGTCGCACCAGCCATGCCGTCGAGGGGAGCGCCTGCACCACCCTCGACCTGCGCTTTATTTCGCGGTTCGTCCGCTCCTGGACGTTGTTGGTGCGCAGGCGCTTCCAGTGCGACGGCGGGAAGTCGAGGTATGCCAGGGCGTCCAGTTCGGCCTCCTCGAGGATTGCCTCTGTCCTCGGGCGGCACCCCTCCAGCATGTCGCAGGCCACGTGGTACATGGCGGCCACGGTGGCGGCGTCGCGCCCACGGGCCCGCGGAACACCTGCGAGGCGGGCTCCTGCCCACGCGGCGCCTCAGCTGCCGGGAGCCCGCCTCGCGCATGCAGTCGCGCATGAGGTGGACGGTGCAGCGCTGCCATGCGGCGCCCTGGAGGCTTCGCCGAGCGTGCGGACGAGGCCCGGGTGGGCGTCCGAGACGACGAGCTCCACGCCGCCAACGCCGCGGTTGCGGATCTTACTGAGGAAGCCACGTGTCGTATGACTCGGTGTCCACTACGTCGACGCCCAGGACGCGCCTCCAGCCGTCCGCAACGCAGCCGATGGCCGTGACCGCCGCGGTGGAGGCGACGCGGCCACCGCGGCGGCACTTGACGTAGACGGCGTCGAGCCATCGCGTCGAGCCTGGAGACTCCCATCTCATCCAGGGCGTCATGAAGCGCGTGAAGGCAAAGGGCGTGCCCGTGGTGGTCTACGAGCCCACGCTGGACGCGCCGGAGTTCTTCGGCTCCGAGGTGACCCACGACATGGAGGCCTTCAAGGCCGGCTGCGACGTGATCGTCGCCAACCGCTGGAGCGACGAGCTCGCGGACGTTGCGGACAAGGTGTACACGAGGGATCTGTTTAAGCGAGATTAGGGGAGAGGATTCCCAGCAGCGACTCTAACCTTGCGTATAAATCCATTTGTCGAAAAGAGGGTGTATCGGCTTTCGCCGATACACCCTCTTTTGATTAAACAAGCCCCATCAACCTCTGTAATATGTTTTGGTAGTTATACGTAAGATTTTGTTCTCTACCTTGCAATTACCACCTGAGGGGGCGCTCATGAATAAAGCATCAAAAATAGATAACGCATCGTTATTGTCTCTATTTATGTTCACGGTGCAGGAATACGATGCTATTACTGCATGCGTCCCTCTGCCTACAAAGATTGAATGCAGTTCTATTTCAGACCCACTTGGTCTTCGCGGTTCTAAGATAGAAGATATCGAGATGGTCTGGACCGCAATTTGTGTCCGCATGATGCTTCAGCGGAAGTACTTTTCCAATAGCGAGCGCGTGCAGCTAAAGAAGCTTTTTGATATCGCCGAAACTGACCCGCGCTTCAGTGCGAAGGCTATTGGAGATCTGCGTAAAAGGCTCAAGCAGCCACTCGGAAGAGATATAGAGCTCCTGCTTCAAGACGGAAACGATGTACAGGGGCATTTTAGCAACATCGAAGATATCGTTTACGGTAGCTTGCTGCATGCAGATTACGATAGGGCAATGCGGCTGCAGGCGATTCCCAACAATGTAAGAATGCACGCTCTTACACCATTTGTATTTTCACGTGAGCAAATTATTTTCAAGTTCAGAGATTTATGCATTTCGGCGGAAGTGCCTACGCTTGCAAGAATTGACGGTAGCAAGGCCGCTGTATTGAACCTCGATGCCTCCCGTGGCGAGGCTAAAGAAGTTTCTGGATCTCCCTACTGGTCGAATATTGCTGGGCACGATGCCGACGTGGATGAGCTTGTCTGTATTGCCGAAAAACTTTCTGACGATGATGCGGCTACATTTCTTATTGCTAAGGTTTTTGTTGGGCTGCTAATGGAAGAACCGCTTGATGTGGAGAGGCTCGATGATGTTGTTTGGCAAGACTCCTGGCTGTATCGCGATGGTTTTAAACATGCGGCAGGGCTCATTCGTTCGATCCCAGATATTGGGGCGTCTTCGCATATTGCTCACGAGGGCGGCCCGAATAACGCTCAAGTTAAACTATTCCCAAATGTTCCAAACGCATGGATAACTAACACACCGCAGCTTTTGACGAATGTTTATCAACTCCATTTCGAAAAGCGCTGTGGGGAGTGGAAGGTCATTGCGATTACGGAACCTTAGTCCGAAGAATGACGGTAGCCGTGAGCTAGTGAAACCCAATTTAGGAAACCCAGTTGTCATAGTAGGTATTTGTCCTAACCAAGGTTTAACCTACATAAAATCACCCCGGCATTGGAGGTAACTTAGTGTGTACTACATCTAAACTAAGCAAAGTTGTTTATTTCGATGAAGGTTCTGCAACCGACTTTATCCAAATCGTTCACGATGGTGAGCTTAAGAAGACTAGTGAGTTGTTCTCTTCTGAAAGCAACAATGACAACGGTTCCGTAAAAACTGAAAGCATGATTGGCATAGGAGCCGTATTTAATGGTTTAATTGGTGCCAGAGCGTCAGTGGAAGCTGATGCTTCGTTTTCCTCAAGTTTAGAATCTGGTGAAGTAGTAAAGAACATCATTACCAACACTCTGCTTACGGACTTCATCTCCATAGTTAACACTGAAGGAGATTCCTCTATAGAAGTGTTTGATGGGTATGAAATCAAGCCGATTAGCAACTCCATGTCGAGCTTTATGCTTTTGACTCCCTACTTGAGCATGCTTCGTGGCGGCAGTTCAATTCCTGCTGGTGATTTTGCAATTTCACTGGACCGAATTGACGAAGCGATAAAGAAAGCGAAAGGATATTACGAGTTCCTCGCTATTAATAAAAATACAACAAGCGACATGAGGCTTCTTCGCTTTAATGGCATGGCATTAAAGAATAATTACAAACTGAACGACCTTACTAAAATGGATCTTCATTTTTACGCCGTAAAAGTTGGTCAGTCGAGCCTGTCTGATCTTGATATCGAAAATGAGTTAGAGCTTACAGGGGTGTCAAGAGAAGGAAAGAATCCTGACTATCCAATTGATGATAGCCATACAGTAGTTGTTGATGCTAAGACAAACTCTGACACTACCCTTGATATGTACGATGTTATTTTGGCAGGTGTTAGAAGCAATGGCTAGCTCTGTTCATGTATTTTGGGGATCCAATCAGGATTTCGAGGACTACGTTTCAGAACGCATTAACGAGTTTGAATTTACGATTACATACCTTGAGCTAATCAGTGCTTACAATACAAAAATGCGCACCACTTTAAACTCCGCAACAAGTGAGACATCCCATTTTTATGATGCTGTAGATAATGTCGTTGTGAGGTCAACTGATTTTGGCTCTGTATCCGCTCATGTTATCTACAACTTTGCTGCCATTGCTTTGCAAGGATGCAATTTCGAAACAATGTATATTCAAAATCCGCCACGTCAGGTTCTCCGCTCGCTCCAAACTGCCTTTCCTGATTGTCTCGTTCATTCATCAACGGAGTATAAAGAAGTAAACAAGAATATCCTTCTTGATGTTGACAGGCGTCTTGCAGCCACAATCCTTGGTCAAAAAGCCTGTAAGAATGAAATCGATTTAAGCTTGTATCGTATTTCAAAAATGGGAAAAGAAAAGCCTGCTGTTCTTCTATTCTATGGTCCGTCAGGTGTGGGAAAAACCGAAACAGCTAAACAGCTTAGCGAAGCTTTGGGTGGGGGTCTCACGAGGATTCAATTCTCAATGTTTCAAAACCAAGAAGCATTCGACTATCTATTTGGCGGCGAGCATTCGAAGGGTAGCTTTGCGCGAGACTTGCTTGCAAGAGAATCAAACGTTGTGCTCCTTGACGAGTTCGATAAAGTTAACCATGGTCTCTACAATGCTTTCTATGAGCTATTCGATGAGGGAGTTCTTGTCGATAGTTATTACCGTGTCGAAATGGGTAATGCAGTCTTTATCTTGACAACGAACTTCGAATCGGAAGAAGAGATCAAGAAGGCGCTTGGTCCGGCGATGTTTTCTCGTATTAGCGCTTGTATTAAATTTGAACAGCTCGCACCTGCAGAGCTTCAGAAACTCATTAATCGACATTTTGATTACTTGCTGCAGCATCTTGATGATGAAGAGAAAAGTCATATTGAGCAACGCGGTGTGCGGGACTGGTTTCTCGCAAATGCCTCTAAATTCGACAACGTTAGGACTTTAAATCGAAAAATGGAAAGAGCTGTTTTTGGAGTTCTAACCAATGAGCTTCTTAAGGAATGTTCCAAGGATTGACGGACCGCGCCTTCATTCACTTTCTTTCCGTATCTGAACCCACAGGCACCTCAACGCGACCAGGCACCAACCTCCTTTCGCCGACTGGCAAAACGATTTACATCTAATTTCCGGGTTCGTTTACAGGTAATTCGTTCACCACTCAGCCGATCTAGCTAAACTAATAACTACTGCTACCAGGGTATTTCTTGACGCAGCTCCCATTGGCTCTTGCGAAGATCGGAGCGGTTATGTTTGCTGCCGCGTTCCACACCAGCCGTCACTACATCCTATTTACTGCCATGGCCTGCCTATGCGTTTTGCTGGGCGGGCCTTCTTATGCCGCGGGCGCGGAGAACCTGTTCATCGCGGGCGCCACGTACTACGAGCCGGGCGTGTCGGGCCCCGGTTGGGCGTGGGCCGATGCCGACAATCTGGAGCTTAACGGCTACGCGGGCGACGCCATCGGCGCCGACGGCGACCTGGTCGTGACGCTTGCCGGGCGCAACTCGGTGACCGAGTCGCATGCGCCCGATGCGGACATCGCGCAGTGCGGCATGGAGGTGTGGGGCAGCCTGACGCTTCGCGGCACCGGGTCGCTGGTGGCCACGGGCTCGCAGTGCGGGATCTACGTGTCGGGGACGCTCGCGGTGGACGGCTGCAAGGTTGACGCGCGGGCCGACGGCGCCGGCATCGCGGACGCGCGGGTTGCCGGCGTGATCGCGGACGGTCTTGCCGTTCGCGGCGGTGGGCGCGTTGTCGCCGCGTGCGCGGGCTCCGGGGCGGGCGTGCGCGCCTATGGCGTGTGTCTGCTGGACGGGGTTGCTGGCGGTGGCACGGCCGGGCAGCTTGCCGTCGATGCGTCCTGGCTGGATGCGTCGGGCGCCGACGGCGGCGTCGCCTGCCTGGGCGGGTCGCTTGCATCCGCGCGCTTTGTGGCGCCTGCGGGCGGGGCCTTTGGCGCAGGCGGCGTGGTGGATGCCGACGGGTCCGTGGCAGCGCATGTGGTGATCGAGCCCGAGAGGGAAACCTTGCCAGCGGGGGAGAGCGGTGCGCATGACGTTCCGGGTGATGGCGGGGGCACCGCTGGTGAGCCCTCTGCTGGACCGGCGGGGGAGACGGGTATGCCTGCGACCGCGACAAACAAGACGACCACGACAACAACGACTATGACCACCGTCACTATGTCCTCCAAGCCGCACGCGGCCACCGCAACAACCGCCAAACTCCCCAAAACCACCGACAGCCCCTGGATTGCCCTATCCTCGGCGCTTTTCCTACTGGGAACAGTGCTTGCGTGCGCGGGCCTGGGCAGCGCTTCAGTTTGCGTCTAGTGAGGGTCGGCTCATTGTTAGGGATGCGGGGTAAAGATACACTCACAGCAATCAATCGAGGTCGTGAATGCGGTGCGTTCACGACAGATTGCGGTGTATCACCGAAGAAAAGGCCGACAATGACAATGGTGGCGCACTATATCGGCTTGTACCCTAGCGTCCTACGCTAGGTGTTGTTGCACAAATAAAAAACTAGGCGGAACCGCTTTTGCGCCCCCGCCTTACAAAACCTGCTGGTTTTTTTGTCTTCGATTATTTTGGCAAATCAGAACCGGCTGTAAATCAATTTCGCAAGAAAAGCCGGAGACGAGTGGGCGATTCTGATTCCAGCCTGACGGCAGGCTTCATCACCGATATCCTCCATGTGATATACTTGAGACATAATTTCTGTTCCAAGTATGTGAAAGGCCTGAGATGAAGCTGCTAAAGGTTCGCTTCGACCATCTCACGATGTTCGAAGACGGGGTATTCGATATCGACCTGTTCGCCTCCGACCGGGTGACGGCCTCCGACGAATCGGCCTTCGAGCTGGCCGACCACCTCTACGTCAATTGCATCGTCGCTCTGGCGGGCATCAACGCTACGGGCAAAACGACGGCATTGAACCTGCTGGAGCTCGCTTGCCGCATCGTCGATGGCTCGCCGGCCCGCGGCGGTGCACTCCCATCGACGTTCCCCGCTGCGTTCGATGGCCCGTCCAAGCTCAAGTGCGTTGTATGGCACGCAGGACGTCTCTACTTGCTCGAGTCGGTACTGCAGACCGTCGAGGGAGGCGACGATGGTCCCGAGTTTGCGTTCTCCGACGAGGTGATTTATTCGCTGCCGGCCAAAGCCCTTAAGCGTGCGGCCTTGGCATCCTGGACCGACATTAAGGAGCTCGCGTCCCCGTTATGCGACCGCGCTCAGATGCCTGACTCCTGGGCGGCGCTCACACCGCCCGACGTGTCCGTCGCAGCCGCTGTTCTCGCTAAAGACTTCGGCCACCGCGTTCGAGCGACGACACTACGCGACGGCGGCTTCCGCCTTACCGAGCAATTCAACGGCCTTGACGACGTGCTCCGCGTCTTCGACTCGGGTATTGAGCACCTAGAGGTCCGGGACTCCGGCCGCGCCTTCGTGCTGACGTTTACGGGCCGCGATCCCATCACGGTCTCCGAGCGGGGACTCACAGAGGTGCTCTCCTCCGGCACCGTGCGCGGCTTGGGGCTGGTGCAGCGCGCAATGAGGGTCCTGCGCTCCGGCGGTTACCTGCTGGTCGACGAGGTGGAGAACCACCTGAACCGCCAACTGGTAAATGTCGTACTGGACCTGTTCGCCGCTCGCAAGACTAACCCAAACGGCGCGACACTGGTTTTCACGACACACTACCCGCAGCTCCTCGACCACGTGCACCGCAAGGACAACGTATTCTTCCTCGCCCGCCGCGACTTCGGTGCGCGCGTGGTGAAGTACGCCGACCGCGTGAAGCGAATTGAAAATAAGAAGTCGGAGGTGTTCGCCTCGAACTTCGTGAAGGGGACCGCACCGCGCTACGCCGATGTGCGCGCGCTTAAGGAGCTCGTCGCAGAGGAGGTGTCCGATGAACGGTGATAGTGGTTTTCGCTTTGCGGGGTACCACCCGATAATCTCCTGCGAGGGCACTGCGGAGCAGGTGGCCGTGGAGACACTGCTCGAAGCGGACGCGCTCGTCTTCCCAGCGGGCGACATCGTGGACGTAACTCGCGTGCGCAAGGCCTCCGATATTCAAGACGAGTACCTCAAGTTCGACTATGACTGGTCAGTCTGCGTCGTCAGGGTGCTGGACTCAAGAAAGGAGCGCTTTAAGCTCGGCAACCTGTATGCCGGCCGCTTCCCGGTGGCTAGCTACGTAACCCATCCCGAGATAGAAGTGCTGGCCATCATCCGAGAGGGCGCGTGGAGACGCTGGCACGGCAGTCGCATGAAACCGAGCGACTTCTGTAAACAGGAGCTCGGCATGCGCGAAGTAAAGAGAGAAGGCTTCCTCAGAGGCTATTGGGATGCCAATTCGCTTATGGCTGCCGCCAGGGAATATAAACGACTTTCGAAGATTCCCAAGGGCGAGCTGTGTCTGGCGGACCTCATCCGGTAACGCCTGCCGCCGCGGCAACCGCCACACCGTAAGGTGGCCGACAGCCGCTGGGGCGCCTTATCCTCGATGCTTATCCTGCGTAAGTTCCAAATCGGCGAGGTTCGTACCTCGCCATTTTTGCACGTCTGCGGACATCGGAACTATCCCGCTAGCTAGCTGCATAACCCTAGCTGATGGTGATATAGTTTCACCATCAGCTAGGCTGACTTGGGATGGATTCAGCTGGGTTCCCGAATGGGGGTAGGTCCTTTTGACCGAGAATTCCTTTGCCCCTGGGGTCAAGCCTTGCTTTTACTTGCGAATATTTGGGTTAGATAGAACGGCTCGCCGCCTTAGGTTAACGAACGCGATTGAGGGGCTTCTTGACTCGTCTTGCATCGTTTTCCATTTATTTGTATGCTTGTCCCAGAATTTGGTCGTAAGGCGCGACCAGCGGAATATAAAGAAAGTCTACCGAGAAGATCTTGGTCGCAGAGCACGACCAGCGCAATCAAAACAATGCTCGCGGAGAAGGCGCCTTCAATCGCATTGATTGGAGGCGCCTCTAATACCAAACGATATCTATTCTGCCGGAGAGCCTGGAGCAAGGGCGGCGGTCGAATGCGCCTGATAACAGGTATCGCCCTAGCGATAGTGTACTATACTATCGCTAGGGCGATACCTGTTAGGAGACTCGCGTGGAACTGTGGCATGGTTCTCAGAAGATCATTGAGACTCCCCAGATTGGCCTGGGGAAAGTCCATAACGACTATGGACAGGGATTCTATTGCACAGAGAGCCTCAACCTTGCAAGGGAATGGGCATGCTCTAGGGACGCAGACGGCTTTGTAAATCGATATGAACTCGACATGGCCGATCTCAAGGTACTCGACCTGCTATCGCCGCATTATTCAGTTCTGCATTGGATAGCGTTGCTTGTAGAGCATCGTTCTTTTCGCAAGGACACCGCTATCGCCGTGGGGGCGTGCGAATATCTCCACGATCATTTTTTGCCAGATGCTAACGCTTACGATGTGATTAGAGGATGGCGTGCGGATGACTCGTACTTCAGCTATGCCAGGGCGTTTGTAAACAATACGATCACCATTGACCAGCTCGGTCGAGCTATGAGGCTCGGTAACCCTGGAGAACAGATTGTGCTCAAAAGCGAGCGCGCGTTTAAGAGCATTCGTTTTGCTGGATTTGAACGTGCGCCACAAGCTCTATATGGCCCATTGGCCAAGGACCGAGATGAGCTGGCAAGGGCGCAGTATCGGGAATTGCTTACCGAAAACCCGTTTGAGGGAATTCGTATCGTCGATATCGTTCGAGAGGGGATGACAGAAAATGACCCACGCCTACAGTGAGATGTATCTCGAGGATGCCATGAGAACGCTGGGCGAGGCAGTCGATTTCGCCCTCTGCGACCAAGGGCTGAGTCCTGTCGAACTAACGACAATCCTATTGAATTCTCTCGAGATGAGGCAATTCGAGCGTGGTGTGGCGCGCGTTGTCTGCGGCATGTCGGGTGACGAACTTGCGCGTGAAATAATTGCCAGTGCAGGACTGAAACCCGCAGAATGTAGGGAGAGCTATCCGTTCGACCGTTCACCTCAGTATTGGGCGGGCTGGGTTTTGGCCTATGCGCAATGGATGTGCTGTTTGGGCTTTAATGAGCTACTCGAAGTCGCTCCACTCGATTGGATTATTGGCTCGTACCATCCGCTTCACGAGGCCTCCGAAGACAAGTTCGCCCAGATTGTCATCGATAAATGGAACAAAGCCCAGGCAGACAAAAAGAGCCTCAAAGCGGCACGAAAGGCGGCCGGCCTAACGCAAAAACAGCTGGCCGCCCAATCGGGGGTTAAACTTCGCGCTATACAGCTCTACGAACAGAATCAGCTGGATTTACGTCGCGCCTCGGTCTCTTCGGCATTGGCGCTCGCAAACACCCTAAGCTGCGCCATCGAAGACCTCGTCTGGCAACCGATCGCCCTGGAGTACGACTCGCGGGCTATTCCGTCCGAAAGTCTATAGAGGAGGCAGACATGCCTTGGAACTACGTTCAACAAGATGACGGAGCTGATTGCGTTGCTCAAGAAGATCATTCATCTGCGCTCGAGGTAAATTCAGCATCTCCGAATTTGCTCGACGGCGTCACGTCAATCGACGAAGCTATTCGGCAGACCATAGCGGGCATGCCCAACGCGCTCAAGCTCTTGGAGAACCCATGATGGCGGCTATGCAGCGGAGCGCTCATCCGTTCGCGCCGCTCGTGCTCGATGATACCGGTTCGCTCGAAGCTATGGCCGCGGCCGCGATGCGCCTACACAGCACGCTGATGACGGTCGGGCGCTGCTATACAACCGACGCCACAGGCGACCGGGCCGCGCTTGAGCTTGGACGCGTCGAGTCCGTACTTGCGGGTGCATTCTGTACAATATTCGGTCAATCGCCGGCCGATCGCTTCGCAGACATCTTTGACCAGGTCACCTACGTGGCAGAGCACATGGTCAAGGATCACATCTTCGAGGACGGTAACAAACGTACCAGCCTTATCTACGCATTGTCCGTCTTAAGGTTCGCCGGCACTCCGGTCGAGCTAATCGACAGCCCCGAGCCCAAAGACAACCAGTACTACGCCTGGATCCAGGACCTCGTATCCGGAAACCGTACGACCAGCGGGCTCGCCGAGGAGCTGCGCCGCGGTTGCATTGCGGGCATAGGCGACCCGTCGCACGTATAGAATCAAAGCATCTGCACGCCGGTTATTGAATTGATTGGACACCACATGGAGACCCCCAGCGCCCTGTGCTGCCGCCCCGAGACCTCGTGGATCAAGCGGTAAATGGTGGTTTAACTGCTGGTTTGCTGGACGCCTTGTTTGTGATGGAACGGCATGTGCCCAAGAATTTGAATTCGAGGGCAAAAAGTTCTTGGTAAACAACGCGAGGCTATGATAGTATCTCTTTTGCCGAAAGGCGACGGGCGATTGGCTCAGGGGTAGAGCATATCCTTCACACGGATGGGGTCACAAGTTCGAATCTTGTATCGCCCACCATCTAAAGCGCAGGTCAGAGGTGTTAAGCCTCTGGCCTTTTTCTTTTGACACCAAGGGTGACACCAAAACTGACACCAAAAAATAAATCGTAGTCGTCTAAGGCGTCATCTTTTATCGCACCCTTTTTGCTGACGCCATTGCACGTTTTGTATTAAACGCATGCGTAATTTCATTGAATTACTCATATGATCCGAGCACAAATGTGGAGACGGGGACCACACGCCCAGAGCTCCTTCCAGCGGATTTCTGTCGCACGAGGGATTTTTGGCAGAACTCGTCAAGCTTTTGGTCAGCGTTTGGTCAGCTTCCGGTACTTACCCGCATGATGCCCCAGTAGATAATCGGCGATGTCCGCAATCCGCACGGCCCGCGGCCGAAACCAGGGGAGGCGCAAATGGACGAAATCGTCTGCGCAAACACCGCATTCCGCTACTGGCGCTGCCCACCGCAGGTGCGCGACCTCTACCCGCGCCTGCCCAACACCGAAGACGGTTGGCGAGCTCTATCCCAAGCCCCTTTCGTAACCGACGTCCTCAAGACCCCGATCATCGCTGTTGCTTCGCCAGGTTGTTGTAATCACCACTCGGGATTGCGCTCTACAATTCGCTGGGATGGGGCATCGGATGCCGGCACAACAATCGACACTCATTTTGGCTTTAGTGTCACCAATCCGCTAAACACGTTATTTACTATGACACGCTTTGTGTCTCAAATAGATCTCGTACTGGCTATGTACGAACTTTGCGGCTGGTTTTCTGTTTTCGAGCCGGCTCCCGCTGCCGAAATGCAGTTAAAACTGGCGGTAGAAAAGAATCGCAATTCCAGCACGCAGGATCTGTTCGAACTTGGAGAAGGCGAAGACGAGATTCCCTGGAAACGAGTTTATGCCCGCGCAACCGTAAAGGACCCAGATAGTGATGGCCAAACAAGCAAGCGTGAGGATGGAAGAGAGGTTACGAAATTCAAAGGTACTTCTCTTTGGATGAGAAAGCCGCTCATCGAACTGAGCGACCTGCATCGTTTCGCCGACAAGGTCAAAAGTCAAATGTGGGGAAAGCAGTTTTATGATGCCGCTCAGCAGGTTATCGGCATTGCTGCATCTCCACTCGAGGTTGCGGGGGTCCTGCTCCTAAGACGTTCTCGACGTCTAGGTGGTTCAGGATTCAGATACGTGTACCTCAACGATTTAACCCCTCTATCCGAGGCTGCCCAAAGCATCGCAGGTCAAAAGGTCTGCTACGGGGACATCGTGATTGTAAACCCAATGCTAATGAAGGCAGTAATTATTGAGATCCAAGGTGAAGTCATCCATGGATCAGGCGCGGTACTTGACCACGATGCGGAGCGTATGACTGCGCTTCAGAGCATGGGTTTCGACGTGTTCCTGGTAACCCACGATATGCTTAACGACAAAAAGCAGCTAGACATCATAGTCAAAAGCGTTTGCAGGCGTTTGGGGATTCGATATAAAGCCAAATCCGAGGCAATGAAGTGCGCCGAGACGCGACTGCGAGCAAATGTTTTGTGCAACTGGATGGACATCGGAAATTAGCCGGCGATAATGAACTAGAACGATCTAGTTTGGTTGCCAGTGAATTAGTGTCATTTCAAAACTATGCCGGATTACGGGGCTGGACCCGGACCGGCCGT
>NZ_QSTX01000006.1:0-125330 GCF_003438785.1 Collinsella sp. OM06-18AC
CGCGCTGCATGAGCATGCCCTTCTGGCGCGAGGACCTCTAAGGTTTTAACGGTTCCGGTGCGGTCCCCCTACAACCGCACCGGTTTCGCCCGTCAAACGGGCACCACTTTTTAGTAATTCACTTTTTCGAAAGGAAACGAACCATGGGTGTTAACCTCTCCGGCCGTAGCTTCCTCAAGCTCCTCGACCTCACCACCGAGGAGATCGAGTACCTGCTCAAGCTCTCCAAGAACTTCAAGGACATGAAGCGCGCTGGCGTTCCGCACCGTTATCTCGAGGGCAAGAACATCGTTCTGCTCTTCCAGAAGACCTCCACTCGTACCCGCTGCGCCTTCGAGGTTGGCGGCATGGATCTGGGCATGGGCGTCACCTACCTCGATCCGGGTTCGTCGCAGATGGGCAAGAAGGAGTCCATCGAGGACACCGCCCGCGTTCTCGGCCGCATGTATGACGGCATCGAGTTCCGTGGCTTTGCCCAGGACGACGTCGAGGAGCTTGCCGCTAAGTCCGGCGTGCCCGTGTGGAACGGTCTGACCACCGAGTGGCACCCCACCCAGATGCTCGCCGACATCCTGACCGTCCAGGAGAACTTCAACTACGACATCAAGGGCAAGACCCTCGTCTTCATGGGCGACTGCAAGAACAACGTCGCTCGCTCCCTCATGGTCGTCTGCTCCAAGCTCGGCATGAACTTTGTGGCCTGCGGCCCCGAGGAGTGCATGCCCGCTGACGACGTCATCGAGGCCTGCAAGCCCATCGCCGAGGCCAACGGCTGCACCATCAAGCTGACCACCGACGTCAAGGACGGCGTCACCGGTGCCGACGTTCTCTACACCGACGTGTGGGTCTCCATGGGCGAGCCCGACGAGGTCTGGGCCGAGCGCATCGCTCAGCTCACTCCGTATCGCGTTACCTCCGAGGTCATGGCTATGGCCAACCCGGGTGCCATCTTCCTGCACTGCCTGCCCAGCTTCCACGACACCAACACCACGATTGGCGCCGAGAAGTGCGAGCAGTTCGGCATCACCGAGCAGGAGGTCACCGACGAGGTCTTCGAGAGCCCCGCTTCCAAGGTCTTCGACGAGGCCGAGAACCGCATGCACACCATCAAGGCTGTCATGTACGCTACGCTCAAGTAAGAGCATCTAGCATCTCGCTCGGGGTGCATTGCTGCGCACCCCGAGCGCTTTTGTCTGGTAAAAATCTCGCACTGAGCGACATGCACGGCACGGAAGAGCCGCTTAGGGCGAGATCAGTAAATGATTTATGAAGGGGGGATGAGAACTATGACTGAGACCGCTAAGAAAAAGCGCGGTATGCCTTCATCGTTCACCATTCTTCTTGCTCTGCTGGCAATCGTCGCGGTTGTTACCGTTATCGTCTCCGGTACGTCCGGTGGCGCGGTTACCGCTGCCCGCTTGAGCGATTTCTGCACCGCCCCGGTCAAGGGCTTCGCTGACGCTCTGCCCGTCTGCCTCTTCGTTATGATCCTCGGCGGCTTCCTCGGCATGATGACCGAGACCGGCGCCCTGGACAACGGCATTGCTGTTCTGGTGCAGAAGCTTAAGGGCAATGAGATCATGCTCATTCCCGTGCTGATGTTCATCTTCTCCCTCGGTGGTACCACCTATGGTATGTGCGAGGAGACCGTTCCCTTCTACGCCCTGCTCGCCGCCACCATGATGGCTGCTGGCTTCGACCCCATGGTCGGCGCTGCCACCGTCCTGCTCGGCGCTGGCTGCGGCTGCCTCGGCTCCACGGTTAACCCGTTTGCCGTCGGTGCTGCCGTTGACGCTCTGACTGGCGTTGGCATTGAGGTCAACCAGTCCATCATCATCGGCCTCGGTGCCGTCCTGTGGATTGTTACCACTGTTATGTCCATCCTCTTCGTCATGAGCTATGCCAAGAAGGTCAAGGCTGACAAGGGTTCCACCATCCTTTCGATGCAGGAGCTCAAGGACGCCGAAGAGGCTCACGGCAAGGCTGCTTCCGAGGTTCACAAGGAGGTCAAGCTCACCGGTCGTCAGAAGGGTGTTCTGATCGCCTTTGCCTTCACCTTCGTCGTCATGATCGTCGGCTTCATCCCGCTGGCCGACCTTAACGAGGGCGTCGCCAACTTCTTCGATGCTGGCGCTGTCTATGACGCCGACGGTAACGCCATCGTTCAGGGCTGGTCTGCCCTGATCACCGGCCTGCCCATTGGTCAGTGGTACTTCGACGAGGCTTCCACCTGGTTCTTCCTCATGGCTGTCCTGATCGGTATTATCGGCGGCCTGTCCGAGAAGCAGATCGTCAACACCTTCATCACCGGCGCTGCCGACATGATGTCCGTTGTCCTCGTCATCGCCCTCGCCCGTGGTATCTCCGTCCTCATGGCTAGCACCGGCCTCGACGTCTACGTCCTCGACGCTGCCGCCAATGCTCTGGCCGGCCTGTCCGGCGTGATCTTCGCTCCCATGAGCTTCCTGGTCTACTTTGGCCTGTCCTTCCTGATCCCCTCGACATCCGGTATGGCTACTGTCTCCATGCCCATCATGGGACCGCTGGCTGTTAAGCTCGGCTTCTCGCCCGAGGTCATGGTCATGATCTTCTCCGCCGCTATCGGTGTCGTGAACCTGTTCACCCCGACCTCTGGCGCCATCATGGGCGGTCTTGCCCTGGCCAAGATCGAGTGGACGACCTGGCTCAAGTTTGCTCTTAAGCTCATCGTCGCTCTCTCCGTCGTCTGCGCCGTCATCCTGACCATCGCTTGCGTGATGCTCTAAGTACCCCTTGGGTACCCCACGGAAACCATGACGATCCTGTAAAGGATCACCTGGTCATCGTCTGTCCGGTGGGGTAACCCCACCGGTAGACTCCTACCTTTAGCCTCCTCCCGTTCCGTGCGCGGGAGGGGGCGCTCTTGTGTTCCGGCGTTTTACCAAACGCCGGAACCACTCGACGCTGCAAGCCCGCCAGAGCGGCAATCTGACGTTCAATCGTCGGGCATGGCCAAAAGGCCTATGCCCTCCTCTTTCACGTCACCTTGCTCGCTCTGGTGGGCTTTCGCTGACTTATGCTCAACCTGCGGCGCTGCCATTGTTGGCGCAGGGGGCGGCTTGCTCGCTCTGGTGTCTGTTCGCTGTCCGTTCTCTGCCCGCGACGTTTCTGCTGTTGGTGCAAAGGGGTCAGGTTACTTTGCGCCAAAAGGGGAAGTTGCGGTGGAATAGTTCCCGTTTGGCCGTCTTGAGGGGTTAAACAGGAGCTATTTCACCGCAACTTATCGATGGCGTGTTTGGTTGGTGCCTGTTGATGGCCTGGGCATCGGGGAGGGCAGGCTCCGTTATAATCGCGTAGGAACTTAATTTACGAAACGGGACGGGAGCCATACATGCGCCAGGGTTTCGACAACGCGAAGTATATCGAGCTGCAGGCTGCTCACATTAAGGAGCGCATCTCGCAGTTTGGCGGCAAGCTGTATTTGGAGTTTGGCGGCAAGCTGTTCGATGACTATCATGCCAGCCGCGTGCTACCGGGTTTTGAGCCGGACAGCAAGTTCCGCATGCTCAAAAGCATCGCCGACGATGTCGAGGTTATCATCGCGATCAACGCGAACCACATCGAGAAAAACAAGGCTCGTGGTGACCTTGGCATTACCTATGACGAGGATGTGCTGCGCCTGGTTGACCTGTTCCGCGGCAACGGCTTTGCTGTCGCGGCCGTGGTCATCACCCAGTACGCTGGACAGCCCGCTGCCGATGTGTTCCGCAACCGCCTGAACGCGCTCGGTATTCCCGCCAAGCTGCACTATCCCATCGAGGGGTATCCGCACGATGTCGATCTGATCGTGTCCGACGACGGCTATGGCAAGAACGAGTTTGTCGAGACCACCCGACCGCTCGTTGTCGTGACGGCGCCCGGCCCTGGCTCGGGCAAGCTCGCCACTTGCCTGTCTCAGCTCTATCACGAGCACAAGCATGGCACGGCCGCCGGCTATGCCAAATTCGAGACCTTCCCGGTTTGGAATCTGCCCCTTACGCATCCGGTCAATATTGCCTACGAGGCCGCCACGGCTGACCTCGACGATGCCAATATCATCGATTCGTTCCACCTTGAGGCCTACAACAAGACCACGGTCAACTACAACCGCGACGTCGAGGCCTTCCCGGTAGTCCGTGCCCTGATGGAAAAGATCCTGGGCAAGAGCCCCTACCAGAGCCCTACGGACATGGGCGTCAATATGGTCGGCTTTGCCATCACCGATGACGATGCCTGCCGCGACGCTTCCAAGATGGAGATCGTCCGCCGCTACTTTACCGCGGTCGAAAATGTGCGCCGTACCGGCGTGGGCGATGAGCAAGTCGACCGTCTCAAGATTATTATGAAGAAAGCCGGCATCGATAAGAACTACTCACCGGCGCGCTCGGCGGCCCTCACCAGGGAGCAGCTGACGGGTGGTCCCGTGGGTGCCATGGTCATGCCCGATGGCTCCGTGGTGACCGGTAAGACCTCCACGCGCCTGGGCGCCGCAAGTTCGCTCATTATGAACGCCCTCAAGCATGTTTCGGGCGTCGACCTTGAGCTCGAGGTCATTAGCGATGAGGCGATCGAGCCCATCAGCAAGCTCAAGACGCATTTCCTGGGCAGCAAAAACCCGCGCCTCCACACCGACGAGACGCTTATGGCGCTGTCGATCACCTCGGCCACGAGTGAGACGGCCGCTCGCGTCCTTTCGGGCCTGGAGCAGCTGCGCGGTTGCGATGCCTTCTTTAGCGTGATTATCTCGCCGACGGACGAGACGGTACTGCGCAAACTGGGTATCAACGTGTGCTGCGAGCCCAAGTTTGAGCGCCGCGGTTTCTTCCATCGCTAAGTTTGAAGCACCGCGGTAATTGCATTGCATTTTGGCCGTATCGGGTTAGCGCCCGGTACGGCTTTTTGATCAATAAAGCGTCTATTTCGGCGAAAAATAGCCGTTTACCTGCCTAGAAACAATTTGAGCGGTATACAATAACCGTAACTGTTTCATCCTTAGCGGGATGCCGCATGATGGATATTACCTGCCATCGTGAGGTGTGTCGGTCGCGCACGGCGCGTTAGATGCTCGTGCTCGGTTTGAGGAGGCTGCTATGGCGGGCAAGGGTCGTGCGAGTGTCAACGATATGAAGCGTGTCGAGGTGCTGGTGTTGATGGAGATCGACCAGCAAACCGAAGACAATGGCGGGCCGTATGGTTTCTCGCGCAAAACGCTTGCCGAGCGCGTGGGGGTTTCGCCGTATCGTGCCCGCGCCGCAATCGATCGCTTGGATTCCGAAGGCATGATTGATGTCGTCTCGCGTTATAGCGACGACGGCGGTCAGCTTGCAAATGGCATTTGCCTCACCGAACGTGGCGAGTGGTATCTTGAGGGCGTCCGTACCGGCATGCTCGTTCAGGAAATGCTTGAGGATGAGGCTGCTGATCGATAGCAGCATGTAACCCTTGCCATAGCGACGCCACCCGGGAAACCGGGCGGCGTTTTGTTTCAAGATTGAGAAATGCAACCGCACGCGAGAAAAATTGCGAACGGTCCGCGGCGCGAGTATTACAATGAAGACCCGTAAGATGTGTATGGATAACTTCTACGGGAAGCGCAGGTAACTCAATATGACCAAGCATGTGTTCGTGACCGGTGGCGTAGTTTCGTCTCTGGGCAAGGGTATTACCGCGGCCTCGCTGGGCCGTCTGCTCAAGTCGCGTGGCTACAAAGTAACGATGCAAAAGGCCGACCCGTATCTGAACGTCGACCCTGGTACCATGAGCCCGTTCCAGCATGGTGAGGTCTTTGTAACCGAGGATGGTTACGAGTCCGACCTGGACCTGGGTCATTACGAGCGCTTTATTGATGAGAACCTGACCCGCGATTCCAACTTTACGACCGGTGCCATCTACAAAAGCCTAATCGCCCGTGAGCGTCGCGGCGACTTTTTGGGCGGTACCGTGCAGGTGATTCCCCACGTCACCAATGCTATTAAGGACAAGTTCCGCCGCATCGAGGAGCAGACCGGCTCCGATGTAGTCATCACCGAGCTGGGCGGCACGATCGGCGACATCGAGTCCCAACCGTTTGTGGAGGCCATCCGTCAGTACCGCAAGGAGGCCGGCCCCGAGAACGTCTGCTACATCCACGTGTCGCTCGTTCCCTATATTGCCGCCGCCCACGAGGTCAAGACCAAGCCCACGCAGCATTCCGTCAAGGAGCTCCGCAGCTTTGGCATCCAGCCCGATATTATCGTGCTGCGCTCCGACCACCATATCGATGACGCTATCCGCGGAAAGATCGCAAGCTTCTGCGACGTCGACACCGATTGCGTCTTTACCAATGAGGACTGCGCGAGCATCTACGACGTGCCGCAGCTGCTTGCCGAGCAGGACTTTGACCTGCGTATTTGCGAGCGCCTGGGCCTGGACCCGCGTGAGCGCGACATGAGCGAGTGGAATGAGTTCCTGCGTAAGCAGAACCATGCCAATCATCACGCCGATAAGGTTAAGATTGCCGTCGTGGGTAAGTACACGCAGCTGCCCGATGCGTACCTGTCGGTTATCGAGGCCCTGCACCATGCGGGCGTCTTCTACGATCGCCATGTGGACGTCCAGCTGGTCGACGGCGAGAGCCTCGACGAGCAGAATGTCTCCGAGGTTCTGGGCGACGCCTCGGGCATCCTGGTCCCCGGCGGCTTTGGCAAGCGCGCCCTGGAGGGCAAGATCCTCGCGGCCGAGTTTGCCCGTGAGCACAAGATACCGTATCTGGGCATTTGCCTGGGTATGCAGGTCGCCGTGTGCGAGTTCGCCCGCAATGTCGTTGGCCTTGCCGGTGCCAGCTCCTCCGAGTTTGATCCGGACGGTCCGTATAGCGTCATCGATCTGATGAGCTCGCAGGAGGACGTGACCGAGAAGGGCGGCACCATGCGCCTGGGCGCCTATCCGTGCAAGCTCGCCGCCGATACCCTTGCTCGCGAGGCATATGGCGAGGAACTCGTCTACGAGCGTCACCGTCACCGCTTTGAGTTCAACAACGCTTTCCGTGACCAGCTCGAGGACGCCGGTTTGGTTATCTCGGGTCTGTCGCCCGACGAGCGCCTGGTCGAGATGGTCGAGCTGCCGCGCGACGTTCATCCGTGGTATGTGGCAACCCAGGCTCATCCCGAGTTCAAGAGCCGCCCGACCAACCCACAGCCGCTGTTCCGCGAGTTCGTGCGCGCTTCGATTGGCCAGCACGAGGGTGTCGACCGTCTGCAGGTGACGCCCATGAACCTCGCTACGGACTAAGGGTGCCGGCGAATAAGGAACATACCGAAGCTACTCCCTCGTCGCTCGCCGTGGCGGCGGGGGAGTATCTCGATTACCTCGCGGTCGAGCGGGGCTTGGCGCGCAACACGATTGCGGCCTATCGTCGTGACCTGACGACGTACTGCGCCTATCTGGAGCGGGCGGGTATTGTGTCTGTTGAAGAGGTGACCCGTCAGATCGTGGAGGGCTTTGTCGCCGACCGTCGCGATGGGGGCTATTCCGACGCCTCGGTGGAGCGCGCGCTTGCTGCCGTGAAGGGCTTGCATGCCTTTTTGGTGCGCGATGGGGCCGTGGCCCAAAACCCGACGGCGGCGTTGCGCCTGCCTAAAAAGGCTGAGCGTTTGCCGGAGTATCTATCGGTGGAGGATGTCTCGGCACTGCTCGATCAAGACTTTCCCGAGGGCGAGATGGGACTGCGCGACCATGCCATCTTGGAAGTGCTCTACGGATGCGGTTTGCGTGTGAGTGAGCTGGTTGGGCTCGATGTGGGCGATATCCATATTGACGATGGCTTTGTACTCGTTCGCGGTAAGGGCTCAAAGGAACGCCTGTCCCCACTGGTGGGAAGCGCGGCGCGAGCTCTGACGCTCTATGTAACTGAGGGACGTTCTCGCTTGGCGGCTCATGCCCGCGGAACCGAGACCTCGGCGGTCTTTTTAAATAAGAACGGACGTCGCCTGTCGCGCCAGGCCGTGCATGCGATATGCGAGCGGTATGGGCGTCAGGTGGGGCTGGTGGGGCTCCATCCCCATACCTTGCGCCACTCCTTTGCCACCCACATGCTCGCGGGCGGTGCCGACCTGCGTGTGCTGCAGGAGATTTTGGGCCATGCCGATATTTCGACCACGCAGGTCTACACGCATGTCGACCGAACGCAACTGACCGAGGTCTATCTGGCGGCGCATCCGCTAGCACATCGCTAGCACCTCGCTGACCTGCATATTTATAAATACTAAAGGGGCCGGGCCCCAGATTGCTGAGACGCACTTTTGCGCGCATGGGCAATCTGGGGCTCGTCCCATTTTTCGCTAGACACCGACGCGGCGGTGGGCCGTGTGTACCGTGGGTGGGGGAGTTTGGGGGCGATGTGAACAGCGTGTAAAGGGACGTAAAAATCGCCTCAAGGTCAACTTGAAGGTTGAGGTTCGCGGGCGTGGTTCTACAGGTGGCATCCCGCCTTTGCTGCAAACACAACATATTGTGTTTTCGAACATATGCTCGGGGGTGTTTTACAACATATTGGGGGTGGAATGGTGGGGAGGGGTGGGGGAAGGGGTGGGGAAAGGTGTTGAAAAATGGGGCGGTTCCCCATATTATTGATGACGTCGACAGGCGGGGTGGTTCCCCGCGTACGTGCCATCTGAGTAACCGAGGGGAGGGCGCACATGGGAATGACTGGTGCATACGAGCGCAATCTCGATGCAAAAGGTCGTCTGTCCCTGCCTGCACCCCTTCGCGAGGAGCTTGGAGAGCACGTTCGCGTGTTCAAAGCCCTGGATGTCGATGCTCTGTACGTGTTCTCTGCCGAGGCCTTCGATAAGTGGGTCGAAGGACTCTTCGCGGGTCGTGAGGGCCACGAGGGTTTTAACCCGCGTGACATTAACGACCAGAAGCTCATGAGGGCGATCAACAAGCGCACCACGTCGATGGACGTGGACAGCGCCGGTCGTATCGGTCTTTCCGAGTCTCTCCGCAAGCAGGCGAACCTCGACCGCGAGGTCACGGTTGTGGGCAACTACGACCACCTTGAGGTTTGGGACCGCGCTACGGCCGATGAGGACGATGACGATGAGGCCCTGCTGGACCTCTTCTTCTCGTAAGGGCAAGGCACGGGTAACGGATGGAGCGTGGGATCTTGACACAAGAATATCGGCATGAACCTGTCATGCTCGGCGAAGTACTTGAATCGCTGCGGCTAAAGAGCGGCTCCGTTGTCTGCGATTGCACCCTTGGCGGTGCCGGCCATTCGGTAAAGATGGCCGCGCAGGTGGGGGAGACGGGCCTTTTGCTCGGCGTCGATCAGGACGACATGGCCCTCGAGGCCGCTGGCGCCCGTCTGGACCGCGAGGTTCCCGGCGTTCCGCACCAGCTGCTGAAGGGCAACTTCGGCGACTTGGACGAGCTGCTTTGCTCGGCCGAGGTGCCCGGGGTCGATGGCTTCCTGTTCGATTTGGGCGTTTCGTCACCGCAACTCGATATCCCTGGCAGGGGCTTTTCGTATAACGAGGACGCCCCATTGGACATGCGGATGGATCCGGGTAATAACACCTTAAACGCAGCTGAGGTCATCAACACCTATAACGAACACGACCTCGCCCGGATTCTACGCGTCTACGGCGAAGAGAAGTTCGCCTCGCAGATCGCGCGCGAGATCGTGCGCCGCCGCGAGCAAGAACCGATCGAAACCACCGGGCAATTTGTCGAGATCATCAAGGCGGGTATCCCGGCTGCCGCTCGTCGGCATGGCGGACACCCGGCCAAGAAAAGTTTCCAGGCCATTCGCATCGAGGTCAATCACGAGCTCGATGTGCTCGAACGAGGGCTTGATGCCGCCACCAGGTGGCTCAACCCGGGCGGACGTATCTGCGTCATCTCGTATCACTCGCTTGAGGATCGTATCGTAAAGAATCACTTTAAGGAGATGAGCCAGGGGTGCACGTGTCCGCCGGAGATTCCGGTGTGCGTGTGCGGCAACGTGCCGATACTCAAGGTCATCACCCGCAAACCCCTGGTTGCCCAGCCTGATGAGGTTGAGCGCAACCCTCGGGCGAGATCAGCCAAAATCCGCGTGGCGCAGCGTCTGTAGGCGCGACCGCGCGATATTGGACCTCCCGCTCGCACCATAAACGAAGCTTAAACACACTACCAACGTACTCGGGATGGGAGGCGGCATATCATGGGCTACAACACTTCAAACGCAGCACTCGCCTATGATATGAACGCCATGCCCGCCTATCGTGAGACGCCGCAGGCCCCCGTTGCTCCCCGTGAGCAGCGCACGCCGCGCTTTGATGTCTACACGGGCGCGGGCCGTCAGGCAAACCAGGCGGTAAGCCCGGTTTTCATGAGCGTTCTTAAAACGTTTTGCATCATTGCGGCTATCTTCATGACGATCGGCGTCGCCCGCGTGGCGCTCGCCGGCGTTACGGCCCAGGTGCTCAACAGCAACGCCGAGCTTACCAACACGCTCGAAAAGGCGACCGATGAGAGCTCCGACCTGGAGGTCATGCATTCGGTCTATGGCGCCGACACGCGCATTCGCGACCTTGCGGGCACTTATGGCATGGTGGAGCCCAGCGAGAGCGTTACACTTGACTTTTCGCAGGATGCAGCCGCGGGCGCCAACGCGACCGCGACCGCTCAGTAGCAAGACGGTAGCTGAGTATGACAAATGACTATCGCCGCGGTTCCGATGGGGGCCGCGGTTCTGGACGTCCCTCGTCGCGGGGACGTTCTGGTTATCAAGGAACGGGTCGGCAATCTTACAACGCCGGGCAGTCCCGTGGCAACGACCCGGCGTCGCGACTTCGCGGCTCGGGCGGCCCTCAAGTGCATAACACCAGGTCGCGCAAGAGTTCGTCGACCGAATGGCTCACAGGCACGCCTCTGCCTCGCCGCAAAGCCGTCATGGGCCTCATTGGGCTTGGCTTGGGCTTGGGCGTCTTTCGCCTTGCCGGCTATCAAATTGTCGAAGCCGATAAACTGCGCGAGCGTGCCGATGCGCGCCGCCTGCTTGCGCAGACCCTCTATGCCAAACGTGGCACCATCTACGACCGCAACGGTAACGTGCTGGCGTCGTCGGTCGAATGTCGCAACATCGCCGTGAACCCCCAGCTTGTCGAGGATGTTGACAAGACGGTGTCGGCGCTGGTCAAGGCAACTGGAATCGATAAAAAGACCTGCCGCAAGCTCGTTGAGTCCGATGGAACCTGGGTGTATATCAAGCGCCAGGTGGACGAAGACGACGCTGCGGCGCTGGAGAAGAAGAACCTGCCCGGCGTGCTTTTTGAGCAGGCCATGAAGCGCGTATATCCATACGGCAATCTGGCATCGCAGGTGCTGGGTGTAGTGAATGTAGACAACGACGGCTTGACGGGTCTCGAAAAGCAATACAACAAGCTTCTGACCGGCACGAACGGTTCTCTCGTACGCGAGCGCGCGAGGGACGGCAGCTATATCGCGGGCGGTGCCTATAAAAAGGTGGCTGCGGTCGACGGCGTTGATCTCGTGACGACGCTCGACGTCAATATCCAGCGTGCGGCCGAGGATGCCCTGGCAGAGGCTGTCGAGAAGACAAAGGCCAAGAACGGCTCGGCGCTGGTCACCGATCCTACGACAGGCGAGATCTTGGCAGCCTGCTCGTATCCGACCTACGACCAGACCAATTTGGAAAACGCCAAGACCGAGGATATGAACCTGCGCCTGGTCACCGACGCCTACGAGCCCGGCTCGGTCTTTAAGACGCTCGTGGCGGGCGCCGGCTTCGACTTGGGTGTCGTGCGGTCGAGTACGTCGTTTGAGGTGCCGGCGAGCATCAAGGTGGGCGACGATACCGTCACCGATGCCGACAAGCGCGACTACGCCATGACCATGGATGTGCGCGAGATGATGCGCCGTTCGTCCAACGTGGGATTTGTCCTGGTGGGGCGCAAGATCGGTGCCGACGACTTTGCCGCCTATGTGGACAAGTGGGGCATCGGTCACAGCTCTGGTGTCGATTTTCCGGGCGAGAGCCTGGGCATCGTCAAGGAGCGTGACCAGTATGACGGCGCCACGCTGGGCTCGATGAGCTTTGGACAGGCGCTGTCTGTCTCGCCGATTGAGATCGCACGTGCCGTGGGCGGCATCGCCAACGGCGGCGTGATGATGACCCCGCACTTCTATAAGTCCAGCAAAGGCGACGAGAGGGACTGGGGCGAAGGCGAGCGCGCGATTTCGGAGGACGCCGCATCCCAGGTGACATCGTGCATGCAGACGGTCGTGTCGGAGGGAACGGGCGTTGGCGGCGCGGTTGACGGCTATGACGTGGCGGGTAAGACCGGTACGGCCGAACGTGCCGACGAGAACGGCGGCTACCTCAAGGAGAACTACATGTCGTCCTTTATGGGTTTTGCACCGGCACAATCGCCCAAGGTGCTGTGCTATATCACGCTCGACGGAACGCCGAGCGGCTCAGATGCCGCTGCGGTGCCGTTCCAGTCCATTATGGCCAACGCGCTCGACGTGCTGGGTATCCCACACACGAAGTAGGGGGTTACAATCTTTGGGGCGTGGTTTGTTGTCCCATATGAGGGGTGTTCACATGCCCTGCACCACGCATGCGCGGCGCTGGGATACAATACGCCGATAGCATTATTTAGGTTTACAGGGGAGCTGCAATGATAGAGATCGCCGTCAACAACCTCGCGGCCGCAACAGGGGCCCGAACCGTGACGGGAGAAGTCGATCGGGTATGCCGCGGGTGCGTTATCGACTCGCGCCAGGTCGAGGAAGGGACGATTTTCGTCGCCTTTCCCGGTGAAAACGTCGACGGCAATGATTTTGCTTCCCGTGCCGTCCAGTCGGGTGCCGGCGCCGTCGTGATGACGCGTGAGCCCGAGGCCGAGCTGGTCTCGCTGGCGCAGGACAAGGGCTGTGCCATCTTGCTGACCGATGATCCCGAGGAGTTTCTGCTGCGTTTGGCGCACGCGTATCGCCTGGAGCTTGGCTGCCTGGTCGTTGGCATTACCGGTTCCATCGGCAAGACGACGACCAAGGACGTGCTCGCCGCTGTGCTCGCCAAGCGCTATCGTGTCTGGGCCACCAAGGGCAATTTCAATAACCTGATCGGCATGCCGCTCACGGTGCTTTCCGCTCCGGCCGATACCGAGGTCCTGGTGCTCGAGATGGGCATGAACCATTTCCACGAGATCGAGCGCCTGTCTCAGTCTGCCAATCCCAACCTTGCCATCGTGAGCAAGATCGGCACCTCTCATATCGGCATTTTGGGCAGCCGCGAGAACATCGCCCGCGCTAAGGCCGAGATCGTTCAGGGCATGTGCGCCGCTGGCGACTATTTGCCGCTGCTGGTTTTGGGCGGTGAGGACGACTTTACGCCGTTCATTCGCGACACGTTCGCCCAACCTGCTGGTATCGACGTGATGCTGGCCGGCGTCTCGGACGATGATGAGGTCCGTGCCCGCGACGTTCGCGTTGATGACGAAGGCCGTCCGGTCTTTACGCTCGATTTTGGCCAGGGCGAGACGATCGATACCATGCTTGCCATCCCCGGCGTGCAGTCCGTTCCTAATGCCGTTAAGGCCGCCGCGGTTGCCTATCGCCTGGGCGTGACGCCCGAGCAGATCGATGCTGCCTTTAGGGGTCTCACGATCACCGGACACCGCCAGGAGATCAAGCGCGCCAAGAGCGGTGCACGCGTCATCGATGACTCCTATAACGCCAGTGCCGAATCCATGGCTGCTGGCCTCGATCTGCTGTGCTCGCTTTCGTGCACGGGGTCTCGCATGGCGATCCTGGGCGAGATGGGCGAGATGGGCGATGAGGCTCCTCGCATGCATGAGCTCGTGGGCGCCTATGCCGCCGCCAAGAAGCTCGACATGCTGGCGTGCGTGGGTGGTGAGCTGGCCCAGCTTATGGCCGATGCCGCACGCATGATGGGCATGGACGAGGACCGCATCCAGGTGTTCTCCGATTATCAGCAGGTGCTCGACCGCATGGGCGGCGCGCTTGAAAAACATGATGTTGTACTGGTCAAGGGTTCCCGCTTTGTTGAGCTCGACCGCTTTGTGGAAGGTGTGTGCTAGCCCATGTTCGGCAATCCCTCGTATCCAACGTATCAGGCTTTTTTGGGGCTTGGCATCGCCGCAGCCATTGCGCTGCTGCTCATGCCGTGGTGGATCAAGCTGCTCAAGGTCGAGGGTATCGGCCAGCAGGTTCGTGCCGACGGCCCCAAGCGTCATTTGGTTAAGCAGGGAACGCCCACCATGGGTGGCGTTGTCATCCTCGTCGCGATCTCGCTGACCTGCCTGCTGATGGGCAAGCTCACCACCGAGCTCGTACTCGTACTGCTCGCCACGCTGGCGACCGGCGTGCTGGGCCTGATCGACGACCTGACCTCCGTTACGCATGGGCGCTCGCTCGGTCTGACGCCTCATGCCAAGATGATCGGCCTAACCATTATCTGTGTCACCTTTACGGTACTTGCCGTCAACTGGTGCGGCGTCGCCCCCGAGATTCGTTTTCCCGGTGGGTTGACGATCGACCTTGGCGTGCTTTCGACCACCATCTGCGGCTATTCGTTCCCGTGGCTCTATATTGTCTTTTGCTGGCTGATGATTGCCGGTCTTTCTAATGCCGTGAACCTGACCGATGGCCTTGACGGTCTTGCTGGCGGCACCTCCATGATCGCCATGCTCGCCATGGCTGCCATGGCGTTTTTGCACGGAGACGTGAACCTGTCCATCTTCTGTACCGCGTGTGCCGGTGCCTGCTTGGGCTTTCTGTGGTTCAACTGCTATCCGGCGAGCATCTTTATGGGCGATACCGGCTCGCTTGCTCTGGGCGCCGCGTTTGCCTGCACGTCCATCATGACCAACACCGAGGTCGTCTCCCTCATCATCGGCGGCCTGTTTATCGTTGAGACCCTGTCGGTCATGATTCAGGTTGTCTACTTCCATTTTACGCACAAGCGCGTCTTCCTTATGGCGCCCATCCATCATCATTTCGAAAAGAAGGGCTGGGCCGAGACCAAGGTCGTCATCCGTTTTTGGATTATCGCTGCGGCCTTTGGTGCCGTTGGCCTTGCTCTGTTCTTCCAGTTGGGATAGTGGTCTTTCATGCCTCTTGCTGATGTCTTTAGCCTGCTCGTTTTGGGTCAGGGCAAATCCGGTCTCGATGTCGCCCGCTGGGCGCTGGCACATCCCGAGCGCGTAAGCGCCGTTACCGTGTATGGCGGCGGCACCTCTGAGCTCAATGACGCCACGCGTGCGCTCGAGGCTGCTGGTGCGTCGTTTGTCTATGGGACCGAACAGGTCGAGGGCGCCTATGACGTATGCGTGACGTGCCCGGGCATCTCGGAGTTCTCGGGCTTCTTTAAGGCCGGGCGCGAACATGCCGCTCAGATTATGGGTGAGCCAGAGTTTGCCTATCGCCTGTCGCCCGATAACTGGATTGCCATCACGGGCACCAACGGTAAGACGACCACCACGTCGCTGACCGATTATCTGCTCAAGGCTGCCGGCGAGGCCAGCGTAGCTGTCGGCAACATCGGCGAGCCGCCGGTCAACGAGATTGACGGCCGAGCCCACAACGAGTGGTTTGTGGCTGAGCTCTCGAGCTATCAGATTGCTACGACCACCGAGCTCCACCCTCGCGTGGCAGTGCTGCTCAACATCACTCCCGACCACTTGGGCTGGCATAAGAGCCATAAGAACTATGCGCTTGCCAAGATCAAGCTGTTTGACAATATGGTCGATGACGATCTGGTGGTTGTCGACGTCGAAGACGCCGGCATTCACGAGTTCGATGAGTACATCTATACGCCGGGTCGCCGCATCTGCAAGGTCGCTTTTGACGAGCCCGAGGGTGCAGACGCCGCCTTTGTGCGCGACGGCAAAATGGTCGTGCGCCTGAAGGGCGTCGAGACCCAGCTTGTCGCCACGTCCGAGCTCAAGATCTCGGGCCATCACAATGTCATCAATGCCTTATGTGCCGCCACGGCTGCTCTGGCCGTCGGTGCCGATGTCGATGGTGTCCGCCGCGGTCTGGCCTCGTTCCAGCCGCTCGAGCATCGCGTGGAGCCGTGCGGCGAGATTGACGGTGTGCGCTACGTCAACGATTCCAAGGCGACCAACACCGACGCGGTCGAGAAGGCACTGACGGCATTTCCCGATGACGACGTGATCTTGCTGCTCGGCGGCCACGATAAGGGCACGCCGCTCACGGACTTCGCGCGCGTCGTTATGGATAACGTGCGCTCGGTCGTCTGCTTTGGCGATGCGCGCGAGCGTTTCACCGCCGCTATGGACGAGGCCGATGTCGATGGCGATGTGGATATTGCCCAGGCGGATAACCTGCGCGATGCCGTGGACGTCGCCCGTTCGCTGTCGAGCCGTGGCGACGTGATCTTACTTTCTCCTGCCTGCTCTTCGTTCGATGAGTTCTCGGGCTATGAGGAGCGCGGCCGCGTGTTTAAGGACTATGTGGCGCAGCTTGCCGCTGCGGCGAAATCGCAAATGGAATAGGGGTTGCCGGTGAGAGAGGAGAGCCCCCGACAAGGTATGAGGAGGCCCGACTCGGACCGTGCTTCCTCGCGGCGCAGCACACCGCGTTCCGGTCGCGGCGGGCAGACGTTTAGCGAACGCTATATTGCCGGCGTTCCCGCCCGTATCATGCGCCCCCGTCTGATATTCATGGCCTGCCTGTTTATCTTGGTGTGTTTTGGTCTGCTGATGGTGTACTCGGCGTCTTCGGTCGAGGCGCTGCACGAGAATGGCTCAGCGACGTTTTTTCTGGGTCGACAGGCTGCGTTTGCCGTGGTCGGTGTTCTGGCGCTGATTGCCATCGTGCGCGTTTTGCCGGACAGCTGGTTTGGGGAGGATGTGCTCAGGATCTTCCTCATAGGCATGATAGGGCTACTGTTTCTGGTGTTCTTGGTGGGCAGCGGCAGCCGTGGCGCCACGCGCTGGCTCAACATCGCCGGCATTCAGTTCCAGCCTTCCGAGTTTTTAAAGCCATTTGCCATTGCGTATTCGGCCATCATGCTCGATCGCTTCTTTTCGCCCGGTGGCAACATCAACGAATTCCTTCGCAAGATGGGCATCTACCTGGGCATTTCGCTCTTTCTGATCTTTATCCAGCCCGATTTCGGTACCGTCCTGATCATCCTGTTGACCCTCATGTGCATGGCGTTGTTTGCGGGTCTCGACCCCAGATTTATCATCGGCGTGCTAATCTTCGGCATTCTCGTGATCGTGATTGCACTTGTCGCAGAGCCGTACCGTATGGTGCGTATTCAGGTTGCCTTGAACCCTTGGGCCGACGAGTATGGTGACGGCTATCAGGCCACGCTTGCCATCATGGCCTTTGCCTCGGGCGGTCTGTTCGGCCGTGGCATCGGCAACTCAACCATGAAGTACTCGTATCTGCCCGAGGCGCACAATGACTACATCCTGGCCATCATTGGCGAGGAAGTCGGTTTTGTCGGAACCGTGCTGTTCTTCTTGGTGTTTGCGATGCTGATCTACTCGGCGTTTCGCATTGCCGAGCAGGCGACCGATCGCCGGGGCGCGCTTATGGCGTCTGGCTCCGCGGTCATTCTCGCGGTGCAGTTTTTGATCAATGCGCTGGGCATCCTCAACGTGTTTCCCATGACGGGCAAACCGTTGCCGTTTATTAGCTACGGCGGTTCGTCGATTATTGTGTCGCTTATGCTTGCCGGTCTGATCCTGCGCGTTTCGTACGAGAGCGCCCGTCGCGATGAGTACGACCGTCGCCGCGAGAGCTTTGCCGTTATGGATGAGAGTACCGCCGGCGTGCCCCACGTACGCGGCGAGCGATCTTCGCGTAACGGCTTTACCGTTCTGGATGGCTCTGCGACCGAGCCGGCAGCCCGTCCGCGTCAGCGAACGGCGCCGCAAGGTCGTCCGCAGCGCCCCAGCCCTCGCAGCGCGGGCGGCGGATATAATCGAATCGATTTGAACTCGGACCCGTCGGCGCGTTTGCGCACCGACGACCAGGGACCGCGTGTACGAAGGGACTATCATGACCGATAAGATGACCGTTGCTATTGCAGCCGGCGGCACGGCAGGACACATTAACCCCGCGCTCGCTTTGGCCGAGGAGCTGCATGACCGTGGCCACCACGTTGTGTTCGTGGGCCAGTCGCGCAAGCTCGAGGGTCGTCTGGTCCCCGAGGCTGGGTTTGATTTTGTGCCCATTACGGTCACGGGCTTCGACCGCTCCCGTCCCTGGACGGCGCTGACCTCGCTGTGGCGTGTCAACAAGGCCAAGCGTGCGCTCGCCAGTCATTTCTCAAAGGTCGGCAAGCCCGATGCTGCCATCGGTTTTGGTGCCTATGTCGAGGTTCCGCTGCTGGGGTGGTGCAAGGGCGCAGGCGTTCCGTATCTGCTGCATGAGCAGAACTCTGTTCCGGGCCTGGCCAACAAGATGATGAACCCCCACGCCGCTCGCGTGTGCATCTCGGTGCCGGCAGCGCGCTCGGTCTTTGAGCGCGAAGGTGACCCTGACCACGTGCTCATGACCGGCAACCCCGTACGTCGCTCGGTGATCGAGGGCGATCGCGCTCGCGGCCGCAAGGCACTTGGCGTTCCCGAGGACGCTACGCTGCTGCTCGTCTTTGGCGGTTCACTTGGCGCCCAGCACCTCAACGAGCGCGCGGTTTCGCTCAAAAACGGGCTGCTTTCGCGCAAGAACCTCTATGTGTTGCATTCGACGGGTGCCGACGGCTTTGAGGAGACCGAGCGCGCTTTGGCGCTGACGCCCGAGGAGGCGAAGCGTTACCGCCTCCAGCCTTACATCGACAACATGGGCGATATGCTGGCTGCTGCCGATTTGGTGCTCTCGCGTTCGGGTGCATCGAGCGTGGCCGAGATCGCTGCGCTCGCCGTGCCCTCGATACTCGTGCCGTATCCGCATGCGACGGCCGACCACCAAACCACCAATGCCCGTTATCTGGTCGACGCCGGGGCCGGCGTGCTCTGTGCCGATGCCGATATCGACGGTTCTGCCTTTGCCGATGAGCTGCTGCACCTGGTCGATGACGCGGCAGAGCGCGACGTCATGCGTCAGGCGGCGCGTGGTCTGGCTCAGGATAGGGCCGCCGCTCTTCTGGCCGATGCGGTAGAGGGTTTGCGTTAGTTAGACGGGATATCGTCGGTCGCCCTCGCGCTGATGCGGTAGGTGCGGTACAGTTAACGGGTTACAGGCAGTGTTTACGCAAGGAGTACACGAGCACATGGCTGATTCCCAGACTGCAACCTCCGCGCCCGAGTTTAAGAGCGCCCACTTTATCGGTATCGGCGGTGCCGGCATGAGCGGCATCGCCCTCGTTCTGCACGAGCGCGGTTATGCCGTTACCGGCTCCGACCTTAAGACGTCACGTTATATCCGCCAGCTTACCCGCGCTGGTGTGAAGGTGCATGTGGGCCATGAGGCAGCCACGATCGACGAGGTCAAGCCCGACGTGGTTGTTGTCTCCACCGCTATTCCGGAGTCCAACCCTGAACTCGTGCGCGCTCGCGAGCTGGGCATTCCCGTGTGGCCCCGTGCCAAGATGCTCTCTGCTTTGGGCCACGGCTACACTACCGTCGCTGTTGCCGGCACGCATGGCAAGACCACCACGTCTTCGATGTGCGCCACCATGCTCGACCGCATGGGTCTGGATCCGAGCTTCTTGATCGGCGGCATCGTCGAGGGCTATGACACGAACGGCAAGAACGGCTCGGGAGACTACTTTGTCGCCGAGGCCGACGAGTCCGACAGCTCCTTCCTGTTCCTGAACCCCAACGTGGTCATTGTGACCAACGTCGAGGCCGACCACCTCGATCACTACTCGGGTATCGAGGAGATCGAGGCAACTTTCGCCAAATTCATGAGCCTGGTGGGCGAGGACGGCACCGTCATCGTCTGCGGCGAGGACCCGCATCTGGTCGAGCTCGCCAAGTCGACGGGCCGTCACGTGCTTTCCTACGGCTTTGCCGAGAGCAACGACATCGTCTGCGTGCACCCGGATGTCAAGGGCATCCAGAGTGACTTTATCGTTCGCTTTGAGGACGGCACTGAGCACGCTGTGGAGATCAAGAGCAATCCCGGTCGCCACAACATGCTCAACGCCACGGCGGTGCTCACCGTCGCCCATGTCCTGGGCCTTGACATCGACGCCGCCGCCAAGGCGCTCTCGAGCTTTGAGGGCGTCCGCCGTCGCTTTACCCACGTGGGCGATATCGATGGCATCACCGTGGTCGATGATTACGGCCATCACCCCACCGAGATCAAGGCGACGCTTGCCGCCGCTTCGTCGCTGGGCTACAAGCACGTCGACGTCGTGTTCCAGCCGCACCGCTATTCGCGCCTGCAGGCCCTGTGCGACGACTTTGCCGATGCATTTGCCAATGCCGATAAACTGCTGCTGATTGATGTGTTCTCGGCTGGCGAGATGCCCATTCCGGGTGTCACCTCTAAGATGCTCGCCGATACCGTGCGCGCCAAGCATCCTGGCAAGGAGGTCGTGTACTGCTCCAGCCGTCTTGAGCTCAATCAGGAGCTCGAGCAGATGGTGGGCGAGGGCGACCTGCTGCTCACCATGGGTGCCGGCGACGTTACGACCGTCGGTCCCGAGTTCATTGAGTATCTGACTGCCAAGAAAGACGCTTAAGTCTAATGGGTCTGTTTAACGCCGTCATGGCGCTCTCGGGCATGATCGACACGGATGTGATCGAGGACGAGCGCCTTGCGCGTCATACGAGCTATCGTATCGGCGGCAAGGCCGACCTCTTTGTGACGTGCCATAGCTATCATGCCCTCCGCCGCGCCGTGGCGGTGCTCGATCGCGAGCAGGTGCCGTGGGTCATCATCGGCAAGGGCTCCAATCTGCTGGTTGCCGATGGCGGTTATCGCGGTGCCGTCATTTCGCTCGGACGTGAGTTTCAGCGCACGGTTGTTGCCGATGACGGTTGTACGCTGACGGTCGGTGCGGGCGTGATGTTTGCGCGCCTGGTCAACGATGCCCTGTCGCGTAGCCTCTCGGGCCTTGAGTTTGCCGTTGGCATTCCTGGTTCGGTCGGCGGTGCGATATCTATGAATGCCGGCACACGGACCGAGTGGATTGGCTCGCTGGTTGAGGATGTCGTAACGTTTGACCCGGCATCCGGTATCAAGCATTATGCGGGGTCCGAGATCACTTGGGGCTACCGCGAATGTAGCCTTCCCCGCAATGAGATCATCCTCGAGTGCGTGCTCAAGCTAAAACCGGCGCCCAAGGCCGACATTCGCGAGCGCATGGAGCGGTACCTTACAAGGCGCAAGCGTACGCAGCCCATGGGTCGCGCATCCTGCGGGTCTGTCTTTCGCAACCCGCCCAATGCGAGTGTGGGCAAGCTTATCGAGGATTGTGGATTAAAGGGTTTTTCGATTGGCGGCGCGGAAGTTTCGCCCGTTCACGCTAATTTTATCGTTAATAACGGAATTGCCTCGGCCGATGACGTTGCCGCGGTTATTAGACATGTGCACGGAAAGGTGAGGGAGGCGTATGGCATCGAGCTCAGACCGGAAGTTAAATTCCTCGGCTTCTAGAGCATCGAAACCCACCTTCCGCCGCGCCGGAGGGCGTTCCGGCGCGCCTGCCAAACCTCAACGCAATACCGTCGCGCACTCTAAGTCTGTCGGGCATGCTCGACAGACCAGTCGTCCGGTCGTCGGCTCGCAGCTCGGTAATCGTCCGGCCGCAAAAAAGTCCTCGCGTCCCTCGGTGACGTCAAAGCCTGTTATGGGCGCCAAGGCTGCCCGTCCCATGGCAGCTCCCAAGCCCTCGACGGGAACTAAAGCGGCGCGTCCAGGTCGCACGCTGGGCGCATCGAAACCGCGCTCGCTGACATCGGTGCCGGCTACCGCCAAGAAGCCTTCGAGTAAAAAAGGTTTCAACCCGTTATCTTCACTTGGAGCGATGGCAAATAAAACATCAGACGCCGTTTCTGTCGTTACAGGCAAAGGCAAAATCGTGGGCGGCGTTCTGGCCGTCTTGGCCGTGCTCGTCGTCGTTGCCATCGTGGTGATCAACTCTGGACTGTTTACTGCCACTGATATTCAGATTCAAGGCAGCGAGCATGTGACGAAGCACGATGCTATCCAGCTGATCGACTTGCCCGAGGGAACGTCGCTTTTTAACGTCGATCCCGACCAGATTACCGAGGATCTCAAGCAGAACCCGTGGGTTTCGGGCGTGGATGTCCAGCGCCAGTTTCCCCATACGCTTATCATCACGCCGACGGAGCGTAAAGTTATCGCCATTGCGTATATCAGCTCCGACGACCTTGCCTGGGCTATCGGAGACGATGACACCTGGATCGCCCCGCTGTCGACGTCGGTCGAAGTGGACGACCAGGGCAACGTCATCACGACAGGGCAGGGCTCAAATACCTTGACCGGAATCGATGCCGCGCTGGCGCTCGCCAAGCATTATGGCGCGGTGTTGTTGACTGATGTCTCGGCGGATGTCGCTCCGGTTTCCGGCCAGGCGGTGAACTCCAAAGCCGTTAAGGCCGGCCTGGATTATGTGCGTGGTTTTTCGAGCGAGTTCTTGGGACAAGTCAAGGATATTTCCACGCCTTCGGTCGAAGCCATCTCGGCAAACCTCAATAACGGCATTGAGGTGTCGCTGGGCGATTCGGACGATATCGCCAAGAAGGAACGCGTAGTCACCAAGTTGCTTTCGCAGGTAGAGGGCGTAACGTATATCAATGTGCGCTCTCCGGGCAACTACACATTTAGGAATGCTCCGACCTCGTAGCGCTGGTTGATGCTTTGTTGAGGGGCCATACCACGCCGTTTATCTGGTTTGTTTGGTTTTCACGGTCAATTATTTGACTGATACGTTCATAATGTGCAAACATAATACGGTTTACCTTTGCATTTACTTTCAACCTGAAGGTTAATGTGCGCAGGGGTCGACCCATGCTATGGCTATAACCTTTGTTCGGAGGACCGACATGCACGAGACAGAGATCAACAACTACCTTGCCGTCATTAAGGTGGTCGGCGTCGGCGGCGGCGGTACCAACGCGGTCAATCGAATGATCGAAGAGGGCATCCGCGGCGTCGAGTTTGTTGCCATCAACACCGATGCTCAGGCACTCGCGATCTCTGATGCCGATATCAAGGTGCACATCGGCACCGACCTTACCCGCGGCCTGGGCGCCGGCGCCAATCCCGAGGTTGGCCGCAAGGCTGCCGATGAGTCCCGCGACGACATCGCCGAGGCGCTCGCTGGCGCCGACATGGTGTTTATCACCTGCGGTGAGGGCGGTGGCACCGGTACCGGCGCTGCTCCCATCGTTGCCGATATCGCGATGAACGAGGTCGGCGCACTGACCGTCGCCGTCGTGACCAAGCCCTTCACCTTCGAGGGCCGCAAGCGCAAGAAGAGCGCCGAGGAGGGCATCAAGACCCTCTCCGATTGCGTCGACACCATGATCGTCATCCCTAACGATAAGCTGCTCGACATCGCCGAGAAGAAGACCACCATGCTCGAGGCCTTCGCGATTGCCGATGGCGTCCTTTCCCAGGGCACCCAGGGCATCACCGACCTCATCACCGTCCCCGGTATCATCAACCTGGACTTCGCCGATGTTAAGACCATCATGAAGCAGGCCGGTACCGCCATGATGGGTATCGGTACCTCTTCTGGGGATACTCGTGCCGTCGACGCTGCCCAGCAGGCCATCTCCAGCCCGCTGCTCGAGAGCTCCATCGATGGTGCCACGCGCGTGCTGCTCTCCATCGCCGGTTCCAAGGACCTGGGCATCCAGGAGATCAGCGACGCCGCCGACGTTGTCGCCAACGCCGTCGACCCCGAGGCCAACATCATCTTCGGTACCGTTGTCGACGAGTCCCTGGGCGATCAGGTGCGTATCACCGTCATCGCTACGGGCTTCTCCGACTCCAACGTCAACCGTCAGGATGAGCTCTTTGCTGCTCAGCAGTCTCAGAGCAAGGCCGCTGCCTCCGCTGAGCCGCAGCGCACCGCTCCGGCTGCCAGCCCGGCTCAGGCCGCTCCGACCCGCAACGTCGGTGGTACCGAGCTGCCCAACTTTGGCAACGACCAGTTCGAGCTTCCCGACTTCCTAAAGCGCGGTAGCTTCTAGTTCGTTTTTCTCAACGACCTGCACGGGGTGTGTCCATTTGGATGCACCCCGTTTTGTTTCTCGTTTGTAAACGAAAGCCTCCAATCTCCTTACGTTCCCTTTACGTTTGGTCCCTACCGCTGCGGGTATCCTTTTAAGGAAGTATGACAGCCGTATAAACGCGGACTGCGCGGCGACGCCGCGGTACTTGTGTTATTAGGAGGCTTTAGTATGGCAGCACGTGCGGACAACGTTTCGCGTGTCGACCATGATGGAGTTACGTTGGTGGAGGGCGCGACATCCGATGTCCGCTTTGCCTTTACCGAGCGCACCGGTGGCGTTTCTGAAGATGCGTACTCCTCGCTCAACCTGGGCTCGCATGTAGGCGATGACCCCTTTGCTGTTCAAGAAAATCGTCGTCGAGCGCTCGAAGCTATGGGCGCCACTGAGTGCGAGCATAATCTGCTCGTGCCCAATCAGGTACATGGTGACCATATCGTTACGGTGACTTCGAACGGCGCCGACGATCTTGAGGCTGTTCGCGAGCAGATTGCCGAGGGCTGCGATGCCATCGTCTGTACGGCCCATGACGTGCCCGTGCTGCTCTGCTTTGCCGACTGCGCTCCCGTGGTGCTGGTGGCCCCTGGCGGATTTGCCGTGGTGCACTCCGGTTGGAAGGGCACGATTGCACGTATTTCTGCCAAGGCGTGCCAGGCGCTTTGCGATGCTGCCGGCTGCGATGCGAGCGACGTTTCCGCCTATATCGGCCCCCATATCTTGGCTGACGAATATGAGGTATCCCAGGAACTCATGGATCGCTTTGCCGTCGAGTTCTCTTGCATCGATGCGAGTGCCTCTCGCATGCTCGATCTTTCCGCTGCCATTTGTGAGGCGCTGGTAGATGCCGGTGTGGACGCGGATAATATCGTGGATACCCAGCTTTCGACTGTGCGCCAGAACGACCGCTTTTATTCCTACCGTAACGAGGACGGCACCTGTGGGCGCCATGCTGCGATCGGCGTGATGCTATGAGAAAGATCGTATCGGTCCTGAGCGCCGCTGTGCTTACGCTTACGCTGTGCGCCTGTTCTTCGGGATCTTCTACCTCTTCCATTACCGTGGCCGGCTCCACGACCTGCCTTCCTATCGCCGAAATTGCGGCAGAGGGCTTTAAGGAGGAGACCGGCATCGACGTGCTCGTTTCCGGTTTGGGCTCTTCCGCTGGCATCGAAGCCGTCAGCGCTGGCACGGCCGATATCGCCAGCTCCTCCCGTGGACTCAATGCCGACGAACAGGATCTGGGCCTGACTCCCATCGTCATTGCCCACGACGGTATCGCGGTCATCGTGAACGACGATAACCCGGTCGATAACCTCTCGACCGAGCAGCTCCGCGATATCTATGCCGGCAAGATTACTAATTGGAAAGAGGTCGGTGGCGAGGACCTGAAGATTCAGGTCATCAACCGAGACGAGGCATCCGGCACGCGTGAAGCATTCCGCACCATCGTGATGGACGGCACCCCGTTCGATCGCCGCTCCGCCGTTCTTTCGGGCACGGGCCAGGTGCGCGACGTGGTATCTCGTTCGCGCGGGGCTATCGGCTACATTTCGCTGGGCTTCGTCGATAGCCTCAACGCCAAGACCTCGGTCAAGGCCGTCTCGGTCAATCATGTTGAGGCGTCCGAGAAGACGGTCGCGAGTGGCGGCTATCCCATCTCGCGCGACCTTTACTTCTTTGTGAAGGGTGCGCCTTCGCAGCAGGCGCAGGATTACATCGACTACGTGACGTCCGAAAAGATGGACAAGCAGATTCGCGAGGCGGGCTTTATTCCCGTCACCAATGACGAGAAGGGGAGTGAGTAGCATGGAAGCACAGGAAAACTCCCAGACTGAGCAGAATGCTCAGGCGCCCAAGAAGCGCGAGCTGGCGCTCGTATCGCGCAGCACCTATATCAAGGAGAAGGCGCTGCAGTGGATTTTCTTTGCCTGCGCGTTCTTGGCGGTTGTTACCGTCATCCTGATTTTTGTCTTTACCACGTACTCGGCGCTGCCCGTCTTTACCGACATCGGTCTGGCGGACTTCTTTAGCTTTACATGGGCGCCCTCTGAGGGCCACTACGGCATCGTGTCGCTGCTTGCCGGCTCGGGTCTGGTGACCGTCGGTGCGCTCGCCATGGGTGTGCCCCTAGGCGTGGGCACGGCCGTGTATCTGGTCGAGATCGCCAGCAAGCGCGTGCGCAAGCTCATCAGCCCTGCCGTTGACCTGTTGGCCGGCATCCCTTCTATCATCTATGGCTTCTTTGGCATGATCATCATCCGCCCGTTTATCGCGCAACTGACCGGTGGTCTTGGTTTTGGTGCGCTGACGGCGTGGTTCGTGCTTGCCATTATGATCGTCCCTACCATCACCACGCTCACCATCGATGCCCTCAATTCCATTCCCATGGGTATTCGCGAGGCATCGTATGCCATGGGTGCTACTAAGTGGCAGACCATCTATAAGGTCGTGCTACCTGCCGCCAAGCTGGGTATCGTGGATGCCATCGTGCTGGGTATGGGCCGTGCCATCGGCGAGACCATGGCCGTGCTCATGGTCGTGGGTAACGCCCCGGTTATTCCCGACAGCATTGCGAGTCCCATCTCGACGCTCACGAGCCAGATTGCGCTCGACATGAGCTATTCCTCGGGTCTGCATCGCTCGGCGCTGTTCGGCATGGGCGTGGTCCTGTTTATCATTTCCGCCACGCTGGTGGGCATCGTCCGCCTGGTTTCCAAGAAGAAGAGGGGGTAGGCTATGTCCGATTCCGTTGACACGACGGTCGATACGACCTCGTCGCGCGAGCGCATCAAGCGTGCCCTTTCCCACGGCAAGAAGGGCCGCATCAACAAGGACCTGTCCAACAAGATCATGCTTGGCGTGTTCCGTGCCGCGGCATACATCACCACGCTGGTGCTGGTCGCCATCATCGCCTACGTGGTCATTAACGGCCTGCCGCATATCTCACTCGACTTTATCTTCGGTTGGCCCCAGGGCGTCAACGCCGAGGGCGGAATTTGGCCCACAATCGTCTCGACCGTCTATGTGACGGCACTCGCCATGCTTATCTGCACGCCGATCGCTGTGCTGGCAGCCGTCTATCTGGCCGAGTACGCCAAGCAGGGCAAGGTCGTCGAGCTCATTCGCTACGCTGCTGACGCTTTGGCCTCGGTGCCCTCCATCGTTATGGGCCTGTTTGGCTACGCCTTGTTTGTCGAGGCTATGGGTCTGGGTCTTTCGATGGTCTCGGCCGCCCTGGCACTCGCGCTCTTGATGCTTCCCATCGTCATGCGCACCACCGAAGAGGCCATTCGCGCCGTTCCGCGCTATATCCGGTGGGGTGCGTACGGCCTGGGCGCCACCAAGTGGCAGGTCGTCTCCAAGATCGTGCTTCCTTCTGCCTTTGGCCGTATTGCCACGGGTATCGTCCTCGCCATCGGCCGTGCCATTGGCGAGACCGCGGTGGTGCTCTACACCATGGGCCAGGCCATCAATCTACCTATTTCGCCGCTCGATTCCGGCCGCCCCATGACGGTTCACCTGTACCTGCTTGCCAACGACGGCATCAACATGAACGCAGCCTATGGCACCGCGCTCTTGCTGATGGTGATCATTCTGGCCTTCAACCTGTTTGCGCGCTTCCTGTCGCGCAAGCGTCGCTAGTTAAGGAGTCCCATGTCCGTTTATCAGTCCGCTCCCACGCTGGAGCAAGCGGCCATTACGGCCAAGGATTTCAACTTTTGGTACGGTGACTTTCATGCGCTGACGGGGCTTGACCTCAACATCGCCAAAAACGCCATCACCTCCTTCATTGGCCCTTCGGGCTGCGGCAAGTCGACGTTTTTGCGCTGCATCAACCGCATGAATGATCTGATCGAGGGTACGCGCGTCGCGGGCACCATGACGCTCGACGGCAATGATATCTATGCCGAGGGTGTCGACCCGGTCGACCTCCGTCGTCGTGTGGGCATGATCTTTCAGCAGCCCAACCCGTTTCCCAAATCCATCTACGAGAATGTCGCCTTTGGCCCTCGTCTGCAGGGCGTGACTAGCAAAAGCGACCTCGATGACATCGTGGAAGAATCGCTCAAGCGCGCCAACCTCTGGAAAGAGGTATCCAATCAGCTCAACAAGGATGGTTTGGCGCTCTCGGGCGGTCAGCAGCAGCGTCTGTGCATCGCGCGCGTGCTTGCGGTGCAACCCGATGTTCTCCTGATGGACGAGCCCTGCTCCGCCATCGATCCCACGTCCGTCTCTAAGGTCGAGGATCTGATGGCCGAGCTGGCGCCCGAGATGACGATCATCATCGTCACGCATTCAATGCAGCAGGCAGCTCGTATCAGCGACTACACCGCATTCTTCTTGCAGGAAGTTGCCGGCGAGCCCGCCACGCTCATCGAGTATGGTCAAACCGACGCGATCTTCACCAGCCCGGTGGACTCGCGGACGGAAGACTATATCACCGGCCGCTTTGGCTGATCGGTGCGACTAGTCCCAAGCCGATCGGACCTAGTCCGGTGCGTATTCACTGTGCGGGCGGCATGACCGCACCCAACTGATTGGAGTGAACCATGCGCAAACTGTTTTCCCGTCAGCTCGTCGAGGCCCGTCACGAGATGCTGAGCATCTATGAGGCCGTCGATCTGGCCCTCCACGATGCCGTGAAGGCCTATGTGACCGACGACCGCAAGCTCGCCACCAAGACCAAGAAGCGCACGCTTTCGATTGACGCGCGCTGCGCCAACCTGGAGGCCGTCTGCTACAACCTGATCGCCACGCAGTCACCGGTTGCTTCCGACTTCCGCCTGCTTCAGACGATCATCTACGTCGACTTTAACCTGCAGCGCATGACCGATAAGGTCCGTCAGATCTGCCGTGCCACGCGTCATATGATCAAGGCCGACATCTCGCTGCCCCAGGAGCTTGTCGGCACGGTCGAGGCCGAGGCTGAGGCCGTGTACCAGGTGCTAGGCTCGTCGCTTTCTGCGCTCGTCACCAACGACATGTCCATCATTTGCAACCTGGCCGTCGAGGACGAGCCGGTGCATGCGGCATACGAGAAGTTCTTCCGCACCTTTAACCGTATGGATACGGGCGACTTTATGGACGATGACAGCAACTACGACGACCTGCGCCGCGCCATCATGGTTTCGCGCTACTTGGATCGCATTGCCTCGATCTCTATCGATGCCGCCTGCCGTCTGACCTTCCTTTTGACCGGACAGCGCATGACTGCCGGCGATATCGCCCGTGTGGACGAGGATGAGCTCGAGAGCATGCGCGTGCCTTCGGGCGAGGGTGTTATCATGAGGCCCGCCGTCGACGCGCGCTACGTTGCCAAGGTGCCCGCCAACGAGGTCAGCGAGGGTCTTCGCTACCTGCTCGATCATCTTGAGGACGAGGACGATGGCGAGGACGACGAGGAGTAAGTGACCCCGTTCGTCGAAAGATTGTAAATACCTAAGTGAGCGCGGCCTTGCACATGCGGGACCGCGCTCTTGCGTTAGCATGGGACTACTTGTTTGGCTGTCAGCGGAGGCGATTGGCAATGGATAACTATTTGGACTTGATGCGCGCTCGCCGCGAGCAGATTCTGGAACGTTTTTATGCGGCGCTCGATCGCGCGGGCCGCCCCCACGACGCCGCGCGCCTCATTGCCGTGTCCAAGACCGTTGGTGTCGATGAGACCGTTGCCGCCATCCAGGCGGGGTATCGCCATTTTGCCGAGAACCGCCCGCAGGAGCTGGTTCGCAAGCTCACGGGTCTGGCGGAGCATCCGGAGCTGCCCGAGGTGCGCTTCGATATGATCGGCAACCTGCAGACCAATAAGATCAATGCGGTGCTGGGCTCAGCCGAGCTGATTCACTCGGTGGGTTCGCTGCATCTGGCGCAGGCGATCTCGAGCCGTGCTGTCCGCAAGATTGAGGCAGGCGAGCTCGCCGGCCTCCAGCGTGTGCTCATTGAGGTCAATGTGAGTGGTGAGGAGTCGAAGGGAGGCTTTTCGCCCGATGAGATTCGCGCCGCCGCGGGTGAGCTTGCGGAGCTTGAGGGAATTTGCGTGCAGGGGCTTATGACTATGGCGCCCCGGGGGAATAAGGATGTGGCACGCCGCACCTTTGCGGGGCTTCGTGAGCTGAGGGATGAGCTGGAGGCGGCGCATCCCGATTTGAACCTGCCTGAGCTTTCCTGCGGCATGAGCGAGGACTTTGAGCCTGCCCTTGAGGAGGGCTCTACGCTCGTTCGCCTGGGCAGGGTAGTATTTAGCCCGGAGTTTGCAGTAAAATAAGGCTCTGAAGTGCGCACTGATTATCGGGGCGCCTGCACTAAACCGCGAGAGGACACAACCATGGGCTTCCTTGACGAGATTAAAAATAAGATGCACCTGGGCGGCCAGCAGGGTTACGACCAGGGTTATGGCCAGGACGACGACTACGGCTACGATGACGGCTATGACGATGGTTATCAGGGCAACGGCTACAGCGGTGCTTCGGGCGAGGGCTTCTACACCCAAGACGAGCCGAGCAACGGCCTGCTTGGTCAGACGCGCCGCGGTGAAGCTGAGTCGGTTGCCGTGTATACGCGCTCCGGTCAGCTGGTCGGCGATGACTCCCGCCATGCCACGACGTATAACCCGCCTTCGCGCTCGCAGGACAGCGTTGCGAGCGGTTATCGTCCTGGTGCCTATGACACGCCGTCGAGCTACGCCGAGAACACCCGCGCCCGTGCCGCCGCTGCGCCCGCGCCTGCGCCGAGCGATGCCTCGGCCTATGCGAGCAATATCATCAACGCCACGCCGCAGCTGCCGGCCTATGTCCTGCGCCCCGAGAGCTATGACGACGTGGAGACCGTGGTGCGCCGCGTTCGCACCAAGCAGCCTGTCGCACTGATTTTTGTGGGCGTACGCACCGAAGTTGCCAAGCGCGTCTTGGACTTCTCTTACGGCTTTGCCTGCGGTCTGGGCGCCACGGTCAAGGAGGTAGGCGACCGCGTGTTCATGGTGCTGCCCGCCGGTTGCGAGGTCAAAGATTCCGATCTCAAGAAGCTTCGTGCCGACGGCTACCTTAAGTAAAGACAAGACGAGGAGATTCCCATCAACATCTACACTATCGTCCAGCTGGTCAACACGCTGTTCAACTTCTATTCCACGCTCATTGTCGTCTACTGCTTTATGACGTGGATTCCCATGAAGCAGGGTGGTTTACTTCAGGATATTGCTGCGGTGCTCGATAGCGTGTGCGGTCCGTGGCTCAACCTGTTCCGTCGTTTCATTCCGCCGATGGGCGGTATCGATTTTTCGCCGGTCGTTGCGATTATTGCGTTGCAGTTGGTGCAGAGGCTGGTTCTGCAGCTTCTTATAGGTATACTTGTGTAGAACTGACTTAGTAACTTACGTCGGGCGTGTAGCGCCGAGGCGATGAAAAAGGAGACTTGTTATGGCTATTACCCCTGCAGACATCCAGGCTCAGACTTTCTCTGAGGCCAAGCGTGGCTACGATCCTGCCGAGGTCGACGTCTTCTTGGAGACACTGTCCTCCGAGGTTGACGCTATGCTCGCTAAGATCGTCGACCTTAAGGGTCGTCTGACTGCTACCGAGCAGCAGCTTGCCGATGCGCAGGCTCAGCTTGCCCAGGCTCAGGATGCCACCGCCCAAGCCGTTCCTGCCGCCCCCGTGGCTGCTCCCGCCCCTGACTTCTCCGCTCAGGAGCGCCAGATTTCCGCTGCCCTGATCGCTGCCCAGCAGACCGCTGAGACCATCGTCAACGATGCCAACGAGAATGCTGAGCGTATCCGCAACGAGGCTGACGCCAAGGCCCGCGAGGTTATCCGCCAGGCTCTGACCGAAAAGCAGGCCGAGCTCGAGGAAATCGATCGTCTCAAGGCTTCCCGCGAGGAGTTCAAGGCCGAGTACCTCAAGCTCATCCAGCACTTCATGGACGATGCCCAGAACTCCTTCCCGGCCGACCTCATGGCCTCCACGCCGGTCGGTTCTGCCGCTTCTCCTGCGGTGACTGTTCCCGCCGAGCCGCTGCCCGTCGCTGACCCGGTTGTCCCCGTGGCCGATCCCTTCGCCCCGATCGACAACTTTGCCGCCGACGACCTGGACTAGCATCAGAGCTACAATCTAGTGTCCTTAAGAGGAGCTCGCACCTGCGGGCTCCTTTTTTGTGGCTGTATACGGGTTGGGAAACAAAACGCCGAGCTCTGCATGCGATAGGACAGAACTCGGCGAAGGGCGCGTGGTAAAAGGTAGATTTTAAGGTATGTCTAAAAACTACTTGAGGAGGAAGTTGGAGAGGGGAATAGTGCGGGCCTCGCGATGCTCGGGATCGGCGATGTGGTCGGCGGGATAGCCACAGACGAGCATGTGATAGGGATAGACGCCCTTGGGCAGATTGAACTGCTCCTGTGCCACCTCAGGCTTAAAATGGCATACCCAGCACGTTCCCAGGCCCTGCTCGGTGGCCTCCATCATCATCTGGTCGCACACGATGGACGTATCGATTTCACTGGAATTCATCTGGTCATACGGGCGCACCCAAGCATCATCGGTAACGCTGCAAATAAGGAAGACAAGCGGAGCTCCAAAGATAGACCCATCACGAGCAAACCGAGGCTGACAAGCAGCAGCCTTCTCCAACAGCTCAGGCGTATCCAGCACCATCACACGGGCTGGATGATTATTACAAGCAGAAGGAGCAATACGCCCAGCCTCAACAATGGCATCCACCACAGCCTGCTCAACAGAACGGTCCTCAAAAGAACGACAAGAATACCGACCACGAGCCAGATCCAAATAAGACATACAAGCCCTCCTAAAATTAAAAATCAAACAAACCAAAAGTAACCCAAAGAGTACCCAAAGCAGCAATCAGCCAAACGCTCATCAAGGGCCAAAGTGTCCGAACGGATACCAAAGGTCCCTTCAGCCAAACCCCCGTCGCGCTAAATCTATCAGCCAAAGTTCCCAATGGTGGTGCATAAGGGAGCGGGCCCGGCCACTAATAACCTTTTGAACGACTCTGCTTGCAGCCGGAGTGAAAAAGGTTATTAGTGGCCGGGCCCGCGACCGGTGGGACATGTGCCCCCAATTAACTGTTCTTCATGACAATCGAATCCACGACATCGGCCACATTCTCGCAGCAGTCGGCGCAGTACTCCAGGAAGGCGTACACGTCACGCCAAGCGATGACCTCGAGCGGGTCCTTGCCGTTAACGTGCAGGTTACGCATGGCGTTGATATAGAGCTCGTCGGCCTCGGACTCGATGGTGTTGATCTGGATGACGAGCTCGCGCAGCGTTTTGGACTTGCGGTAGTTAGGCAGCTCGACCATAAGGTCCTTCATGGCGCGGCAGGCGTCGGTCACCTTGTGGGCGATGACGATGGCGTCGGGATGGATGCTCTGGATGTTGGTGAAGTAGACGCGCTGCACGACGCCCTCGATACGGTCGAGCACGGTGTCGAGCGAGCAGCTCATCAGATCCAGGTCCTCGCGCTCAAGCGGGGTGATAAAGGCCGTGAGCAGGGCGTCCTCAAGCTCATGGTGCTTCTTGTCGGCCGCATGCTCGATCGCATGCATCTTGTCGAGCATATCGTGAATCTTTGCGGGATCGAAGTTCTCGAAAATCTTGGTAAGCAGCTCGGCGGCCTGGACGGCGAGGTCGGCGCAGGCGACGTAGTTGTCAAAGTAGAACGAATCGGGTTTCTTTGCCATGAGTGGGTCCTTTCGAGGCGAAGACGGGTGGGCGAGGTGTTACGGTCCGGATGGACGTTCGGTTTGACTAGATGAACATCATGAACAGCTTGGCCATGACAAAGCTGATGAGTCCACAGGCGGGGAAGGTGAAGAACCAGGTGAACATCATGTCCTTGACGACGCCGAAGTTGATGGCCGAAAGGCGCTTGACGGCGCCGACGCCCATGATGGCGCAGGTCTTGATGTGAGTGGAGGACACGGGGATGCCGGTGAGCGTGGCAAGCAGCAGGTTTGCGGCGCCCGCCAGGTCGGCGGAGAAGCCCTGGTACTTTTCGAGCTTGACCATGCTCTGGCCAACGGACTTGATGATGCGCTCGCCGCCCACGCTGGTGCCGATGCCCATGGTGGCCGAGCACAGCAGCATAATCCAGATGGGGATGCCGGCATCGCCGACGCTCGTCTGGCCGCTGGCAAAGGCCACGCCTAAAAAGAGCACGCCGATGAACTTCTGTCCATCCTGCGCGCCGTGCATAAAGCTCATGGCCGCAGCGCTTGCGATCTGAGCGTATTTAAAGAAGACATTGGCACGTCGCCTGTTGGCGGCGGCGAAAAGAATCGAGACGAGCTTGCACAGGACCCAGCCCATGACAAAGCCCAGGCCGATGGAGAGCGCCAGGCCGTAGATGACCTTCATCCACTCGTGGACGTTGACGCTGCTCGCACCGCCGAGGGCGATGGCGGCACCGGTCAGGCCGGCGATAAGGCTGTGGCTTTGCGAGGTGGGGATGCCAAAACGCGACGCTGTGGCGCCGTAGACGACGATGGAGAACAGCGCCGCGCACAGGCAGGCGAGCGCCATGGTACTGTTTCCGCCAAAGTCGACAATATGGGAGATGGTGTTGGCGACGCTCGCGTTAAAGTGCGTCATGATGAGCACGCCGAGGAAGTTGAATGCGGCACTCATGAGAATGGCGGCGCGGGCGGGCATGCAACGCGTAGTGACGCAGGTCGCGATGGCGTTGGGTGCGTCGGTCCATCCATTGACGAAGATGGCGCCGAGCGCGAGGATCACGGTGACGGCAAGGACTGGGTTCGACACAAGTTGGCCGAGGAAGGTTGAGAACGTTACGTCCATATATGGGCTTTCTCGAAGTTTGCAGGCACGTTACAGAAACATGATAAATCGTATCACCTCCTGCGGGTTTCTTTACCGAGTTCTGATGGGAGCAGTGAATTTTTTGGCACTAAAATTGAATATTATCCCTGTTGACCGCGGGTGTTCTTTTTGCTAACACACCATGAGGACACGTGCGCGCGCCCCAACACCCCAAAACCACAGTCTGTTCGCTTTACAATATGCAAACATGCGTTCGATAATAGGAGGCATGGAATATCGACAGACAGACGGCAAAACTCGGCGCGTGCACAAGCAGTATGTGGACGTCGTGACCCGCATCCTTGCGGGCGGACAAGTCGTGCCGGTCACCGTCTGCTGGGTCGACGGCCGTTGCTTTACGATCGACGAAATTATCTCGACCACCGGGTTTGGCCTGACGGTTCACGGCATTCGTACGGCAACCTATAAGGTACGTTTTGGCGGACATGCGACCGAGTTGTATCTGGAGGACCAAACGCGTGAGCGGGCGGATGGCTCGCAGACGCATGTGATGCGTTGGTGGGTATGGGCGTTTGACCGCACGCTTGAGGGCGAGCGCCGCAGGTAAGAGCGCACGGCATTCGGGTACAATGGCAGGGATCTTGTCACCTACGGCGCTGTCGTGGCGCTTTTTGAAAGGACGAAGTATGAACGATATCCAGGGCTATCAGAACGGCCCCGTCGAGACCGGCGCAAGCCGCGCCAAGGAGATGTCGCCGCGCGCGTACAACCTTGTCATGTCTGCTCTCATCTTTTTGGGCTTTTGCGCCATGGGTGCCGGCGCCTACTTTACGAGCACCATGTCGTTTGCGCGCATGATGATGAGCGGCGCCGCCCTACCGCTGGTCTTTGGCTCGTTTATTTTAACCATCGTCGGCATGGTCATGATGTCGGCTGCTGCCAGCAAACAGTCCGTGGGCCTGTCACTCGTGGGCTACGTGGTCTTTGCGAGCACCTTTGGCCTGACGGCGTCGTTTGGTCTTGCCAACTACGACCTGCCTACCATTAACACCGCCTTTATCGCCACGGCCGCCATCACCTTTGTCTTTGGTGCGCTGGGCGTGACCTTCCCCAAGTTCTTCCAGCGTGTGTATGGCATTGGTTTTGGCATCCTGCTTGCCACGATTCTGGTCGAGATCGTGCTGATGTTCATGGGCGTTTCGCAGTCCATCACCGACCTGATCGTGATCGTGGTGTTCGCCGGCTTCATCGGCTACGACACCTATGTGGCAACGACGGTGCCGCCCACGCTGCCCAACGCCGTGCTCATGGCATCCAACCTGTTCGTGGACATCATCAACGTGTTCCTGCGCATTCTGAACATCCTCGGCCGTCGCGATTAAAGCGCGGCATTGCGATGCTTCCTGCCGGACACGGTAAAACGATGCGAAAGGCGGTCCTTCGGGGCCGTCTTTTTTGTGCGCGGCGGGGTATCATGGATGGGAAAAGCCGATAGCGGCAGCGACAGGAAAGGTGGCCACGTATGGCAGACGTCGACAACAGGAACCGTAACCGCAGGTCCAACCGAGCGGGTCAGCCCAATCCCAAGCGCGAGGCCCGTGCCAAGGCCGCCGAGCGTCACGTGGCAACTGTGTCCGAAGCGTGCGCCAAGGATATCGAGCGTTCGCTTGCCGGTGTTCGCGAGTTTGACGGTATGCCTGCCGGCTTTGTCGCGGCGATGAAGGCCAAGGTTCAGAGTGCTGTGGCCCCCGAAGAGCAGGTCGCCGAGGACGTCGAGAACGCGGAGACTGCCGAGGTCGAGGCGGCGCCCGAGACCGAGGCGGCGCCCGAGCCCGTCGAGGAGCCTGCCGAGGAAATCGCCGAAGCTGAGTCCGCGCCTGCTGAGGAGCCCGCTCCGGTCCTGCCCGAGGTCACTGTGCTTGATGCCTCCGCCACGCAGGCAATCCTCGATAACGGTCGCGGCTATGCGCAGTTCTGCGACATGGCCGTGCTCGCCTTTGCCTCGTTTACCAATCCGGGCGGTGGATATATTCAGGGTTATCTGGGCCAGGAGGCCACGCTGTGCGCCGATTCGTATCTGTACAACGTTCTCGATAGGCAGCGTAAGTGGTACGGCGAGAACCGTCGCCGCAACATCAACTGCGAGCTCTATCGTAACCGTGCCCTAGTGGTGCCTGCGGTGCGCTTCGACCGCAACCACGTGCATGCATACGCCGACGTGATCGTGGCCGCCGCGCCCAACGTTAAGCGCGCCCGCCAGGAGTATCGCGTGAGCGACGATGCTCTGCTGGATGCCCTGCGCGACCGCATTCGCTTTGTGCTCGCCATCTGCGACGAGTTGGGTCGCGAGAAGCTCGTGCTGGGCGCATGGGGCTGCGACAACAACGGCTTTGATGCCGAGGCCGTGGCCGAGCTCTTCCGCAAGGAGCTCGCATCGGGCGACTTCAAGGTCAAGCAGGTCTTCTTTGCCGTGCCCTCTACGCGCTGGGACGAGGACTTCGCCAAATTCGAGCACGTGCTGGCAAACTTCCCCGAGCGAAACGAGGAGTCCTATGCTCAGGTTGCCGCCCGCGCCGCAGCCGCCCGTGCCGCCGAGCAGGCTCAGACCGCTGCCGAGGATGACGAGGATGACGACGACTGGCGCAAGTACCTGTAAACGGTGCTCGTGATGCGATATACCGAGCCGACGGGAGAGGCTGCTCCTGTCGGCTTTATATTGAGTGGGGAGCTTACGATGAAAAACGTTCTGTGCTTTGGTGACAGCAACACCTATGGTTACGATCCGGCGGGCATGCGCGACGGTACCGCGGTGCGCTATGCGCAGGATGTGCGCTGGTGTGGCGTGGTCCAACGTGACTTAGGCGAGGGCTGGCATGTAATTGAAGAAGGCCTCAACGGCCGCACGACGGTACGCGACGACATGTGCCATCTGGACACTAACCTCAACGGCATTCGCGCGCTTCCGATGCTGCTCGAGGCTCATAAGCCGCTGGACGCCATTGTGATCATGCTGGGCACCAACGACTGTAAGACGGTCTTTAACGTGACAGCTTCCGATATCGCCCGTGGCGCCATGGCGCTGATTCGCGCCGTCCGCGCGTTTCCGTGGACCGACGCTGCGCCTTGCCCGCGCATCCTGCTGATGGCTCCTATCAAGATCAAGCCGCAGATCGCCGATGTATATATGACCGATTTTGACGAGCGTTCCGTCGAGGCATCTGAACATTTTGGCGAGTACTATGCGCACGTGGCCGAGCAGTTTGGCTGCGACTTTTTGAATGCCGCCGAGTTTGCCGAGCCGGGCGATATCGACTATCTGCATATGATGCCCGAAAGCCACGAGAGCTTGGGACATGCCGTGGCAGCCAAGCTCCAAGAGATGCTCGGTGAGTAGCGCGACCCCAAGCCGCCGCAAAGGGGGCAGGCACCTTTGTGGTGGTTTTGCCCGGGTAAACGAACGGATTGGCTGCCATATGGGCATGGACGAGCTCATCGACCTCTTTGCCGAGGGCGATGAGCTCGTCTCCAATACCGCTTTTGAGGATTTGGATCTTGCCTGCGACGTGGCGAACGGCGCGACCTTCGATGGCGTCGTGTTCCGATCTTGCGAGTTCGATAGCGTTGACTGGAGCGGCTCGACGTTTCGCGACGTGGTGTTTCGCGGTTGCCGCTTTATCCGCTGCAACATGGAAGGCTGCTGGCTCAACCGCTGCGACTTCGTTGACTGCTCGGCGCCGGGGCTCAACTTGCTCAGGGCGCGTCTGTCGAGCGTGTCGTTTACATCGTGCGATTTGAGCTATGCGAACCTTTCGGAGGGACGCATTGGCCCCATGGCTGCGCATGACACGCGTTTGACCGAGGCCGCGTTTCAGGGTACCAAGCTGGGTCAGATACGCCTGGATGGCTGTGACCTGACGCGTATGGATGTGTTTAAGACGTCGCTTTCCGGCGTGGATGTATCGCGTTGTACATTCGCGGCGCCCGTTGTTTCGGGCGATTACCATGAGTTGCGTGGCTTGATGGTCAATGCCGAGCAGGCGCTGGCACTCTCGGGTTTGTTGGGAATTCAACTCGCCGACGAATAGGCGCTCTGGTCCTTTGCTCGACCGCTATCTAAAATCAAACCGTCGCAACATTTAATGATTTTTCGCGTTTGCACGATTTTCATCGAATGTTGCGACGGTTTTTGGTGCAAGGTAGCCTGTCTCTTTTTGGCAGGTTACTGGCTATTTAGTACTGCCACATGTGGTTGACAGGGCCGGAGCCTTTGCCCATGTCAAAGCCGGCGGCGAGAGCGCCCGTTAGGTAGGCCTTGCCGGCATTGACGGCGTCGGCGAGATCCATGCCCTGTGCCAGCGCGCAGGCGATAGCGGACGAGAGCGTGCAGCCGGTACCATGCGTGTTGCCGGTCTCGATGCGCTTGTGGCGGAACCACGTGGTGAGCGGATCGCCCAGGTGGTTGCCCTCGTCATCGAGCGGTGCGGGCTCGGCTAGCACATCGTTGGCCTCGTTGACAAGATGCCCACCCTTAACGAGGGATGCGCAACCAAAGCGGCGGGTGAGGAGCATGGCGGCGTTTTGCTGCGTGCGCTCGGAATCGACCTCGTAGTCGAGCAGCGCCATGGCCTCGGGAATGTTGGGCGTGATGACGGTTGCTAGTGGGAACAGGCGGCGGGTGAGCGCCTCGGCGGCATCTTCGGCAATCAGCCGTGCGCCCGAGGTGGCTACCATGACGGGGTCGACGACGATATTCTGCGCATCCCAGGCGCTCAAGCGCTCGGCGATAACCTCGATAATCTCGGCAGAGGAGACCATGCCGATTTTGACGGCGTTGGGGCGGATATCGTCAAAGACGGCATCGATCTGCGCCGCGACAATATCGGGGGAGATGTCCTGCACGGCGGTGACGCCCAGGGTGTTCTGTGCGGTGATGGCCGTGATGGCCGTCTCGGCATACAGACGGTGCGCCGTGATAGTCTTGATATCGGCCTGAATGCCGGCGCCGCCGCTGGAATCGGATCCTGCGATGGACAGGACGGCAGGTACCTTGCTGCGATCCATGTTCGCTCCCTTGTTCGGTCGGATTCAAATGGGTCTTCAATCCGCATTATAAAGATGCCCGGGCCGGCTGTATGCCGATCCCGGGCGGGCGGTGCAATCTTAACGCAAATAAAAACAAATGTTCACATGTCAACAATTGACGAACGCCTCAGTGCTGCCAAAAGCGATTGTGGCGACGCGTTAGTCCTCCATGCCGAGATCGATCGTCGTACCCTCGAACACCTTGTTGACAGTGCGGACGGCGCACATCTTGCCGCACATGGTGCAGGTGCCCTCGGTGGCGGCGGGGGATTCCTCGTAGCGCTTCTTGCCGGTGACCGGGTCGAGGGCGCACTTCCACATGGCGTCCCAGTCGAGTTTGCGGCGTGCCTGGCCCATCTTGTCGTCCATGTCACGGGCGTGCGGTACCTTCTTGGCGATGTCGGCGGCGTGTGCGGCAATCTTGGTGGCCATGAGGCCATCAAGCACGTCCTGGGCGTTAGGCAGGCATAGGTGCTCTGCCGGTGTCACGTAGCACAGGAAGTCGGCGCCGGAACTGGCGGAGATGGCGCCACCGATGGCGGCGGTGATGTGGTCGTAGCCCACGCCGATATCGGTCACCAGCGGCCCCAGCACATAGAACGGGGCGTTGTGGCACAGGCGCTTCTGCAGCTTCATGTTGGCGGAGATCTCGTCGAGCGCCATGTGACCCGGGCCCTCGACCATGACCTGGACGCCGGCGGCCCAAGCGCGCTTGCACAGCTTGCCCAGCTCGATCATCTCAGCGGTCTCGGTGGCATCGTTGGAGTCGTAGAGGCAGCCCGGGCGGCAGGAGTCGCCGAGCGAAATCGTCACGTCGTACTCGTGGCAAATCTCGAGCAGCTCGTCAAAGTACTCGTAGAAGGGGTTTTCGTTGCCGGTGACCTCCATCCAGCCAAACAGCAGCGAGCCGCCGCGACTGACGATGTTCATCAGGCGGCCGGTCTCCTTAAAGGTCTTGGTGACCGACTTGTTGATGCCGCAGTGGATGGTCATAAAGTCCACGCCATCCTCGGCGTGCGCGCGCACGACCTCGAACAGGTCGTCCTTGGTCAGCTTGACCAGCGGCTTTTCCATGTAGCCGATGGCGTCGTACATGGGGACGGTGCCCACCATGAGCGGCGTCTCGTCGATGAGCTGCTGGCGGAACTGGCGCGTTTTGCCCGAGTTGGAAAGGTCCATGATGGCGTCGGCGCCAAAGTCCTCGGCGATCTTGACCTTCTTCCATTCCTCGGCGGCATCGGCCTTGTCGCCCGAGATGCCCAGGTTGACGTTGACCTTGGTGGACAGGCCCTCGCCGACACCAAAGGCGCGCATGCCCTTTTTGATATGCACGATGTTGGCGGGAATGGCGATGCGGCCGTCGGCCACGCGCTCGCGGATGTACTCGGGGTCGCGATGCTCGCGCTCGGCGACTTCCTTCATCTGCGGCGTGATCTGCCCGGCGCGGGCGAAGTCGATTTGCGTGACGAGCTTGGGCTCGGTCTGTGTGCTCATTGGCACGGCTCCCTTCGTTGGCATTACCCATATCAGGTTTGCGGGTCAGGGCGGGCGCGCCCAGTCTCAGCCTGCCGTCTTGTCCTGCAAGCTCCCCGTTTATGTAATGGGCTCAAGTATAGCTCGAATGGGTACGATTGGCCTAACGAGCGTGCCTGTGGGGAGGCGAACATGGAAGACAAGCATCTATATCGAGAGACGCAATGGGATGTATCGGCCGAGGAAAGCCGTGCGCACCATGGCCTTGTCGCGATTGGTTTTGCGGTGCTTGCCGTGCTGGTGATTGCCGTTTGTATCTGGACGTTTGGTGGTCGCGGCGGCGCTGCATGGGAGTTCGAGGCTGATGATAGCCTACCGATAATGACGGTGAAGGTCGCGGGTGGCAATACCGTTGCCGCGCCGGGCGACTATTGGTATCCGCGCGATGGATTTGTCCAGCTGCAGCTGAGCGGCGGTTCCATTCCTGGTGAAGAGATCGAGCGCGTGACCTTCGATGCGTCGCTTAAGACGCTGTCGGTCGAGCTCAAAGATCAAGGGGATGTGCCCACGACGATGGATATCGCGCTGACTGAATGGCGCTTGGAGCCCCCATCGGGTGTTGCGGTGTCCGAGGTAGAGCACGTTAAGATTACCTACCAAGATGGCTCGACAAACGAAGTTGCCAAAGCCGACGGCTTGGCGGAATAGACGCCGTGCCTAGGCAGCACATTCAAAAGTAGCGGTGGTCCTACAAGGTCTGTTCGTTCAGGAAGACCAAAGTGTTCTTATTTGAAAGCTCGGGAAAGTGACGATAACCAACATCAAACGCGGTGAGCCCGCTTACATCCTCGAGCTTGTTTTCTGCCATCCAGCGCACCATGGAACCACGTGCCTTTTTGCTGGCGGTCGAGCGCTGGATGGGCTTGCCGTTGCGGATGCCTTCGCCAAAGAGGCACGTGACGACCGTGGCGTCGGTGGTGAGGCGGGGCAGAACGGCTTTGGCGTATTCCGCACTCGCGAGGTTGACGATCGTAGCGTTGGAGCCCGCCGGAGCGATGGCCCGTGCGAGCTTGTCGCCCCAAAACGCATAGAGGTCTCGGGCATCGTCGACGGCAAGCTTCGCGCCCATCTCCAGCCGATACGGTTCAACGGCATGAAAGGGGCGTACGCATCCGTAAAGGCCCGAGAGGATCCACAGATGGTCTTGCAGCCATGCGAGCTGCGCGGAATCCATCACCTCGGGCGCCATGCTCTGGTATTGAATGCCGTGATAGGACATGACGGCAGGGGAGAGGTGACGGGCGAGTGCGGGATTGTCGAGATCGCCGTTTTTCAGGATGGGCCCAAACTCATGCAGGGTGTTGAGGCAAGGCCCCAGCAGTTTGTCACTCACGTTCCAGAGCGCCTGCAGACCTCCGCTGCCTTCATTCCGCTCGATATCTAGCAGTGCGCGGTGGAGGCGAGCCGTCTCGTGCGCAAAAGGTGGAATGCCCAGGACTTCAAAAGCATCTTGGGCCGCGCGCATCTGCTTGGCGGGCGAAATGATGACCTGCGGCATGGACTCTCCTTTGCAAAAAAGAAAGTTGCGGTGAAATACGGCCCGTTTGGGCCGTTTATGGGCCAGTTTAGTCCGTATTTCACCGCAACGGATGAAGGGTCGGTTAGGCGCGCTCGATGAAGGCCTTGTAGCCGCGATAGGCCTCGTAGATATCGGCCTTGTTGGCGACCTCCCACAGGGCGTGCATGGACAGGACGGCAACGCCGGAGTCGATGACGTTCATGCCATACTCGGCCATGATGTAGGCGATGGTGCCGCCGCCACCCGCGTTGACGCGGCCGAGCTCGCAGGTCTGGAAGTCCACGCCTGCCTCGTCCATGATGTCGCGGATGAGGGCCACATACTCGGCGTCGGCGTCGTTGGAGCCGCCCTTGCCACGGCTGCCCGTGTATTTGTTAAAGCACAGGCCGCGACCCATAAAGGCGGCGTTCTTGGTCTCGAACTTGCCGGCGTAGCCCGGGTCAAAGCCGGCGGACACGTCAGAGGAGAGCATGCGGCTGCGGGCGAGTGCGCGGCGCAGGGCCAGCGGGCTGCTCTCGCCGGCGAGCGTCATGATCTCGGCGACGGTGTTCTCGAAGAAACGGCTCGTCATGCCGGTGGCGCCCACGGAGCCGATCTCCTCCTTGTCGACGATGAGCGTGATACTCGTACGCTCGACGTCTGCCACGTTGATCTGGGCGAGCATGGAGGGGTAAGCGCAGACGCGGTCGTCGTGGCCATAGCCCAAGATCATGGAGCGGTCGAGACCCATGTCGCGGGCGGGGCCGGCGGGCACGACCTCGATCTCGGCAGAGAGGAAGTCCTCCTCCTCGACGTCGTACTGTTCCTTGAGGATGTCCAGGAACATCTGTTTGACGGGCTCCTTGGGGGCGTCCTTGTCGTCCTCGTCAAACTTGACGGGGCGGCCGCCCACGATCACGTCGAGGATCTCGGCGTCGACGGCGTCCTTGGCGGGCTTGGACATCTGCTCGCTCGAGAGGTGGATCAGCAGGTCGGAGATGGTAAAGACCGGGTCGTCCGCCTTGTCGCCGATGTTGATGTCGACGGTGGTGCCGTCCTTTTTGCAGATGACGCCCACAAGCGCGAGCGGGGAGGCTACCCAGTGGTAGCTCTTGACGCCGCCGTAGTAGTGCGTGTCGAGGTAGGCCATGTCGCCGGCCTCGAAGGCGGGATTCTGCTTGAGGTCCAGGCGCGGCGAGTCCACGTGGGCACCCAGGATGTTAAAGCCCTGCTCGAGCGGGGCGGTACCCAGGTTGACGAGCATGAGGTCTTTGCCGTGGTTGGCGGCGTACACCTTGTCGCCGGCCTTGAGCGCGCGGCCCTCGGCGATCACGGTCTCCAGGTTGACGTAGCCCGCCTCCTCGGCCATCTTGATACCGGTCTTGACGCACAGACGCTCGGTCTTATTCTCGCTCAAAAACTGCTTATAGCCGCGGCAAAGCTCCTCGAGCTCCTCGACTTGCTGTGGCGTGTACTTTTTCCATGCGCAGGGACGCTCCATGACGCAGGCTCCTTTCGGATCGATCGTGCTGGTTGATGTACCGTGAGCCATCGTATCACGCGCGGGCTCACGGTGGCGGGGGAGCTTGATGTGCGGTGGCCGCGGGGCAGGGAGCGTGTAAACTGGTGTGAGCAAACCGTGCCCAGCCCAAAGCGAGGTATTCAATATGTCTGACAAGCGCCGCACTTTTGCCGTTATCGACGGCAACTCGCTCATGCACCGCGCCTTCCACGCCGTGCCGCCGACCATGAACGCGCCGGACGGTCGCCCCACCAACGCGATCTTTGGCTTTCTGAACATGTTTCTTAAGATGATCGATGCCTTTAACCCCGACGGTGTGGTCGTGGCGTTTGACAAGGGCAAACCGCGCGTGCGCATGGAGATGCTGCCGCAGTATAAGGCGCAACGCCCGCCCATGGACCCCGACTTGCACGCGCAGTTCCCCATGATTAAGGAGCTGCTCGCCGCGCTCAACGTGCCGATTTTGCAGTCCGAGGGCTGGGAAGGCGACGATATCCTGGGCACCATGGCGCGCCTGGGCGAGGAGGCCGGCTGCGACATGCTGCTGGTGACCGGCGACCGCGACATGTATCAGCTCGTGACCGAGCACGTCAACGTGGTCTCGACCCGCAAAGGCCTGTCCGACGTGGCGATTATGACGCCCGAGAGCGTGGACGACCTGTATCACGGCATTACACCGGCGCTCGTGCCCGATTTTTACGGCCTGAAGGGCGATACGTCCGACAACATTCCCGGCGTACCGGGCATCGGCCCCAAAAAGGCGAGTGCGCTCATCGCGCAGTACGGCAGCCTTGACGAGGTCATCGCGCATGCTGACGAGGTCAAGGGCAAGATGGGAGAAAACCTGCGCGCACACATCGACGACGCGCTGCTGAGCCGTAAGGTGGCGACCATCCGCACCGATGCACCCGTTGAGCTCGATTTTGAGGCGACGTCCTTCCCGGCGTTTTCCGCCGATGAGGTTTCCGCGGCGCTGGGCACGCTTGGTATCACCGCCATGCAGAACCGTTTCTTGGCGCTGATCGGCGGCGAGGGCGGGGCAGCTGCCAGCACGTTTGAGATTCCCGCCGTTTTGCGCGCAGCCGCCGGCGATGCTGGCGCGCTTGGTGCCGTTGCGGCTGAGGTCTCCCGCGTGATTGATGCCGGCGAGTGGGTCGCCGCCGTGGTGGACGATGACAAGGAAGAGGGCGCGCTCTTTGGGCTGACGCGCACGCTGTGGTTGGCGACGTCCAAGGGCCTGTTTGCGCTCGAGGAGGGCGACAGCGGTGCGGCGGCTGAGGTTGAGGGCTTCAACTTCGCCCACGGCGTGATTGCCGGCGTGCTCGCGCGTCTGTTTATGGAAGGCCGTGTGGCGAGCCCGGATATGAAGGCGCTTTTGCATGAGCTTTCGCCCATCGATTCTTCTGAGCTCGAGCTCATGGATCCGCTGGCAGTCGATTCCACGCGCATCTTCGATACCGTTGTTGCCGCCTACCTGTTGGATTCCGACCGCTCCGAGTTTGACGAGGTGTATCTGGCCGATACATATCTGCAGATGGCGCTGCCTGCGGCGCGCGGCGCAGAGGGTGCTGGCGAGGACGCTCCTGCGCCCGCCGCTCGCACGGCGGCCTTGACGCTGGCGCTGGTTGCACCGCTGCGTGACCGCATGGCCCGCGAGAACGCCGCCAACGTGTTCGATGGGATCGAGATGCCGCTCGTGCCGGTGCTTGCCAAGATGGAGCGCGCGGGCATGCTCGTGGACCCCGACCGCCTGCACAGTCTGTCCGAGGGCCTGGCGACCCAGATTGCCGATGTCGAGCGCAGCATTCGCGACCTGGCCGGCGACGAGACCTTTAACATCGGCAGCCCCATGCAACTCTCGCACGTGCTGTTTGATGTTATGGGACTTCCGACCAAGGGCCTCAAAAAGACCAAGCGCGGCTACTATTCGACCAACGCCAAGGTGCTGAGCGACCTTGCCCGCGACCACGAGATCGTGCGCCTGATTTTGGACTGGCGTGAGAAGTCCAAGATTAAGTCGACCTATCTGGACACGCTGGGCCCGCTGCGCCGTGGTGACGGGCGTGTGCACACCACGTACAACCAGACCATCACCGCGACGGGGCGTTTGTCTTCGAGCGACCCCAATCTGCAAAACATTCCGACGCGCTCGGAGCTGGGGCGTACCGTCAAGACGGCGTTCTCGGCGGGCGAGGGCAGCGTCTTTTTGGCGGTGGACTACTCGCAGATCGAGCTGCGCCTGCTCGCGCATCTTTCGGGTGACGAGCACCTGGTGCGCGCCTTCAACGAGGGCGAGGACTTCCATGCCGAGACGGCCGCGCGCGTATTTGGCGTGCCGGTGTCCGAGGTGACACCCGACCTGCGTAGCCGCGCCAAGGCCGTGAACTTTGGCATCGTGTACGGCCAGCAGGCCTATGGACTGTCGCAGTCGCTGCACATCTCGATGGCCGAGGCGCGCGATATGATCGATCGCTACTACGAGGCCTACCCGGGCGTGCGCACGTTCCTCGACAATGTGGTGGCGCGAGCCAAGCAGACGGGCTATGCCGAGACCATGTATGGCCGCAGACGCCATATTCCCGAGCTCAAGGCCAAAAACCCACAGCTCCGCGGCTTTGGTGAGCGTACGGCCATGAACCACCCCATGCAGGGCACCGCCGCCGACATCATCAAGATCGCCATGGCCCGCGTAAGCCGTCGCTTGGAAGAAGGCTTTGCCGCCCACATGATCCTGCAGGTACACGACGAACTGGACTTTGAGTGCCCCGTCGACGAAGTCGAGCGCCTCACCGCCATGGTCCGCGACGTCATGGAACACGTAGTAGACCTCCGCGTACCGTTGATCGCCGAAGCCAGCACCGGCATAACCTGGGCCGACGCGAAATAGGGAAGCACTCCGTAAGGCAAGCTCGCCCAAGACGCAAGCCCCCACATACTTAAGATTTGGGACAAACACTACTGATTAATTTGTCCCACAGTAACCAAAACAGATGGGAGCCCCTCCCAACAAGGAGCTCCCCTCTGCTCAAATCATTTCAGCTAAGTATCTAGACACTCAAGACGCCATCTTGGCGCCCGGCCGGGTCCGACGAGCCCCGTTAACGAGCCGCCAAGATGGCGTCGATGAGCGTCAGTACGCCCCCGTCGTTGTTGCTCGGAATGCGCCATTTGGCATGCGCGTTCATGTGCTCCTCGGCATTGTCCACGATAAAGCTATGCCCGACGCGCTCCAGCATGGGGATGTCGTTGTACGTATCGCCCACGGCAGCGGCGTCGGCGATATCGATGCCCAGGCGCTCGCAGAGATGTGCTACGCCCGACCCCTTGTCGACGCCCAGGTTCATGAAGTCGATCCACTCGCGCCCGGCGTTCGTGACGTAGAGCTTGTCCGAGAACTCGGGGCTGTAGTCCTCGCGAAACGCTGGCTCGGCATCGTAGGCGGGGAAGAAGATCGAAATCTTGTTGGACTCGATATCAAGGCCCTCAAAGCTATCGACGTAGTTGATCGTGTTGTAGTACACGCTGATCTCGTCGTGGTACTGATGGTCGCGGGCGAGCACATAGAACTCGTCGTAGCAGCACAAGACGGGAACGGCACGCGGGTCCTCCGAGGCACGGGCGAGCACCTGCTGATACAGCGCCACATCGATGTTGCTCTTATAGATATAGCTGCCGCGATAGATGACGCAGGCTCCGTTGTCGGGACAAAAAGCAAGGCGGTTCTTAATGCTCTCGAACATTTCCTCGAGTTTGGGGGCGGGGCGTCCGCTGGCGGGGCAGAATACAATGCCTGCGTCGGCGAGCTTGTCCAGGCGCTCATCAAGACCCTGCGGCAACACGCGCTTGTCGGTGAGCAGCGTCTTGTCCATGTCGACGGCGAGAATCTTAATGCTTCCGATATTGGTGTCCGATTCGTAAGTTTGCATAAAAGCGCGCCTTTCGTTTCGAAATTGTTTCAGACGTTATAACCATCAACCAGTAACTGAGCGTATTGTCGCAGGAACGGAGCGTATTTGCACCACGCTTCACAAAGTAATGAAAAAACTTTTCAGAAATTTGAATTTGTCGCTTGTGCTGCGGGCACTTTAGCGTAATATAGCGACCATCGAAAACGGAGACGGAAATACAACCGCTTACCGAAGAAAAGGTACCGTTTACGATATTAGAATTGCGCCCGGCGATAGGTGAAAGGAGAGGCAGATGCAGTTCGTAAAGATCATCACCACTGCAGATAATGCCATCCGACGCCAGCGCGCAATTTCCCGACGACGATAACAATCGTCTCTGTCCGCATGGGGCGAATTGCCTCAACAGAGTCATTTTGAGGTCGTTGGGTTTTAGCACGATATAAACGCATGTTTCTAGGGCATGCTGTGCTGCTTTTTGCTATTTAACCTGATATTGCACGGTTTTTTGACCTCGAAATGACTTGCAACTGACCGATGTTCTAACTAGCTACCAAGGGCGAAAGGAAACAGCCATGAGCAAGGAAAAAGTCGTTCTCGCATATTCCGGTGGTCTTGATACATCCGTATGTGTCAAGTGGCTCCAGGACGAGAAGAATCTCGATGTCGTTTGCGTCTGCGGCAACGTGGGCCAGGAGGAGACCGGCTTGGATGCCAAGAAGCGGAAGGCGCTTGACCTGGGCGTTCTCGATTGCCAGGTGCTCGACCTGCGCGACGAGTTCTCCGATGAGTTCCTGACTAAGGCCATCGCCGCAAACTCCATGTACGAGAACAAGTACCCGCTGCTCTCCGCGCTGTCTCGCCCGCTGCTCGCCAAGAAGCTTGTCGAGGTCGCTCACGAGTTTGGCGCGACCTACGTCGCCCACGGCTGCACCGGCAAGGGTAACGACCAGGTTCGTTTTGAGGCTGCCGTCAAGGCCCTCGACCCCGAGCTTAAGGTTATCGCCCCGGTTCGCGAGTGGGATCTGAAGTGCCGTCCCGATGAGGTTGCCTATGCTCACGCCCACAACGTGCCGGTTCCCGAGGGCGCCAACGACAACCCCTATTCCATCGACGACAACCTGTGGGGTCGCGCCATCGAGTGCGGTCACCTGGAGGATCCCTGGAACGAGCCGCTCGACGACGCCTGGGTTATGACCAAGAACCCCGAGGACACGCCGGACACCCCGACCTACACCGAGATTGAGTTTGAGGCGGGCAAGCCCGTCGCCGTCGATGGCAAGAAGATGAAACTCTCCGAGATCGTCATCGCCCTCAACAAGATTTCAGGTGACAACGGCTTTGGCCGTCTCGACCTGGTCGAGGATCGTCTGGTGGGCCTCAAGAGTCGCGAGTGCTACGAGGTTCCTGGCGCCCTGACGCTCATCACCGCCCACAAGGCGCTCGAGGACATCTGCGTCGAGGGCGACCTGCTCAAGACCAAGATTAAGCTCGAGCAGGATTGGGCCACCGCCGTGTACAACGGCCAGTGGTACAGCCCGCTCAAAAACGCGCTCGATGCCTTTATGGCCGACACCCAGAAGTGCGTGACCGGCACCGTCCGTCTGAAGTTCTTTAAGGGCAACTGCCATGTCGTCGGCCGCAAGAGCCCGTTTAGCCTGTATGACTACGGTCTGGCTACCTACGACCGCGACACTACGTTTGACGAGAAGGCCAGCGCCGGCTTTATCGAGATCGATACGCTGTCGCTCAAGACGTGGGCTAAGGTCCAGGGCCCCAGCTCTGCTGCCGCCCAGGCCTAGCACCTCCTTCCTTTGGTATCCGCGCGGCCCATCCGCGTGATACATAACGGGCGCATGGGGTCCCTGCCTTTCGTTATGCTTGCTGACACTTCTTAACATCGGTGGCCCCTACGTTCCGCCCGCATATATGATGCCGCGTCTGCGGCTGAGTCCGAGCCCCGCCGGGGTTGTCCGGCGGGGCTCCTCCTATCAATTTGACGGCCCTGCGCCTATATATATGGGGAGTATCCATTATGTTCGATGCTATCGCGCATGCTTTACTTGCCCTCGCGCCCGAGTTCGATGCTGCAAAGGTCGAGGACGTTCCTATGAGCCTAAAGGCCTGGATCGATGGTTCGCAGGGCAACATTCGGAGGGAGACGTTGGGCGCCAAGTGCATGGCGCGTCACTTCTTTGCAAATTAGCTATAGGGCCTCGCACATGGTGGGGAATATGCAAAACTAGCGGTTGAGAAATCGCTTCAGCGACAGGGCGCATTGCTTTGGGCGCTTGTTTTGGGATTTGATGAAAGGGGACGGTTCCATGGCTCTTTGGGGCGGTCGTTTTGAGGCGGGCGTGGCCGAGGTCACGCAGGAGTTTGGCGCGTCGTTGCCGGTTGACAAACATCTCTATAAGCAGGATATCGCCGGATCTAAGGCACATGCCAAGATGCTGGCGGCCCAGGGCATTATCAGCACCGAGGACGAGCAGGCGATTGCCGAGGGCCTGACCGGAATCGAACAGGATATCGATGCCGGCAACTTCACCTTCGATATCAACGACGAGGACATTCATATGTCCATCGAAAGCGAGCTGACGCGTCGTATCGGCGAGGCTGGCAAGCGCTTGCATACTGGGCGTTCGCGCAACGACCAGGTGGCGACCGATACGCGCCTGGGCGTCAAGGCGCTGGCCAAGGAGCTCATGGAGGTCAATCTTGAGCTGCGCCATGTGCTGGTGGATGCGGCCAAGAAGTACGACAAGGTGATTCTGCCGGGCTACACGCATATGCAGCACGCTCAGCCCGTGCTGCTCTCGCATCATCTGCTGGCGTATTCCTGGATGTTCGCGCGCGACTTTACGCGCCTGAAGGCTGCCTTTGACGCCGCCGACAACTGCCCGCTGGGTGCTGCAGCACTTGCCGGTACGAGCTATCCGCTCGATCGCCAGATGACGGCTGCCGAACTTGGCTTTGCGGGCGTGATTCCCAACTCGCTCGATGCGGTTTCCGACCGTGATTTCCTGCTCGATCTGCATTACGCCGGATCCGTCATGGCGATGCACCTGTCGCGTCTTTCCGAGGAGATCGTGCTGTGGTCGAGCTCCGAATTTGGCTTTATCACGCTTTCAGACTCCTACTCCACCGGCTCGTCTATCATGCCGCAGAAGAAGAATCCCGACTTTGCCGAGCTTATCCGCGGTAAGAGCGGTCGCGTGTACGGCAACCTGGTGCAGCTGCTGGTAACCATGAAGGGCCTGCCGCTCGCTTATAACAAGGACTTGCAGGAGGACAAGGAGGGCGCGCTCGATACCGCACATACGCTTATGCAGTGCCTGTCCGTTATGGCGGGCATGATCTCGACCTGGACTGTCAACGAGGTCGCCATGGCGCGCGAGTGTGGCGTGGGCCACTTGGCAGCCACTGATGTTGCCGATTACCTGGCAAAGCGCGGCCTGCCGTTCCGTGAGGCGCATGCCGTGGTGGGCCATCTGGTCCTGATGTGTGAGAAGCGCGGCTGCAATCTTGAGGACCTGCCGTTTGAGGTGTTTCAGGAGGCAAGCCCGCTCTTTGAGCGCGATATTACCGAGGCGCTCGACATCCCGTCGATCGTTGCCGCGCGCACGACCGAGGGCGGCACCGCTCCTGCCGCCGTTGCCGTGCAGTTGGGGCGCGCCGAGACGCAGCTTGCGGCCGATGAGGGCGTGTTTGGCTCGTTGACCAAGGTCGTCGAGATGGGCCACGGAGCTAATTAGCTTATTGGATGCGTCTGTCTGGTGCGTTCATCATATCTTGCCTTTACGGGTGCCTGCTACGGTGGGCGCCCGTTTTGTTATAGAGAAGGAAGGAGCTTGTCGAGAACTTCTGTAGGACCTTTGGGCAGGTTGTGAAGGGGGTACGTTCGCGGGTGGCAACCGACCGCCCGCTCTGTTCCATGCGGTTGATGAGCGGTCGGATGGTACTCTAATCGGGCTTCGAAACAGAAGTGACACATATGGAGCGCTTTAATGAATTGCAGCGTTTCAATAAACAGCTTTTTGTTTAACTGCAGCTAAAACTCTGTTACGATGCAGTCCAGGCGGGTGCCGGAATGGGACTTGGGCACGCGCGAACCTACTTGAAAGGCTACCTTATGGCTATCGAGAAGACCTTCATCATGATTAAGCCCGACGCGGTGCGCGATCGCAAGATCGGCGAGATCGTTGCTCGTATTGAGCGTAGCGGCCTTGTCATCGAGCGCATGGAGATGACCACGCTCGAGCGCGCTACCGTCGAGGAGCACTACGCCCATCTGGCCGACAAGCCCTTCTTTGGCGGTCTCTGCGACTTTATGACGAGCGGTCCGGTCGTCAAGATGGTTGTTTCCGGTCTTTCCGCTGTCTCCAAGATGCGCACCCTTATGGGCGCCACCAACCCGCTTGATGCTGCTCCTGGCACCATCCGCGGCGACTTCGCCGTCGATGTCAACGCCAACGTGATCCACGGCTCCGACTGCCTGGAGAACGCCGAGATCGAGATCAAGCGCTTCTTTGGCTAAACCAGCTTTGACTCCTTAAAGCTGTTAGCGTGTGGCTTGGGCGCCGCGGAACTCCATCCGCGGCGTCCTTTTATATTCCAGTAGATTTTTGGGACATGTCTAGAAATCTACTAAAGAGCCCCCGCCTGGAATGTGCGTGCATTCCAGGCGGGGGCTGTCGCTAGCGTATGGCGTTGTAAGTTTTTAGGCCTCGTCGACGACCTTGAGACCGCGGGTCTGGTCGATCTCGTTGAGGAGGTTGACGCGACGCTCGTGGCGGCCGCCCTCGAACTCGGCGTCGAGCCACTCGTCGACGATCATCTTAGCGAGCTCGGAGCCAACGACGCGGGCGCCAAAGGCCAGCACGTTGGTGTTGTTGTGCATACGGGAGAGCTTGGCGCTGAAGGGCTCGGAGCACACGACGGCGCGTACGCCCTCGACCTTATTGGCGGCCAGGCTGATGCCGACGCCGGTACCGCAGATCAGGATACCCAGGTCGACGTCACCGTTGGCCACGGCCTTGCCCACCTTGTAACCGGCGATGGGGTAGTCGAAGCTCTCGGAGGTGTCGGTGCCATAGTTCACGACCTCGCAGCCGCGCTCCTTCAGGTGCTCGGAAATGATGTTCTTGAGCTCGACGGCGGCGTGGTCGTTACCGATACCGATCTTCATGAGTGGTTCCTCTCTGGTCCGTGCGGCGGAATTGCTAAAGGTTTTACCGCGTTCGACTGCATGATAACGCGACTTTTGTGTAAACGCTCGGGCGTTTTTTGGTCAAACGCTTTAGCATGCAACAAGACTAGCTTTTCATGAATGAATGCCGTCAGATTGCGCTTGAACGCCGTCCGTCGGAACCATGGTTGCGGTTTTTGATGCATTGTTATCAAATAAAAGAGCTAACTATTATCGAGAGCCCAGTCCGTTATGTAAGCAGGAGATTCCTATGCCTACCGATTCCATCCGCGATGCCGCTTTTTGCGATGTCTTGAACCGCGAGCTTGTCTGCGCACTTGGCTGCACCGAGCCCATTGCCGTTGCCTATGCAGCGGCGCTGGCGAGCCAGACGCTCGGTTGCGAACCCGATCATATGGATGTTGCCTGCTCAGGCAACATCATCAAGAACGTTAAGAGCGTGACCGTGCCCAACTCGGGCGGCATGCACGGTATTGAGGCCGCGGCCGTGCTGGGCGCCGTGGGCGGTGACGCCAAGAGCGCGCTCGAGGTGCTCGAGAGCGTTAACGATGAAGACCGCGCTCGTGTGGCCGAGCTCCTCGCCGACGCTGGCTACTGCGATGTGTCGCTTGTCGAGGGTGTGCCCAACCTCTACATCAAGGTGACTGCGACGGCCGGGGGCCATACCGCGGTCGTCGAGATTACCGATCACCACACTAATGTCACGTGCCATACGCTCGATGGTATTCCGGTATGCGGCAAGTCGGCGGGGGAGTGCGCCGCCTGCGCCGAGCGCGTGGTGGCCGAGCGTGCGGCAGATAACGCCGATACGCCCATGTCCATTGATTCCATCATCGACTTTATCGAGGACGGTGACATTGAGGGCGCCCGCGCTGCCGTTGAGCGTCAGATTGAGCTGAATGGCGCAATCAGTGCCGAGGGCCTTGCGCACGCTTGGGGCGCCGAGGTGGGTCGTACGCTGCTGGGTGCTCGTGCCGATGACGTCGCCTGCCGTGCCCGTGCCCGTGCGGCCGCCGGGTCCGACGCCCGCATGAACGGTTGCGCGCTGCCGGTTGCCATTGTGTGCGGCTCGGGCAATCAAGGCATTACCTGCGCATTGCCCGTCATGGAGTATGCCGAGTACCTGCGTTGCGACCACGAGCGTCTGGTGCGCGCCGTGATGCTGTCCGATCTTATCGCCGTGCATATCAAGAGCTATATTGGTGCGCTTTCGGCGTTTTGCGGTGCTATTTGCGCCGCGTGCGGCGCCGGCGCTGCGATTACCTGGCTGTGCGGTGGCACGTGCGAGCAGATTGGCGCGACGGTCTCGAATACGCTCGGTAACGTGGGCGGCATCGTGTGCGACGGCGCCAAGGCGAGCTGTGCCGCCAAGATCTCGGCTGCCGTCGATGCAGCGATTCTGGGCCATGATATGGCCATGCAGGGTCGCGGCTTCCGCGCCGGCGAGGGCCTGATCCAAGATACCGTTGAGCAGACAATCGCCAGTATGGGCTACGTAGGCCGTGTGGGCATGAAAGATACCGACGTCGAGATCCTCAACATCATGATCGGCAAAACCCAAGTGTGCTAGGACAGTTCGTCGGCTACTTGGTGTTCGTAGAAGGCTTCTACTACGGCGTTAAAGTCGCGGGCGAAGCCTTCCATGGTTCCGCGCCAGGTGACTCGGTTGGGCTTGCCCTGGCCTACATAGGCAGTCTGAATGCCGCAGGCGGGACTAGGGAAGTCGCGTTTGGGATCGTTGCCCACCATAAGGACCTCGTGCGGTTCGAGTCCCATCACCTGAAGCTGCTCTAGATAGTAGGTGGCATCAGGCTTGCAGCGGGTGGCGTTTCCCATGTGCGTGACGAGCTCAAAGGGGGCGTCGGCCAGGTCGCCCCAACCCATGCGGCACTCGATGGCCCCCTGCGGAAAGCTGGGGTTGGTAAAGAGCGCGCAGCGCAGCCCTGCGTCCTGTACGGTCTGAAGCGCGGCGTGTGCGCCCGGCATGGCATGGGCGTTGATGAGTTCGTCATTCTTGTACGGAAGAACTTCGCGGTCGTAGTAGGTAAACGCCTCGTAGATAAGTGGGTCCGAGAGGCAAATGCCGCATCGGCGCTCGACCTCTTCTTGGTAAAACTCAAGATTGGTGCGATTGTCCGTGCTGCTGCGGCGATTGGCGTTGAGGTCGACCAGGATGGTGCCGAGGCGTGCCATCGTGCCACCGCGGCTGCGGCGCCCGATATCCGCGAGCATCGAAGAGACATCCTTAAAATATCGAAGGATGAACGCGTTGAGGTTGATGCTAAGAAGCGTTTCGTCCATATCGAAAACGACTGCTTTGAGCACGCGGGCACCTTTCTCGAAAAATCGATCTAGAATCGTTGGCTCCGGATACTTTACCCCAAAGCCGAATGCCTGGCTGGTTATCGTCAAGTTGCGGAGACGTGTGTTCATAAGATTACGAAAAAGTCTCCACACGAGTAAAAAATCGCAGTTCACGCTTGAAATCGAACTCATTTCCCCGTAACCTATACGAACGTGATTGCATAAGCGTCACATTAGTATCTGTCGGCTCCCGAGTGTTCCTAAACGTTGTGTGCTTGTCGCACCCTTCTGTAGGTCCTAGCAATCGGGGCCCCGTAGTTCGAAAGGGGTCCACCTTTGAGTGAGATTCAGAACTCGTCCATTTTCTCTCTTGACGATGTCAACGAGGAGGAGATGAACAACCTCATCGACGGTACGATTACCGACTTTGATGAGGGCGATCTCGTTAACGGCACTGTCGTTAAGATCGAGCATGACGAGGTGCTCGTTGACATCGGATTCAAGTCCGAGGGCGTTATCCCGGTCCGCGAGCTGTCCATCCGCAAGGACGCTAACCCTGCAGACATCGTTGCACTCGGTGATCCCATCGAGGCCCTGGTTCTCCAGAAGGAGGACAAGGACGGTCGTCTGGTCCTGTCCAAGAAGCGTGCCGAGTACGAGCGTGCTTGGAACCGCATCGAGGAGAAGTTCAACTCCGGCGAGAACGTCGAGGGCGAGGTTATCGAGGTTGTCAAGGGCGGCCTGATCCTCGACATCGGCCTGCGTGGCTTCCTGCCCGCTTCCCTCGTCGACCTCCGTCGCGTCAAGGACCTCACCTCCTACATGGGCACCCGCATCGAGGCCCGCGTCATCGAGATGGACCGCAACCGCAACAACGTTGTCCTCTCCCGTCGCGTCGTGCTTGAGGAGTCCCGTAAGGCCGAGCGCTCCGAGATCCTGTCCAAGCTCAAGTCTGGCATGCGTCTCCAGGGCACCGTTTCCTCCATCGTCGACTTCGGCGCCTTCGTCGACCTCGGCGGTATCGACGGCCTCATCCACATCTCCGAGCTCTCCTGGAACCACGTCAACCATCCTTCCGAGGTTGTCAAGGTCGGCCAGGAGGTCGAGGTCGAGGTTCTCGACGTCGACCTCAACCGCGAGCGCATCTCCCTGGGTCTCAAGCAGACCACCGAGGATCCGTGGCGCGCACTGGTCAAGAAGTACCCCGTCGGCGCTATCGTCGAGGGCACTGTGACCAAGCTTGTCCCGTTCGGCGCTTTCGTCGACCTGGGCGAGGGCATCGAGGGCCTGGTGCACATCTCCGAGATGGCCAACAAGCACGTGGACCAGCCTTCTCAGGTCACCCACGTTGGCGACAAGGTTCAGGTCAAGGTCATGGAGATCGACCTCGACCGTCGTCGTATCTCCCTGTCCATGAAGTCTGCTGCTGAGACTCTGGGCGTCGAGATCGAGGTTACCCCGCTGCCTTCCGAGAAGAAGGACGAGGAGACCGACGCCGAGTAAATCGGTTTGACGATCACTTGTTTTAAGGGATCCGTCCGTAATGGACGGGTCCCTTTTTGCATTTGGCACCGAGATGCGCAATGCTGCCGGGCTGTCCACAGGCTATTGGATTGTCGGTGCATGAAAAAAGCCGACATCCCGCCTCGGGGAGGAGGCGGGAACACACCGAGTAGACGGAGGGGTGCGGAGCGCGGTCGCGTCTCGACTGACGACGTTGCCCATCGACAGGATCATTGTAACGCATGGCGGTTCTTGGTTTATCGTGTCGAGCGTTTGCGTTGTGCCATTGCCTGCGGTAACGGTGTGTTACACTCTTGCACTGCTGAGTGGGCCAGACGGTCGCGCGATGTGCTGCTTGCAGTACGCGTGAGGAAAGTCCGGGCTCCAGAGGGCGGGATGCCGGCTAACGGCCGGGCGGAGTGATCCGACGGAAAGCGCCGCAGAAAAGAAGACTCCCACCTGCGCCGCAAGGCGTAAAGGGAAAAGCTGAAACGGTGGTGTAAGAGACCACCAGCGTCGTGGCAACATGGCGGCTTGGCAAGCCCCATCCGGAGCAAGCGCGAATAGGAACGCTATGGGCCGGCCCGGTCCGCGTTCGGGTAGCGTGCGTGGAGCTGCACGGTAACGTGCAGACAAGATAAATGACCGTTCACGACAGAACCCGGCTTATCGGCCCACTCGGCACTTTGTTGACGCTGCGAACCCGTCAGCGCGGCAATCTGCCTTTCAAACCTTCGGGCATGACCATAAGGTCAATGCCCTCGGCTTTCAAGGCACCTTGCTCGCGCTGACGGGTTCTCGCTTTCGTTGACGGAATCATCGGCGTTGCCATTCTTTTTACTAGGGTTATCGTATTATTGAGGCTGTTTGTTGCTGCGCTTTATTTTGTTGAGGGGCTTTGTTGGACAGCTATTTTACTCTGCAATCGAATATTGAGGCTTCGGGCGAGTTTGTGGACCGCAAGAGCCGGTTTATTGCCCAGCTGGTCCATATTGAGTCCGAGGACGAGGCGAATGCCTTTATCGAGATGGTTCGCAAGCGTCATTACGACGCTCGACACAATGTTCCCGCGTGGATTTTGGTCGATGGGCGTGAGCGCCAGAGCGATGATGGTGAGCCGAGCCGTACGAGCGGCATGCCGACGCTCGAGGTGCTGCGCGGAGCGGGGCTCAAAAATGTTTGCTGCGTAGTGACGCGCTATTTTGGTGGTACGTTGTTGGGACCTGGTGGCTTGGTACGCGCCTATACCGCGGCGACGCAGACGGCGGTGGCTGCGGCTCAGGAAGCCGGGCAGATCGTTGAGATGACGAGCGTCGTGCCGGTTGATGTGCGTGTGGCCTATCCACAGTATGAGCAAGTGCTTCGTTTGGCCCAGGATTCGGATGCCAAGGTTTCGGACACCGATTACGCGGACGCCGTGACGATTCATTTGGTGTTTAAGGCGGGGGAGCAGGAGCCATTTTGCGCTAAGATGCGCGAGCTTATGGCGGGTCGCGAGCAAATCGAGGTCGGCGCTCCAGAATTTGCCGAGTTCTAACGGCGACGGCCGGCGTGCTTTTGGATGGATCCCAAGCGCGCCGGCCGTCGTTTTCTGTTGCCGCAGTTTACTCGGCGAGCTGCTTTAGCACATCACAGGCGATCTCGACGGCATCGTCGATGCAGCCGGGGCAGCTGCGGAGCGGACCCTTATCCGATCCGACGCCCTTGAGCGTGCCGCAGACGGTCGTCGTGTTCTTCTCGCCAAAACGTTTGGCGATCTCGCGCGACAGTTTGTAGGTCTGGCCCTTGGTCTTGGGGTTTTCCATGCAGTCGCTCATCACGAAGCCCATGATGGCCACGGCGCCCGAGATGGCGCCGCAGGTTTCGGTCATGCCGCCCATGCCGGCGCCAAAGCCCTCGGTGAGGGTAAAGGCAATCTGGGGATCGAGGCCGACGGCTGGTGCGAGCGTACAGGCGACGGCCTGGGCACAGTTAAAGCCACGGGTGTGGTATTCGGCAGCCTGAGCCTGGCAGGCGGTGGTGTCGAGCTGGGTCGTATCGATGTGCTTCATCGTTGTCTCCTTGTTTGTGGTGTACCCGCCTATGGTACCCTTGCCGACGCATTCGTTCATCGAGAGCTTTATGCATACCTCACCGTTTTTCTGTCGGACAAATACTAAAGATGTGGGGCGAATGAGCCCGATGCTTCTGTCCAATAACCTACCTTGCGGATGGGTTGAGAGGGGTGCGGGGTAGCGGTATCGTGAACCGAATAAAATGTAACCCAGGCAAGGGAGCTAAATATGAGCGAGCAGACCATCGGTACCACGTGTGTTCAGGGCGGCTATCGCCCGGGCGATGCGGAGCCGCGCCAGGTGCCCATCTACCAGTCCACCACGTGGAAGTACGACACGTCCGAGCACATGGGCAAGCTGTTTGACCTGGAGGAGTCGGGCTACTTCTACAGCCGCCTGCAGAACCCCACGTGCGATCTGGTCGCTGCCAAGATCTGCGAGATGGAGGGCGGCACTGCCGCGATGCTCACGAGCTCGGGCATGGCTGCGAATTTCCTCGCGATCTTTAACGTGGCCGGTGCCGGCGATCACGTGGTCGCAAGCTCTGCCATCTACGGCGGTACCTACAACCTGCTCGCCCACACCATGGGTCGTATGGGTGTCACCTGCACCTTTGTTGCCCCCGACTGCACCGACGAGGAGCTCGAGGCAGCCTTCCGGCCCAACACCAAGCTCGTCTTTGGCGAGACGATCGCTAATCCCGCCCTCGCCGTGCTCGATATTGAGCGCTTTGCCAAGGCCGCGCATGACCACGGCGTGCCGCTGATGGTCGACAACACCTTCCCGACGCCCGTGATGTGCCGTCCCTTTGAGTGGGACGCCGACATCGTTACGCACTCCACCACCAAGTACATGGACGGTCACGCGGCCTACCTGGGCGGTGTGATTGTCGATCACGGTCAGTTTGACTGGATGGCCCATGCTGACAAGTTCCCGGGTCTCACCACGCCCGATGAGAGCTACCATGGCGTGACCTATGCCGAGAAGTTCGGTCGCGAGGGTGCCTTCATCACCAAGGCTACCGCGCAGCTCATGCGTGACCTTGGCCCCATGCAGAACCCGCAGGCGGCCTTCTTCCTGAACAGCTCGCTCGAGAGCCTGCATGTGCGCATGCCGCGTCATTGTGAGAACGGCCTGGCCGTTGCCAAGTTCCTGCAGAGCCATCCCAAGGTACGCTTTGTGAGCTATCCGGGCCTGGAGGGCGATAAGTACTATGACCTGGCTCAGAAGTACATGCCCAACGGTACTTGTGGCGTCGTGAGCTTTGGCTTTAACGGTGGTCGCGCGGCGGCCGAGACCTTTATGAAGAGCCTCAAGCTCGCCCAGATCGCCACGCATGTGGCCGACGCCCGCACTTGCTGCCTGCATCCTGCTAACGCCACGCATCGTCAGATGAACGATGAGGAGCTCATCGCCTGTGGCATCTCCGCCGACATGGTGCGCCTGTCGTGCGGCCTCGAGGACACGGCCGATCTGATTGCCGACCTTGAGCAGGCGCTCGAGCAGTGCTAGGCTAGCGTTCGCATAAGTCGCCGATGCCGACAGGGGGCTTCGGTGACCTTTACGTTCCGATTCCGTAGGCGGGACCCCAATCGCGGCTGTTTACAGGCGATTGGGGCCCCGTTTTTTTGCGTTGGGCCACTCGAAAGGATGGATATGGAGAAAACCGCAGAGCAGCTGCGCCGCGAGCACATCGCCCTAGAGGGCGACACCCATGGCAAGAACAAATGGGCGATTCTGTTTACCGTGCTCATCATGACGTTTATGGCGTGTCTGGATTCGACCGTCGTGACCGTGGCACTGCCCGTGATGCAAAAGGAGCTGGGCGTGGGCCTCGATCGCATTCAGCTGGTGAGCTCGGTGTATCTGCTTGCGACGTGCGTGGCCATGTTGCCGTTTGGTCGTTTGGGCGACGTGCGCGGCAAAGTGGGCGTGTTCCAGCTGGGTGTCATCGTTTTTACGCTCGGCTCGCTGCTGTGTGGCCTTTCGGCCTCGCTCGAGGTTCTTATTCTGGCGCGCATCGTTCAGGGCGTCGGTTGCGCAGCGGCCATGGCAAACAACATGGGCATCATCACCGAGTCGTTTCCAGCGCGCGAGCGCGGCCGTGCCATGGGCATCCTTGCGACCTTCGTGGCCCTCGGCATGATGTGTGGTCCTGTGCTTGGCGGCATGCTGGTGGCGAGCTTTCCCTGGGAGAGCATCTTCCTCATCAACCTGCCCATTGGCGTTATCTCGTTTATCGTGGGGCTCTACACGTTGCCGCATGTTAAGCCGGAGGCCGGCGAGCGCCCCATGTCCCTGATCGAGGCCGCTCGTCGCTGCTTTGCAAATTCGGCCTTCACCATCAACCTTGCCTGCATGCTCATCGTATTCGTTGGCATTGGCGCATCCGAGTTTATCCTGCCGTTCTATTTTCAGGACGCCCATGGCTTTGGTTCCGACATTTCCGGACTGCTCTTTTTGGCGCTTCCGATGGTGAATGCTTTTATCGGCCCGCTTTCGGGCACGATATCCGATCGTATTGGTTGCGAGGGCCCCACGGCGGTCGGCCTGGGTGTGTACGTATGCGGTCTCTTTGCGGTAAGCACGCTCGACGAGCACTCCTCCATCCCTGTGATCGTGTGCTGTGTCGCGTTTATGTCGTGCGGCACGTCGATTTTCCAGAGTCCCAACAACTCGCTGTATATGGGCTCGGCTCCGCGCGAGGCACTCGGTTTTGCGGGCAGCTTGGGCAGTTTGGCGCGCTATGCCGGCATGGCAGTGGGCATTACGGCGGCGTCGCATATCCTGTATGGGCAGATGAGCGTGGCGATGGGCGAGGCCGTGACCAGTTTCGTTGCAGGCCGTTCGGATGTGTTCTTATTTGGCTTTCGCTCGGTGTTCTACGTGCTCATGGCTGTGGCCGCTGTGGGCTTTGCGCTCGCCATGGTGCGTTTGGTGAAGATGCGCGCCCGCCATTAGCGTGTTGGGAGGCTGCCTGCCACGTATTCGCGCCGTCCCAAAAAGACTGGTTTGTGGTGCGATGTGGCTTGTGGGACGGGCGGGGGTCGGTCCGTGGTAGACTATCGAACAACGTTTATTAATCGCGCGGTATCGTTGCCGCGAGAAGGGGTTGCGCCATGCAGGAGCTTGAGGATCGTATTCGCCATGACGGCATCGTAAAGGCCGGTAACGTCCTTAAGGTTGATGCCTTCCTCAACCACCAGTGCGACGTTGAGCTGTTCGACCATATGGGCGCCGAGTGGGCCCGTCTGTTCAAGGATGTCGAGATCAACAAGATCCTGACGATCGAGGCCTCGGGCATTGGCATGGCTTGCATTGCCGCTCAGCACTTTGGCGGCGTGCCGGTGGTCTTTGCCAAGAAGGCACAGTCCATCAACCTCGACGGCGAGCAGTACGCTACGACCATCTACTCCTTTACCAAGCAGAAGGAGTACCCCGTCATCGTGGGCAAGCGCTTCCTTTCCGAGGGCGATAAGGTCCTGATTATCGACGACTTCCTGGCCAACGGCTGTGCGCTCGAGGGTCTTATCAAGATCTGCGAGGCTGCGGGTGCCGAGGTGTCCGGCATTGGCATTGCGGTGGAGAAGGGCTTCCAGGGCGGTGGCGATAAGCTCCGCGAGCGCGGCTTCCGCGTTGAGAGCCTGGCCCGTATCGCCGATATGGACTGCGATAACGGCGAGATCACCTTCGCCTAAGCGCGCGACACAAGCGATTGGTATGCGATGTGACAAAGGGACTGTCCCTTTGTCACATTTTTTGTATGAGGGGAGGTGTTGATATGGACGAGAACAAGATGGGATGGCGCGAGTATACGCGCTATGCCGAGATGTCGGCCGAGGAGCTGGCGCGCGATTGCGAGGTGCAGGTGTTTCATGCGACGGGTCCGGGCGGCCAGGGCGTGAACACGACGGACTCGGCGGTGCGCATGAAGCATATCCCTTCGGGGATTACCGTGACGGCGCGCGAGAGCCGCAGCCAGTTCCAGAATCGCGCGAGCTGCCTGCGCAAACTACGCGCCGAGCTCGAGCGTCGCGGGCGTCCACCGCGCCGACGCGTAAAGACCAAGGTGCCCCAGCGCTCCCGCCAGCGTAGACTCAACGACAAGCACTTCAACGCCATCAAAAAGGCCAACCGCCGCAAGCCGAGCAGTGACGAGTAGTCGATTGCCCCGCTGGCCTTGCTAGCGGGTAGGGTGCCAAACTTGGAGGGCGCTGCCGAGGACGTCGACCTCGATGCGCGAGGCGTCAACGGGCTCGCCGTCGGCCTGGATGGGGTAGTCGGGCTCCTCAAAAGTTAGCTCGGCATGGCGGCAGCGGCGCATGCGAACCGGTGGCAACTTGGTATGGTGGCCGTCCTTGGCCGAAAGGAACATAGGCAGGGCTACCGCGCGAGGGACGGGGCCGCAGGCGTAGCAGACGTCGAGCATGCCGTCGCAGGGGTCGGCATCGGGGCAGATGCGATAGCCCGAGCCATAGGTAGGACCAAGCTGAATCGCCATGATGATCGCCCTCACGCGCTCGGCGGGCGCGCCGTCAAAGCTGACTGTCATGGGGTAGTTGCGGTAGCGCAGGCCAAACTGCTCAAGTCCCGAAAGGGTGTAGAGCGGCGCGCCCGTCAAGCCGGTCTTTTTGCGCAGCTCAGTGGTGCCCAGGCCGATGGCGGCATCGATGCCGACCGAAAGCGTCTGGTCGTAGTACTCAACGGTAGCCTCGCCGCTGCCGCTCGCAGGGCTCCACGAGCGAATGCGCCCGATGTCCTGACGCTGCAGCTCGCAGGTGAGCAGCGCGCCATAATCCTTGCCGGAGAAATCGTTGATGCCGAGCGTCTGGGCAAAATCATTGCCGGAGCCCACGGGCAGGACGGCAAGAGCGGGGCGGGCGTCCTCCTTTTGCGTCATAAGCCCGTTGACGACCTCGTGAATCACGCCGTCGCCGCCGAGTGCGATAACGGTGCGATAGCCCTGAGCCTGTGCGGCCAGCTCCTTGGCGTGTCCCATACGCTCGGTCAACACCAGGTCAAACTGGGATGCGCGTGCAGTCATGTCCAAAAAGCGTTGCAGGCGCTCGGCAACTTCGCGTGCCGCACCCGACTGGGCGGCTGGGTTGGCGATGATGAGCGTGCGACCAAAATCAGTTGCGTGCATGGGGCGACTCCCGGCGTGTGACATGACAGTGCGGTCGCGCTCAGGTCGAATTAGCCCCGATTGTGGCTGCACGGCGATAATTACATCTACTCTATCAGGTCGTTGTGGCGCTCGATAGCATCCGCTACCGTACCTCCCTCATCCACAATAAGCGAGCGGCGCTTGGGTGAGATGATGCGCTGGGCGGGGTACACGCCGCGGTGTCCGCCGGTTAGGTAGCTGATAAAGGCCACGATGACAAAGAACCCGGCAGCCGTGCCGTGGAACAGGTCGATGGCCATCATGCAGGTGGTGATGGGCACGTTGAGGCCGGCGCAGAACACGCCGAGCATGCCGAGAGCCGCCATAAAGCTCGGGTCGAGTCCAGCGAGGCAGCCAATCCATCCGCCGAGCGCCGCACCGATGCCAAACAGGGGCGTGACCTCGCCGCCTTGGAAGCCCGCGCCCAGGGTAAGCGCTGTGACGACCAACTTGATGGCTGCGTCCGCCAGGGTGGTGTTGCCTGCAAATCCGGCGCCGGAAAGCCACGTGGAAAGGCCGGCGTAGTCCCAGGCGTCAAGGAGGGCATAGGCGGCCAAAACCACGAGTGCGCCCACGAGTGCGCGAGTAAGGTAATTGGTGATAAAGCGACCGTAAAGGCTTTTGACGGTTCGAACCGACCAGGCAAAGAGGCGTGCCGTCAGACCGAAGATAATTGCGCTGATAACAACGATGACAACCGTCCGCGGTGTCATGTTGGGAACGCTGGCGATGACATTCGCCTCGTACTCGGTTCCCAAGGCAAGTGACGTAAAGTAGCCGGTAAACGAGGCGACCAGGCAGTAGATGCCCGCGGTGTAGTCGATCTTGCCGATAAAGCACATCTCCATGCCAAAGAAAGCTCCAGCAAGGGGCGAGCCGAATACGGCGCCAAAGGCCGACGAGATGCCGGCGAGCATGAGGTCGTGGTGGTCATGTTTTTTGAGGTGGGCGAGGTTCGAGATGTTGCTGGCGATGGTGCCGCCAATCTGCACCGCGGCCCCCTCGCGACCGGCAGATCCGCCCGTTAGGTGCGTGAGCGTGGAGCAGACGAAGGTGAGAACGGCCATGCGCATATGGATGAGGCGTGTGCCCAGAGCGGAGTCGATGACCAGGTTGTTACCGCGTTTGGCGGCAAGGCCGTGGTTTTTGTACACCCATGCGGTGGCAACGCCCACAACGGGAAGCAAGGCGTAGACCCATGCATGGTGCTCGCGATAGTCGGTCGCGATATTCAGCGAGGTCAAAAACGCCCAGGCGGCAACGCCCATGGCGAGCGAGACGATGACGACGAGTGCGAGCAACTTGGCGCTCGCGAGTAGGTTGCGGGCGTTGCGGCGCGTGTCGGCAGCCAAGAGATGCTCGGAGCGGGTGAGCTGATGCCTGCCGGCCATGATGACGTCGTTAAGGGAGAAAAAGCCGCCGTCGTCGAGCGACTGGGAATGATCCTGCGCCTCGTTAGCGCTTTCGGGTTTGTCGGTAAAAGCCATACGTTCCTCTTCTTGATTGCAACACGAGCATTATAGAACGTGCCAAACGTGACAAACCGGCTGGTTGGTTTTGGTTCTGTTTCGCCGTCCGTTACCGACAGGTGTATTCGTGGGCACGGGCCGTGTCGCCGTCGTGCGGCGGGGGATTATACTGAGATAAACATAAAGAATCGGCGCCCGTGATGTGCGCCGTTGCATGCTAGAGGTGTATATGGCAGAGAAACTCATTCCGTTGGAGGACGCACAGGCGATCGTCTTGTCGCACGTGAATCGCACCGAAGTTGTCGAGATTCCCGTGTGGCAGGCTGCCGGTCTTCCCTTGGCAGAGGACGCGGTGGCCGATATCGACATCTCGCCGTTTGCTAACAGCGCTATGGACGGATATGCCGTGCGCTCGGCGGATTTGGCGCAGGGATCTGGCGAGGCGCCGGTGACGCTCGACGTTATCGGACACGAGGCCGCGGGCCATGTGTTTGAGGGCACAATTGGCGCGGGCGAGACGGTCCGCATCATGACGGGCGCACCGGTACCCGAAGGTGCCGATGCCGTGGTGAAGTATGAGATCGTCGATGTGCTCGTCGGTGACGGCAACGAGGGTTCGCGTGTGAGGTTCTCGGCGCCTGCCAAGGTAGGGGAGAACGTTCGCTCTGCCGCCGAGGAGGCCCATGCCGGCGATGTTGTGATGCACGCCGGCGAGGTCGTGGCTCCGGCGGGCGCCGGCTTGTTGGCGAGCGCCGGGTGTGCGAGCGTGAAGGTCCATGCCGCTCCGCGCGTGGGCATTATCTCGCTGGGCACGGAGCTGGTCGCGCCGAGCGAGCTGCCGGCACGCGGGCAGATTCGCGATTCCAATTCCTCGGCGTTAATGGCCGAGGTGCTCGATGCTGGGGCCGACCCAGTGTTCTACGGCATTGCGCCCGACGACGAGCGGGCGATTGCCGAGCTGGTGCACCGCGCCGCGCAAGAGTGCGATTTTGTCATTACGAGCGGTGGCGCCTCGGCTGGCGACTATGACTACGTGACGGCGCTGGTTCGGCGCGAGGGCGAGGTGCTGTTCGATCGCATTTCGTTGCGTCCCGGCAAAGCCATTACGTTTGGCCTGCTCGGCGGCAAGCCCAATCTGGGGCTTTCGGGCAACCCCGCGGCGGCATACGTGGGCTTTGAGATGCTCGCCCGCCCGGCGATTCGCAAGATGCGCGGCTTTGCCGAGGGTGCGCGTCCCGTGCAGCAGGCGGTTCTTACCCACGGCGTGAAGAAGCGACAGGACCGACGCTTCTATGATCGCGCCACGGTTGCGCGCGATACGCAGACGGGTGAGCTTACGGTCACCGAGGCGCACAGCCAGAACTCGGCGCTGCTCGGAACCATGCAGCGTGCGAACTGCCTGTTGCGCATCAACGAGGGTCCGTGCGATCTTGAGCCGGGCGACGTCGTGGATGTCGTCCGTGTCGATCTGCCCGAGGGCGCCGTGCTGTAGGAGGAATGCTATGGAGTTGAAGATTTCGATCGTGACGTGCTCGGATACGCGCGATCTTGCCCAGGACGAAGCAGGCGCTGTGCTCGAGGAGCTCATCGCGGCGCAGGGCTGGATGGTTGCCTCGCATACGGTGGTGCATGACGATGTTGACGAGATCGGTGCTGCCATTGTGGCTGCGGCCGACGATTGCCAGGCCAACGTGGTCATCACCTGCGGCGGCACGGGGCTTTCGATGCGCGACGTGACGCCCGAGGCGACGCGTGCCGTCTGCGACCGCGATGTGCCGGGTATTGCCGAGGCGATCCGTGCATACTCTATGACCAAGACGCGCCGTGCCATGCTTTCGCGCGCCGTGTGCATGCAGCGTGGGGCTGCGCTTGTCATCAACTTTCCGGGATCCACGAAGGCGGCTCGCGAAAGCTGGGAGGCCGTGAGCGACCAGCTGGAGCACGCGGCCCACATGACGGCGGGCGGTGGACACGCTCGCTAAACTGCTTGCCTGTAGCGGAGTGACCTTATGGGTCGCTCCGCTTTTTTAAGCGGCGACAACGCGAGCGTCTTGCGGCTATCGGTATAAGAAATTATCAAACGATAATTTCTTATCACAAGCATTATTCGCGCTAAAGTATAATTCAATTACAGGATAAAGCCCGCGGCGGGGTGCCCGGGCGTAGCGCTCGAAAGGGTTGAACATGTTCGATATGGTTTCTCGCCGCGGATTCGTCTCGCTTTCTGCTGTCGCCGCTGCCGGCCTTGGCCTTGCTGGCTGCTCGGGCAACAAGACGTCTGAGCCGGCCGGCTCCGATGCGGGTTCTGCCAAGACTTCTTTCAAGAAGGCCGTCGGGCTGCAGGTGTTCGCCGCCAACTCGCTCGAGAAGGCTCTGCCCGAGGTTCAGAAGCTCTACACCGAGCAGACGGGTACCACCTTTGCCGACACGCAGTTTAAGGCGTCCGGCGACCTTGTCGAGCAGATGCGCGCCGGCGCCGCGGTTGACGTGCTCATCACGGCCTCCAAGGGCACTATGGACGACGCCGAGGCCGCCGAGCTCGTCGACGCCGACACGCGTGAGGACATGTTCGTCAACGACCTCGTGATTATTCGTGCCGAGGGCTCCGACACCAAGGTCGAGGCCATCGCCGACGTCGCGAACCTGGACGGCAAGATTGCCGTCGGCGACGCTAAGACCGTTCCCGCCGGCAAGTATGCCAACCAAGCGCTGGCTTCTGTTGGGCTCTACACCGGTACCGAGGGCGACGACGGCGAGTATGCACCCGAGCTCGCCGACAAGGTGGCCCTGGCCGACAAGGTCGGCACCGCCGCAGCTTACGTCTCTACGGGCGACTGCGTGGCCGGCTTTGTCTACAGCTCCGACATCTTCCGCTACGACGGCATCGAGGAGGCCTTCGTGTGCCCCGAGGATTCGCACAAGCCCATCGTGTATCCGGGTGCCGTTGCCGAGAGCTCCGAGCACGCCGACGAGGCCAAGGCGTTCATCGACTTCTGTCTGACCAACAAGAAGGCGCAGAAGATTTGGGCTAAGTACGGATTTGAGCTTTCCGCGTAGTGCGGCTTGGAGCGATAATCCCATCGTTTTGTCTTTTGCCCTGTCCTCGTCTTTCCTTGGAGCGTTTCGTGCGTAATAGATTTCGCATTCTTGTCGCCTGTGCTTTGACGCTCGCGCTTTGCTGGGTGCCGGGATGGGCGTTTGCCGGTGGTACTGAGGGCGGGGCCCAGGTTGCCGTGACCGCCAAGGGGCTTTCTTATGGGCTCGATGGTTTTGAACGGTTAGCCAAGGGGACCGCCCGTGTCATGGAGGGCCAGCCCGAGGGCTATCGGTTTCCCGTTGAAGGGGACACGGACCTCATAGTGGCGCCTGCTGCCGATCGCGTTGTGGTGTGGGTATCGCCCAAGGCGGTCGAGAAGTATGGATTGGATCCGCAGGACAACGAGTGCGCATCGGGTCTCAAGGCTCTCGTCTGCGAGCTTGACGGCGCAAACTGCATGGGAGGCGCACGGCTGGAAGACATGGATCTTCCTTGGTATGCCACGACGGAAGCGGCGTTTAATGTCGGTGGGTATACCTATGCCTTTGATGAGCGCGGTGCGAATGGGGACCGCTATGTGGTCATCGCATCAGCCTCGGGTGATGCCAAGGGCGGCGCGCGTTGGCTTGATAGCGCTCAAATCGTGGAAGCATCATCCGTTGTGATGCAAGATGAACGGGAGCCCTTGGCGTCCCTTGTCGCCTTTTTGACCGGCATCGACTATCGCCCGTTTTGGGTGTCCATTAAAACGAGTGGCCTTGCCCTGGTGATTGCCTTTGCGCTGGGCCTGTTTGCCGCGTGGAAGACTATGGGTACCTCGAGTCGCATCAAGGGCCTGCTCGATTCAGTCTTTACGATTCCTATGGTGCTGCCGCCCACGGTCTGCGGCTTTCTGCTCCTCATGCTGTTTGGCCGCTCGACCGGTGTCGGCCAGTGGCTGATCGCGCACGGCATCTCGATCGTTTTTACCTGGCCCGCGGCGGTTATTTCGGCCGTCGTTGTGTCGTTCCCGCTGGTCTACCGCACAGCGCTCGGAGCCTTTGAGAGCCTCGACACGCAGATGCTCGACGCCGCACGAACCCTGGGATGGTCTGAGCATCGCATCTTTACCAAGCTTATGATGCCGCTTGGCTGGCCTTCGATTGCCGCCGGCACGGTGCTCGCCTTCGCGCGTGCCATGGGCGAGTTTGGCTGCACCCTGTTCTTTGCGGGCAACTACGCCGGCATTACCCAGACCATCCCCATCGCCATCTACTTTGAGTGGATGGGCGGCAACACGTCGGTGGCTCTCTTTTGGGTCGTCGTCGTGATCGTGTTTAGTTTTTTGGTCATTCTGTTCATTAACATGTACACCGCGCATTCGCAAAAGTATCGCGAGCGGGGCCTTTCCCGTGCGGAGCGCAAGCAGGCCAAAGAGCTCGTCGGACAGGGCGATTCGCTCGACCCGGTGGGCGGCGATGCCTTGCGTATCGATCGCGAGGCGCTGGCCGAGCTCATGCGCGATGACGCAGCACCGCAGGGAGGTCGATAAGCTATGTCGCTCGTTTTGGATATCAAAAAACGCTATCCCGGGTTTATGCTCGACATGCAGCTTGAGGCCGGCGAGGAGCGTGTGGCGCTCCTGGGCGCCTCGGGTTGCGGCAAGAGCTGCACGTTGCGCTGCATTGCCGGCGTGGAGACACCCGACGAGGGCAAGATCGTCGTCAACGGCATGACCTTTTTTGACTCTGCGACGGGCATCAACCTTTCGCCCCAGGAGCGAAAATGCGCCCTGATGTTTCAAAACTATCAGCTGTTCCCTAATATGACGGTGGCCGATAACGTGTGCGCCGGCGTTGAGGGTGCAGGCGACGCCGCAGCGCGCAGACAACTTGCCGAGCGCTACCTGGGTATCTTTGGACTGGTCGACTTTGCCGACCGTTATCCCGCGCGCCTCTCGGGCGGCCAGCAGCAGCGTGTGGCGCTTGCTCGCATGGTGGCGGCACACCCGGGCATTTTTATGTTCGACGAGCCCATGAGCGCGCTCGACGCGTATCTCAAGAGCGCGCTTGAGCAGAACATGCTCGACCTGTTCGATGTGTGCAACCGTACCGTGCTCTACGTGAGCCACGACATCGACGAAGCATGCCGTCTGTGCGAGCGCATCTGCGTGATGCACAACGGGCATGTTGAGGAGGTCGGCTCCGTCGAGGACGTGGTTCGACGCCCGCAAACGTTGGCCGCGCTGCGCTTGACGGGCTGCAAGAACACAAGCCGTGCGCGCAAGATCGGGCTTCAGGAAGTTGAGGCCCTGGACTGGGGCATGACCTTCAACGTGGGCCGTGAGGTTCCCGATAACGTGGCGTACCTGGGTATTCGTGCGAGCTACTTCCATGTGGACAACCGTGCCGAGCGGGGTCGCAACAGCTATGACCTGCACGTGGCCCGAGTGAGCGATTCGCGTTTTGAGCGCTTGGTGCTGTTGGACGTGCCACGTGTCGATGCGCCCACGCGTCTGCAGTGGAAGGTCAACAAGGTGAGCGTGGCTTCCGACGAGCTGCCGCAGGCCGACGAGACCCTGCGCATGCACTTCGATGCCAAGAGAATTCATCTGGTTTGTCGATAATGTGACAAAGGGACAGTCCCTTTGTCCCTTCTGCTGCGTCGCGTAGGGGTTGCGATACGCCGTCCGCTCGCGGCGCCACCATGCGTATACTGGGAGGAAAAGATTGACCTATGAGAGGAGGGATCGATGGCTGACGATTTCATCAAGCTCACGCAGATGACCGCTGCCTCTGGTTGAGCCGCTAAGTTGGCTCCTGGAGCCCTCGCCCAGGTCCTGGGCGACTTACCCAATGTGCATAACGACAACCTGCTCGTGGGGTTCGATACCTCCGACGATGCGAGCGTTTTCCGCGTTGGCGAGAACTTGGGTCTCGTGCAGTCCATCGACTTCTTCCCGCCGATGGTCGACGATCCCTATCTGTTCGGCCAGATCGCCGCGGCCAACTCGCTGTCGGACATCTACGCCATGGGCGGGCGGCCGAGCCATGCCATGAACTTGCTGTGCATTCCCAATTGCCTGGGCGTTGAGGTTGCCGGGCAGATTCTGGCGGGTGGCGCCGACAAGTGCGTCGAGGCCGGCTGCTCCATCGCGGGCGGTCATACCATCAACGACGACGAGCCCAAGTATGGCCTGTCCGTGAGCGGCTTTGTCGCGCTCGACCGCATGCTCGCCAACAGCGGCGCGCACGTGGGCGATGTTCTGCTGCTGACCAAGGCGGTCGGCTCGGGCATCATCACCACGGCCATTAAGGGCGAGCTCATCGAGCAGGACGAGGCCGCAGCCATGTTTGACTCGATGCGCACCCTCAACGAGGCGCCGATTCGTCTGGCCGAGGGACTTGAGCTTCACGGCTGCACCGATGTCACGGGTTTTGGCTTGATCGGGCACGCGTGCGAGATGGCCGAGGGCTCGGGTGTGCAGATCGAGCTTACGTCGGGGGCGGTGCCGCTCTTTGATCAGGTGCTCGACATGGCACGTCTGGGCATTATCCCCGCGGGTTCCTACCGCAACCAGGACTTCTTTGGCCCGCGTGTGGCTGCCGACGAGGACCTGGAGCCGGGCATGTTGGATGCGCTGTACGATCCGCAGACCTCGGGTGGTTTGCTCATCGCGGCGCCTGCTGCCGATGTGGATGGGCTTGCGCGTTGTCTGCATGCCGAGGGGCGCATCGCGGCCGTTGTCGGGCGCGTGTGCGAGGCGGAGCCGGGCGGTCCTGCCGTCCGCGTTGTTCGCTAGCCCGCACGTTTATGTAACTGTTTGCCGTTCTCTAGAACGGCTCTTTCGAAAGGAATTTGCTATGTCTTCCAAGATTGAAGTCAATGCCATGGGCGATGCCTGCCCGCTGCCCGTCGTCAAGACGCTCAAAGCTCTGAAGCAGCTCGATGGCGAGGGCGCCGTCGTGACCTCGGTCGACAACGAGACCGCCGTCAAGAACATCTCCAAGATGGCGCAGGAGAAAGGCTGCACGGCCTCGGTCGAGAAGGTTTCTGACGCCGAGTGGCACGTGACCGTGGCGACCTCTGGCGCCGTTGCCATGGCCGATCCCGAGCAGGATGGCGCTGCCTTCTGTGATGCCAGCGCCGGCAAGGGCAGGCTCGTCATTTCCGTCTACACCGACTGCATGGGCCGTGGCGACGACGAGCTGGGCCACAAGCTCATGAAGGCGTTTATCTTTGCCGTGACGCAGCAGGAGGAGCTGCCCGCGACCATGCTGTTCTACAACGGCGGCGCCAAGCTCACCGTCGAGGGCTCGCCGGTGCTCGATGACCTGAAGGGCCTGGCGGAGCAGGGTGTCGAGATTCTCACCTGCGGCACCTGCCTCGATCACTTTGGCATTAAGGATCAGCTCGCGGTGGGTGAGGTCACGAACATGTACGTGATCGTGGAGAAGATGGAACAGGCCGTGCGCGTCGTGCGTCCGTAGCGTATTGGTTGGAGTTGCCATGAGGGAGAAGCGCCCGGCGCTTGTCATCACGTTTCCCACCACGGCGGCCGCCATGGGCTGCGAGTCCCTGTGCATCGAGCGCGGCCTTCCCGGGCGAACGATTCCCGTGCCCGGGGAGGTCGCTGCCGGCTGCGGCCTGGCGTGGAAGGCGTTGCCTGCCGATGAGGAGCTGCTGCGCAGCGAGCTTACCGCGGCGGGCGTTCCCACCGAGGGCTATACCGTGATTGATATGTGGGAGGTCGTGCGATGATCTACCTGGATAACGCGGCGACGACCATGCACAAGCCTCAGACGGTCATCGATGCCGTGACGCAGGCGATGTGCTCGCTCGGCAATGCCGGGCGCGGTGCCACGTCGGGTGCCCTCGATGCCGCTCGTAGGATTCACGCTTGCCGTGCCAAGCTCGCGCGCCTTTTGGGCTGCCCGAGGGCGGACCATGTGTGCTTTACGCCCAACTCCACGGCGGCGCTCAACACCGCCATCAATGGCGTGCTGCGTCCCGGTGACCGCGTGGTCACGACGGTGCTCGAGCACAACTCCGTGCTGCGTCCGCTCAACCGCCTGGCGGCAGAGCAGGGTGTGACGGTTGAGCATGCGAGCTGTGATACCAACGGCGTGCTCGACTACGACGAGCTCGAGCGGCTGGTCACGCCCGGTACGCGTGCTGTGGTGGTGACGCACGCCTCCAATGTGACCGGCAACGCGGTCGACATTGCGCACGTGGCGGCCATGGCCAATGCTGCCGGCGCGCTGGTGATCGTCGACGCCTCGCAGTCTGCCGGCGCGATGCATATCGATATGCAGGCCATGGGGCTCGACGTAGTGTGCTTTACTGGCCACAAGGGACTCATGGGTCCGCAGGGGACCGGCGGGCTGGCCGTGGCGGAGGGCATTGACGTGACGCCGTGGGCCATGGGCGGCACGGGCGTGCACAGCTTCGATGCGCTGCAGCCGCTTGAGTGGCCCACGCGCCTTGAGGCGGGCACGCTCAACGGCCACGGCATCGCGGGACTTTCCGCAGGTCTCGACTTTATCGAGGCGCAAGGCGGGGTCGAGGCGATCGCGGCGCATGAGCGGGCACTGGCGGATCGCTTTCTCGCTGGCGTGCGCGAAATCCCGGAGATCAAGCTCTACGGCGCCTTCGACCAGCCAGCACGCTCGGCGATCGTCTCGCTCAACGTGGGCGATATCGATTCGGCCGAGATCTCGGATGCGCTCATGCAAGGGTGGGGGATTGCGACGCGCCCCGGCGCCCACTGCGCTCCGCTCATGCACCGCGCGTTGGGGACCGAGCGCCAGGGTGTCGTTCGCTTCTCGTTTGGGTATTTCAACACAGACGAGGAAGTTGACGCCGCGATTGAAGCTTTGCGCGATTTAGCTTGCTAAAGCGTATATACTTGCGGGACGGGTCTTTTGCCCGTCCCGTTTTTGTTTTGACTCGAAAGGTGGTCCCATGGCTTCATCCGCTCCGCGCGGTCTGCGCTCCGACCATGTCGTCACCGTCGGCATCGCTCTGTTCTCGATGCTCTTTGGCGCCGGCAACCTCATTATTCCGCCGCTGCTGGCGCTGCAGGCAGGTTCCGCCACGCCGGTCGCCATGTTCGGCTTTCTAATTGCCGCCATCGGCCTGCCCGTCATGGGCTTTATCGCCGTGGCGCTTGCCGGAACGGCGCGCGAGCTTGCTGGCCGCGTGCACCCCAAGTTTGGCGAGTTCTTTGTCGCGGCGGTGTATCTGGCCATTGGCCCGTGCCTGGCCATTCCGCGTACGAGTTCCACGGCCTTCGAGATGCTGGTGCCGCTGTTGCCCGAGGGCGTCTCGCTCGGCACGGCGCGCCTGGTGTTTGCCGTCGGCTTCTTCGTCGTCGCGTTTGCGCTCACGCTGCGCCCGGGCGTCATCACACGCGTGCTCGGCCGCATTACGGGCCCCGCGCTCATTGCCCTTATCGTATTGGTCGTGGGTGCCGCCATGGTCTCGCCGCTGGGCCCCGCCGCCGCGCCGCAGGCTCCCTATGATGCCGGTGCTGCCGTGCAGGGCTTTTTGACCGGCTACCAGACCATGGACCTGCTCGCGTCGCTCGCCTTTGGCATCATCATCGCCGAGACCATCCACGAGCTGGGCGTTACCGATGACAAGCGCGTGGCCTTCGAGATTTCGCGCTCCGGCGTGATCGCCGGCGTGCTCATGGCCATCATCTACTGCGGCTTGGGACTTGCCGGTATGCAGCTCGGCACCGTGATGCCCGACGCTACCAACGGCGCCGCCATCCTCGCCCGTTCGGCCTCCATGCATTTTGGGCTTGCCGGCACGGTCGTGGTCTTCGCCATCTTCTTCCTTGCCTGCATGAACGTGTGCATTGGCCTTATCAGCTGCTGCTCGCGCTACTTCTGTGAGACGTATGTGGTCGAAGGGGGAGCAGAGGCTTCCGAGGAGGCCATGCGCCGCCCCTTTGCGGTTCTCGCCTTTGTGTTCGCAGCGTTTTCGTGCGTGCTCTCCAACGTGGGCCTCGACGTGATTCTTATGTTCTCGGTGCCCATGCTCAACGCCCTGTACCCCGTCGCCATCGTGCTGGTGCTTATGGGTCTGGTGCACGGTTTTTGCGACGCGCATCCGCAGGTGTGGGTCTGGGTCGGCGGCGTTGTCGCAGTGCAGAGCGTGATTACCTCGGTCCGCGATGCGTTCTTTACGGGCGCGTGGCTGCCGTTCGATGCGCTGCCGCTGGCAGACATTGGAGCCGCGTGGGCGCCGGTTGCCGTGGTGGCGTTTGTGATCGGCCTGCTCCACAGCCGGTTTGTCGTACATTCGAGGAGCTAGGGTATCGTCGCTTGCACAGGCGGGGAGTCTCCCCTATAATTTCCTTCGCTTTGGGACACGCAAGGTTTAGACCTTAGCTGCTCAACACCTTCGGGACGTGGCGCAGTTTGGTAGCGCGCCTGCTTTGGGAGCAGGATGTCGCAGGTTCAAATCCTGTCGTCCCGACCATATCTTGCGGGCGTAGTTCAATGGTAGAACCCCAGCCTTCCAAGCTGATGACGCGGGTTCGATTCCCGTCGCCCGCTCCATAAGAATTGTTTTAACGGCTTTGGTTTCCTTTGGGGATCAGAGCTGTTTTCGTTTACGCGCCGGGCGACGGGAATCGAACCCGCCAGGGTGCGGAGCTGAGAAAATGCGTGAGCATTTTCCAGCGCAGCACGCAAGGGCCGAAGGCCCGCAGCGAAACAAGGATTTGCGAAGCAAATCCTTGGACTTTCCGTCGCCCGCTCCAAGCTATATAATCGCAGGCCAATATGCTAATTTGGCTCGCGTTTATTTTTATACCGTCCGACCTCGCGGGCAAATGAACCAGGAGCGTTTGTCCCGAATCGTAAGAAAGAAGTGATTTCCATGGCACAGAGCAAGGCAGAATACCCCCCCTCCGATTGCCTGGCGTCCGCCGCGATCGAGGCGAAGACCGAGGCCGCAGGCGTTACCAAGGCCAACCTGCCGGTCTCGAAGGCCTTTTTGCTCGCCATGTTCGCCGGCGCGTTCATCGCCTTCGGCGGCCTGTTCTTCACGGTCTTTCTGAGCGATCCCACGCTTGGCTGGGGCGCCCAGCGCTTCGTGGGCGGTCTTGCTTTTTGCCTGGGACTGGTGCTCGTGCTCATTTGCGGCGCGGAACTGTTTACCGGCAACTCGCTTATGGTCTGCGCGCTTAAGAGCAAAAAGATCACGCTCGTCCAGATGCTCAAGGCTTGGGCTATTGTGTGGATCGGCAACTGTGCTGGCGCCCTGTTCGTTGTCTTTTTGATTTACATGGCAGCCATTTACAAACTCAACGGCGAGGCCGTCGCTAACACCATGGTGAGTGTCGCCGCCGGTAAGGTTACGATCGGCGCCGTCACCATCTTCTTCCGCGGCATTCTGTGCAACATCTTTGTGTGCCTGGCCGTATGGATCGGTACCGCCGGCAAGACCGTGGTCGATAAGGTCGTGGGCATTCTGCTGCCCATTGCCGCCTTTGTGGCCTGCGGTTTTGAGCACTGCGTTGCCAACATGTACTTTTTGCCTATGGGCATTTTGATGCACTCCTGCGGCTATGGAGCCGATGTCGCTGGCGCCGATGCCCTCAACGCTGCCGGGTTGGCGCTCAACCTTACGGTCGCCACGCTGGGCAATATCGTGGGTGGCGCCCTGATCGTGGCGCTGGGCTACTGGTTTATCTACGCCAACAGGGAGGCCTAAGGACCCAAGCCATAACCGACCAAAGAGGGACAGGTTTATTTGGCAGGTTTTGGACGAGGCGCTTCGACGTCTTGTCACGAGCTGCCATAATGGACCTGTCCCTTTTGCGTGCGCGCCGGTATTTTTTTGCCCGATGACGATCGCGGGGGACCAGCTTTTTATTGAACATGTCGAAAGGCTTTTCATGAGCGACTGCGAATCCATGTCTGCCGAGGTGCGCGGCCGCCTGCGTTCCATTCCCGCCGTTCACGAGTTGCTTGCCGAGTGGCCGGTCATGAAGGCTGCTGGCGATGCAGGCGACACGATGGTACGCGAGGCGATTGACGCCGAGCTCGATGCCGAGCGCGCGGCGATTCGCTCCGGCGCCCCTGCAAGGAACAAGCGCGAGCTCGCCTTGGCAATTGAGCAGCGGACCCATCGCCTGTCGCTGCCGACCCTGCGCCCTGCCGTCAACGCGACGGGCGTTGTGATTCACACCAATCTGGGCCGCGCTCCGCTCGCTCCCGCGGCGGTGCAGGCGGTGACCGATGTCGCCCGAGGCTACAGCACGCTTGAGTATGACGTCTCAACCTGCGCTCGCGGGGGCCGAAAAGAGCATGCCGCGCGTCTGCTGCGCACGCTCACGGGGGCGCAGGACGCCTTAGTTGTCAACAACAATGCCGCCGCGGTGCTGTTGGTGCTTGCCGCGCATGCCTTCGGCAAAGAGGTCATCGTGAGCCGCGGCGAGCTTGTCGAGGTGGGAGGCAGTTTCCGTATCCCCGACATCATGGCGGCTTCGGGTACCAAGCTTGTCGAGGTGGGCTCCACCAACCGCACGCATCTGGACGATTATCGAAGCGCCATTACGCCCAACACGGCGATGATCCTCAAAGTCCATCCTTCCAACTACCGTATCGAGGGCTTCCACGAGGAGGTTTCCGTGGCGGAGCTTTCTGCGCTGGCGCATGAGCACGGGCTGTTGCTGTACGAGGATCAGGGCTCGGGCGCTTTGCTTGCAGACGGGGTGCTCGCCGATGCGGGGGAGAAGCCCACGTCCGCCTCGCTTTGCGCCGGCGTTGACGTCGTCTCGTGCTCGGGTGACAAGCTGCTCGGCGCCTCGCAGGCAGGCATTATTCTCGGCAGCGCCCAGGCAATTGCCGCCTGCGCCTCTCATCCGCTTATGCGCGCGCTTCGCCCCGGTAAGCTCACGCTCGCGGCGCTCGAGGCCACCCTGCGTCTGTATGTGGCCGGTCCCGATACGGCACATCGTGAGATCCCGGTGCTCAACATGCTTTCAGCTGCGCCGGCTCCGCTCGAGCGTCAGGCCAAGCGCCTGCATGACCGCATGCTGCGCAAGCTTCGCGACTCTCAGTTCGAGGAGGCGGTGGAGCTGCAGGTTGTCGAGGGCGCCTCTGCTCCTGGCGGCGGTTCGCTGCCGACTGTCGAGCTCCCAACTTTTTGCGTTGCCGTTTGCCCCGCCGATGGGTGCCTGTCCGCCGATGGCCTAAAGCGCGCTATGGTACAGGAGCCCGATACGCCGGTCGTGACGCGCGTGCAGCATGGCCAGGTACTTTTTGACGTTCGCACGCTTTTGCGCGACACCGACCTTGACCTGTGTGCGTCTGCGTTGGTGGATGCCGTGCGGGCGGGTTTGCGTTGATGACCGCGCTTGAGCTTGTCGAGTGTCCCGTTGTCGTTGGAACAGCAGGACACGTCGACCACGGAAAGTCGGCCCTTATCGAGGCGCTGACCGGCAAAAATCCCGACCGTCTGGAGGTCGAACGGCGCCGAGGCATGACCACTGAGCTCGGCTTTGGCGAGCTCGAGCTTCCCAGCGGCAAGCTTGTCGGCTTGGTTGACGTGCCCGGGCATGCGCACTATTTGCGCGCCATGGTGCAGGGCGCCACCGGCGTGGACGTTGCGTTGCTGGTTGTTTCTGCCGTTGAGAGCGTGATGCCGCAGACCCGCGAGCACGTTCACGTGCTGGAGCTGTTGGGCGTGAGACACCTCGTGGTGGCGCTCACGATGCGCGATCTGGCCGATGACGAGACGGCGGAGCTCGCCGAGCTCGACGTGATGGACTTCCTCAGCGATACCGTCTTTGCCGATGCGCCCGTGGTGCCTGTTTCCTCGCGCACGGGCGTGGGCATCGAGGACGTTCGCCTTGCCCTCGATGCCGCCATCGACTCTTTCCTGGCCGATGCCGCATCCCGCCCGGTGCGCCCCGGTCTGGCCCCGCGCCTGCCCATCGACCGCTGCTTCACCATCAAGGGATCCGGGACGGTCGTCACGGGCACGCTTCACGATGCCCCCGTAGCGGTGGGCGACGAGCTCGTCTCATGTCCCGCGGGCGTGCGCTGCCGCGTGCGCGCGATTCAGGTGCATGGTGATACTCCTCGGGCGTTGCCCGGACAGCGCGCGGCGCTCAACATCGTGGGCGACGGTGCGGGCGACCTTCCGCGTGGCGAGGTCCTCTGCGGGTCTGGTGCTGAGGGCTCGACGCTCAGGCTCATCGCCCGCTTCACGTATCTGGGGCGCGAGGGCACCAAGCCCGCGCCCTTCGGGTCCGGTACGCGCGTTCATGTGATGGCGGGTACGGCGGAGGTCCTTGGCCGTATCATGCTCATGGAGGGTGAGGGACCCATTGAGGTTGGCGAGACCCGCATCGTGCAGGTCCGTCTGGAGGAGCGCCTTCCCGTGCGATCGGGCGACGGCCTCATTGTGCTCGCGTTCTCGCCGGTGGTGCTTATCGGCGGCGGTCGTGTTCTTCTTTCGCGGTGTCGCCGCTCGCGCGTCCTCTCCGCGGGCGAGTGTGCGCTGCTCGGGGCCCTGGATGCCGACGACCGCGCCGCCGCCGTTGCCGCATGGTTGGGGCTGCAGCGCCTGCCCGTGCCTGCCGCGGCCGCAGCCCGTGCTCTCGATCTTTCGGGTGCCGAGGCGGCTGCGCTCCTGCACGGGGCGGTTTCCTCGGGTCACGCCGTGGCGCTTCGTGCCGAGCGCTCGACCGAGGAGCTCTATGCCGCCCCCGCTGTGCTCGATGCCGCCCTCGCCACGCTCTCCGTCACGCTGGCCGCCATGCACGGGGCCGCGCCCAAGCAGACGGGTTTCACGCCGGGCGAGGTCGCGCATGCCGCCTGGCCGACAGCGGGCGAAGACGTCGCGTCCGCGCTCGTTCTCGAGGGCTGTGCGCGCGGCGTGTGCACCGTCGACGGTGCCGAGGTGTTCGACCCGCACTCTGCCGCTGCGGCGATACGTGTGGTGCGCGAGGCGAGCCAGCGCATCGTGGCCGCCCTCGACGAGGCGGGTCTCGGTGCGGCGACGCTGCCCGAGGTGGGTGAGCGTCTGCAGCTCGATCGCGACACCATGACGCGTGCCCTGCGCGAGCTTTCGCTCAACCGCGCGATCGTTAAGATCGAACGCGACGTTGCCTTGTCTGCCGCCGCCGAGGCCCATGCACGTGAGGTCGTCGCCGCGGCTATCGAGGCTGCTGGCGGCGTTGCCACGACGAGTGTGCTGCGCGAGGCCTTAGGCGTGTCGCGCAAACGAGCCATTAGCATCTTGGAGCACCTGGATGCGGTGCGTTTTACGACGCTCAACAAGGAGGCCGGCGGTCTCAGATCCCTGCGCTAGGGCTCCGAATCGCCGCTCGCCACAAAACCGGCCTATCTACTACGTTTAAGTGACTACCCTCGACCATTTCAAAAACCGCAAAAACAAAACCGCAGGTAGATGACTTGCCGATGTTACGAAAAAGTGGGTATGGCTAACCCTTGCTGGTTAAACGTAGTAGATGGGCCGTTTTCGTGGCGCGACACTGCGCGTTTGGTAAAATACCGCCACGTTTGGGAACGGATGGGCTCCGGTGGGCCCCGCGGTCCTCAAAACCGTTGTGAGGCGTGCAAAACGTCTTGGATGTGTTCGATTCACATACGTTCCCGCCAACGCATCCTGCCAACCACCACAAAGGTGCCTGTCCTCTTTGTGGTGGTATGGACCATGTGGACGAAACAGCTTCGAAACACGCGATTTGTACGTCGGGTGCTCAAAAACGCTTCTACCTGCATCGTAATCAAAACGAAACATCTGCTCGTCGGTTTATGCGAAACTTTGCTGCAACAGTGCGATATTATCCATACTCGATAAAGCTCGCGGCGCATAGGGTGCCGCGACCAACATTTTTCGTTTCCCATCATTGGAGGAAGCATGAGCTACACGCAGAAAGTTCTCGAAGAGCTCAAGGCCCGCTATCCCGAGCAGCCTGAGTTCATCCAGGCCGCGACCGAGATCCTCGGCACCATTCAGCCGGCGCTCGACGCCCACCCCGAGTACGAGGAGGCCGCCCTGCTGGAGCGCCTCGTCGAGCCCGAGCGCATCGTCATGTTCCGTGTTCCCTGGGTCGACGACCAGGGCAAGGTCCAGGTCAACCGCGGCTATCGTGTCGAGTTCAACTCTGCCATTGGACCCTACAAGGGCGGCCTGCGCTTTAACCCGACGGTCACCCTGGGTATGCTCAAGTTCCTGGGCCTGGAGCAGATCCTCAAGAACAGCCTGACCACCCTTCCCATGGGCGGCGGCAAGGGCGGCTCCGACTTTGACCCCAAGGGCAAGTCCAACAACGAGATCATGCACTTCTGCCAGTCCTTCATGACCGAGCTCTATCGTCACATCGGCCCCAACACCGACGTTCCCGCCGGCGACCTGGGCGTTGGCGGCCGCGAGGTTGCCTACCTGTTCGGTCAGTATAAGCGCCTGACCAACGAGTGGACTGGCGTCCTCACCGGCAAGGGCCTCTCCTTTGGCGGCTCGCTCGCCCGTACCGAGGCCACCGGCTACGGTCTGGTCTACTTTGTGGACGAGTACCTCAAGAGCCGCGGCGACTCCTTCGAGGGCAAGAACGTCGTCGTTCACGGCTCCGGCAACGTCGCCATCTACGCCGTCCAGAAGGTCTCCCAGCTCGGCGGCAAGGTGCTCGCCTGCTCCGATACTCACGGCTGGGTCGAGGATCCCGACGGCATCGACTACACCGTGCTCGAGCATGTCTACAACAAGAAGCGCTCCGGCCACGACAAGGGCGTCACGCTCGCTATGTACGTCGACGAGAAGCCTAATGCCACGTGGCACGAGGGCGGCGGCCGCGGCGTGTGGCAGCTTCCCTGCGACATCGCGCTGCCCTGCGCTCGCGAGAACACGCTGCTGCTCGAGGATGCCCAGGCACTCGTCGCCAACGGCTGCAAGGTGGTCGGCGAGGGCGCGAACATGCCCACGACCATCGAGGCCACGACCCACTTCCAGGAGAACGGTGTCGCCTTTATGCCCGGCAAGGCTGCCAACGCCGGCGGCGTGCTCGTGTCCGGCCTGGAGATGAGCCAGAACGCCGAGCACCTGTCCTGGACCTTTGAGGAGGTCGACGGCAAGCTCGAGCAGCTCATGCGCGGCATGTTCCACAACGTTGACGACACCGCCAAGGAGTATGGCCAGGAGGGCAACTTTGTCATGGGCGCCAACATCGCCGGCTTCCTGAAGGTCGCCGACGCCATGCTCGCCCAGGGCGTCTGCTAAATCTTCGCTCGATATAGCATCGCAGAAGGCTCCCAGTCATCTTGGCTGGGAGCCTTTTTTGATCCGCATGCGACGGAGGAAAACGGTTCATTTTGTCCCGACACGAGCTATGCCCCCTCGTTTGGTACACTTAAAGGTACTGGACAAGTGAAGAGATGGGGGAGAACGTGCTCAAGTTCGGTACCTACGTCCGTGTTGGAAACGCGGCCGAAGCCTATGAGCTCTTGCAGAAGAACCGCAACAACAAGATTGTGGGCGGCGGCATCTGGATGCGCCTGGGTTCGCGTCGTGTGGCGACGGCGATTGACCTTTCGGCCTGCGGACTCGATCAGATCGAGGAGACCGAGACCGAGTTTCGCATCGGTGCCATGTGCACCCTGCGCCAGCTCGAGCGTCATGCCGGGCTCAACGCGCTTGTCAACAATGTCTTTGAGTTCGCCGTCCACGACATCGTGGGCGTGCAGCTGCGCAATACCGCCACGGTGGGCGGCAGCATCTACGGCCGCTTTGGCTTCTCGGACGTTCTCTCGGCGTTCCTGGCGCTCGATTCGTATGTTGAGCTGACGGGTGCCGGCCGCGTGCCGCTTGGCGAGTTTGTGAACATGGGCTACGTGCGCGACGTGATCGAGCACGTCGTGGTCGTCAAGCACGACTACCGCGCGAGCTACGAGGCCGTGCGCAAGGCCGCGACCGACTTCCCCTCCCTAAACGTTACCGCCGCCTGGTGGGATAACAGCTGGCATGTCACCGTGGGCGCCCGCCCGCTGCGTGCGACCCTGCTGCAGGGCGAGGCATGCGGCCTCACCAGCGAGCAGCCTTCCGAGGACGAGCTGCGCGCCCTGGCCGCGTCCGTGCGCGCGCTGAGCTACGGCACCAATATGTGGGGCTCGGCCGACTACCGCCGCCGCATCTCGGCGCCGCTTGCCGTGCAGGCCGTTCGCCGCGCCGCCGGCATCGAGCTTTCGGCCGCGCTTGCCCGCGAGCTCGAGACCGTGCAAGTGCCTAAGTTTGCCACGGACGAGTATTCCTGCCGCCGCGTGCCCGGCGTCGATTCTAGCGAGGTGCGCTAATGGCTGCCAAACTCATCGATCTTTCCTTTACGCTCAACGGCCGCAAGGTCAAGGTTCAGATTGCCCCCGACACCATGCTCTTTGCGCTTTTGCGTGAGCAGGGCTGCGCGTCGGTGCGCTGCGCCTGCGAGACCACCAACTGCGGTCTGTGCACGGTGTGGCTCGACGGCGACCCGGTGCTGAGCTGCTCGGTTCCCGCCGCCCGTGTAGAGGGCCACACCGTCACCACGCTCGAGGGCCTCAAGGCCGAGTCCGAGGCGCTTGCCCGTGCGATGGCTGCCGAAGGCGCCGAGCAGTGCGGTTTTTGCGCCCCCGGCCTCATCATGAACGTGCTGGCGCTCGCCCGCGCCGCCAAGGAGGACCCGAGCCTCGTCGCCACGCGCGAGGAGCTCTCGCGCCAGCTGGCCGGCAACCTCTGCCGCTGCAGCGGCTACGAGAGTCAGCTGCGCGCCATCGTCCGCTTCCTCAACGAGTCCGGCGTGCAGGTGGGCTTTGAGATGCCCAAGCTGCCGGTCAACGACACGAGCTCCGACGGTGTCGTCTACAAGCAGATTACCCACAAGCAGCCCAAGAAGGACTCGAAGGCGCTGCTCGAGGGTCGTCCCGTCTACACGGGCGATATGGTGCCCGCCGGCGCGCTCATCGTCAAACTCAAGCGCAGCCCCTATGCCCGCGCCAAGATCCGCTCCATTGATACGTCGCGCGCCCTGAAGGTGCCCGGCGTGGTGGGCGTTTACACCTATGAGGATGTGCCCAAGCGCCGCTTTACCATCGCCGGTCAGAGCTATCCGCAGCCGAGTCCCTACGACCGCTTGATCCTCGAGAACCTCGTCCGTTACCAAAACGAGGAGGTGGCGATCGTTGCCGCCGAAACCGAGGAGGCCGCCGACAAGGCGCTCAAGCTCATCAAGGTCGACTACGAGGTGCTCGAGCCGCTGCTCGACTTTACCCAGGCACTCGATAACGACATCGTGGTCCACCCCGAGGGCGACGTGACCTTTATGTTCCCGCAGGGCGGCGACGTCCCGCGCAACCTGGTGTGCAGCGGTACCAGTGATTACGGCGATCTGGACGAGGCCTTCGCCCAGAGCGACATCGTCTTTGAGCGCACCTACACCAGCCAGGCCACGCAGACCGCGCCCATGGAGACCTTCCGCGCCTTCGCGACGACCGACGCGTTCGGCCGCATCTCGGTGACCACCTCTACGCAGGTGCCCTTCCACGTGCGCCGCATGGTCGCGCAGTCGCTCGACATTCCGCAGTCGCAGGTGCAGGTCATTAAGCCGCGCATCGGCGGCGGCTTTGGCTCCAAGCAGACGGGCTGCTGCGAGATCTTCGTGGCGTTCGTCACCCAGCAGACTGGCCGTCCGAGCTACTGCTGCTACACCCGCGAGGAGACCATCACTGCGGGCAACTCGCGCCACCAGATGCAGATGACCGTTAAGCTGGGCGCCATGAACGACGGCACCATCACGGCCATCGACCTGCACACGCTGTCCAACGCCGGAGCGTACGGCGAGCACGCCACCACGACGATCGGCCTTTCGGGCCACAAGAGCCTGCCGATTTACAACCATGTAAAGGCGAGCCGCTTTAGCTGGGACGCTGTCTACACCAATACCAACCGCGGCGGCGCGTATCGCGGCTACGGTGCCACCCAGGGCCAGTTTGCCGTGGAGAGTGCCGTCAACGAGCTCGCTGACATGCTGCACATGGACCCCGCCGACCTGCGCCTTAAGAACATCGTGCGCGAGGGCGAGATCATGCCGCAGTACTACAACGAGAAGCTCAACGCCTGCGCGCTCGACCGCTGCCTGCTGCGCGCGATGGACATGATCGGTTGGCGCGACAAGCCGCTGGCCGTCGACCTGGGCGACCGTGTGCGTGCTCTGGGCTGTGCGCTCACCATGCAGGGCTCTGGCATTTCCAACGTGGATATCGCCGGTATCGACATGCGCCTGGAAGAGGACGGCTTCATTACCATCGGCACCGGCGCCACCGATAACGGCATGGGCGTCGATACGATCCTGGCGCAGATTGCCGCCGAGGAGCTGGGCGTGGAGAGCTCGCTGATCGTGGTGCGCGGTGTGGACACCGACGTGTCGCCGTTCGACGCCGGCTCGTACGCGAGCTCGGGTACGTACGTGACGGGCCTTGCCGCCAAGAACGCCGCGACCGAGCTGCGCGAGAAGATTTGCGTCAAGGCCGCCCAGATGTGGGACGTGGACGCCGCCGACGTGGTCTTCGACGGCCAGTACGTGCGTCTGTCCGACGAGCGCGCCGCGCGCGAGCAGAACCGCTACCTCACGCTGCGCGACTTTGCCAACCTGTGCGTCAAGAACATCGCGGGTGGCGACGCGCTCACCTCGCATGCTTCTGCCTGCCTGCCCGTTTCGCCTCCGCCGTTTATGGCCGGCATTGCCGAGGTCGAGGTCGACAAGGCCACCGGCAAGGTGACCGTGGTGGATTACGCGGCAGCCGTCGACTGCGGCACCGTGATCAATGAGGCGCTCGCGCGCGTCCAGGCCGAGGGCGGCATTGCCCAGGGCATCGGCCACGCGCTCTACGAGATCGTCGAGCACGATGAACGCGGCCGTCTGCGCACCGGCAACTTTATGAGCTACAAGCTGCCCACGCGCTTGGATATCGGCAGCATTCGCGTGGCCTTTGAGCCGAGCTACGAGCCGACGGGCCCGTTTGGCGCCAAGTCGATCGGCGAGGTCGTCATCAACACGCCGCTCGCCGCCGTGGCCTCGGCCGTGGCGCACGCCACCGGCCATCAGGTCCGCTCGCTGCCGATCACGCCCGAGAAGGCCCTGCTGGGGGAGTAGCGGGTCGGCGAACAAATCGTAATTGGCGGGGCGGGGCAACTCGCCCCGCCTTTCGCACTCGTGGTGAGGTCGTGAGCCTGTAAAACGTGTGTGTGCGCTTGCCGTTCGTATCTGCTATCATTCCTAGTCTGTGCGCTCATGCGGGCGTGGCGGAATTGGTAGACGCGCCAGATTTAGGTTCTGGTGGGATTCCCGTGAAGGTTCGAGTCCTTTCGCCCGCACCAACGCATCTGCGTCGGCTTCGGCCGTCGCGACTCTTTGTTGCATAAAGGTACCAGCACCTCAGATAAGCTGGGCAGTATGAGGAGGAACGTGTTGAACATCACCGCTTCTGACGTCAAGGACGCCAAGCTCACCGCTACGGTCACCATCCCGGCCGCCGACGTCGACGCCGCGATCAAGAAGGCCTACAAGGACACCGCCAAGAAGTACCGCTTCCCGGGCTTCCGTGCCGGTAAGGCTCCCCGTCCGGTCATCGACTCTGCTCTTGGCGCCGAGGCTACCCTCGCTCAGGCCACCAACGACCTGATTGCCGCCAACGAGCCCGCCGTCCTCAACGAGCTGGACATCGTCCCCACCAAGAACGGTGACTACAAGGAGCTCGACCTCGCCAAGGATCACGAGGACTACACCTACACCGTCGAGTTCTCCCTGCGTCCCGCCGCCGAGCTCTCCTCCTTCGACGCCGTCGAGATCGAGATGCCTCCCGCGGAGGTCACCGAGTCCGAGATCAACAACCAGGTCGAGATGCTTCTCAACTACCGTGCCACCTTCGAGGACGTCGAGGGTCGCGCCGTCGAGGCCGAGGACTACGTCACCGTCGACCTCAAGGCCGTCGAGAACGCCGACAACTTTGCTGCCGAGGGCCGTATGCTCATCGCCGGTAGCGACAGCAACCCCGCCGAGTTCAACGAGGCTCTGATCGGCGCCAATGTTGACGACGTCAAGTCCGTCACCTGGACCGACGAGGTCGAGGAGGGCGAGGAGGCCGAGACCCACACCGTCGAGGTCACCGTCAAGGGCATCAAGGTCCGCAACACCCCCGAGCTCACCGACGAGCTCGTCAAGTCCGACTTTGGCTTCGATAGCATCGAGGCCATGCGCGACGCCATCAAGATCGAGATCGAGCAGGACAAGGCTTCCCGCCTCCCGGCCGAGAAGGAGAACCGTTGCGTCTCCGCTCTCGCCGAGCGCCTGCAGCTCGACGAGATGGATGCCGACTACGAGCAGTCCGTCTTTGAGGAGCTTGGCCAGAACTTCCTGTCCAACCTCGCTGCCCGCGGCATGACGCTGGACACCTGGCTGCCCGCTTCCGGCCTGACCATGGAGCAGTTCATCGGCGACCTGCACAAGCAGGCCAACGACGTTGCCCGTGAGTCCCTGGCGCTCGACGCCCTCGCCCGTGAGCTCAAGATTGAGGTCACCGAGGACGACATCAACGCCGAGTTCGAGAAGGCCGGCGTCAAGGACGTCGAGGCTTCCAAGGCCGAGTTCATCGCCGATGGCCGCATGCCTGCCGTCCGCGAGTCCATCCGTCGCTCCAAGGCCGTCGACCACCTGGTCGAGAACGCCAAGGTGACCGAGGTCGACGAGACCGCCAAGGACGCCGAGTAATTCTCGCCACCTTGCCCGCGAGCGCATGTATGTGCCCGTGATGGGGTAAAGTTAATAGCCGGTTATCCGGTTGCTTCGTACGGTGCCAGCCAATGCATAGCATGCGGGCACCGTACGTTTATCTAAAACCAATTTGGTCCGCAAGAGAGAAATGGAGATGCGTATGATCGCTAAGTTCGATTCCGCCCTCGTGCCATACGTTATCGAGCAGACGCCGCGCGGCGAGCGCAGCTACGATATCTATTCGCGCCTGCTCAACGACCGCATCATCTTCTTGGGCGAGGAGATTAACTCCGTCAGCGCCAACCTGGTCGTTGCCCAGCTACTGCATCTTGAGAGCCAGGATGCCGAGAAGGATATCTCGCTCTACATCAATTCGCCCGGTGGCGAGGTTTACTCTGGCCTGGCGATTCTTGACACGATGAACTTCATCAAGCCGCAGGTCTCCACCATCTGCGTCGGTATGGCCGCGTCCATGGCCGCCGTGCTGCTTTCGGCCGGCGCTAAGGGCAAGCGCTTCTGCCTGCCGCACTCCAAAGTCATGATTCACCAGCCCAGCGGCGGTGCCCAGGGTCAGCAGACCGAGATCGAGATCGTGGCCGAGGAGATCAAGAAGACCCGTCGCGAGCTCAACCAGATCTTGTCCGATGCCTCGGGCCAGCCCATCGAGAAGGTCCAGGCCGATACCGAGCGCGACAACTACCTGACCGCCGCCGAGGCCCTCGACTACGGCCTGATCGACCGTATCGTTACCTCGCGCGACCTCGCCGCGAAGGACGCCTAGGATGGCAGGAAACATGCAGGACAACTTTGACGAGAACGGCAACCCCATCCGCTGCTCCTTTTGCGGAAAAGAGCAGGGCCAGGTTCGTCGCCTTGTAAAGGGTCCGACCAACATCTTTATCTGTGACGAGTGCGTCGCCGCTTGCTCTGAGATCTTGGAGGAGTCGCTGGCTTCGGACTTTATGGACGCTGCCCGCAACGGCAAGCTGCCGGGCTTCCTCAACGATCACGGCCAGGCTGCTGGGCAGCCCGCCGTGGACCCCGAGGCCGAGGGCTTTGAGCTCGAGGACGACCGCCAGGTCATCACGCACGTGCCGACGCCGCACGAGATCTATGACGAGCTTTCGGCCTATGTCATGGGCCAAGAGGACGCCAAGCGCGCCATGTCGGTTGCCGTGTACAACCATTACCGCCGCGTCATCGAGGGCGGTGCTGCGCTTTCGGCCTTTGACGACGGTTTGGACTCGCAGCTTGACGATGACATGGACGAGGTGGAGCTCGCCAAGTCCAACATCCTGCTGCTCGGTCCCACCGGTACCGGCAAGACGCTGTTGGCCCAGACGCTCGCGCGCATCCTCGAGGTGCCGTTTGCCATCGCCGATGCCACCGCGCTCACCGAGGCTGGTTACGTTGGCGAGGACGTGGAGAACATCCTGCTCAAGCTCATCAATGCTGCCGATGGCGACATTGAGCGCGCTCAGGTGGGCATTATCTACGTGGACGAGATTGACAAGATTGCCCGCAAGGCCGAGAACCTCTCCATTACCCGCGATGTCTCGGGCGAGGGTGTGCAGCAGGCGCTGCTTAAGATTCTTGAGGGCACGGTGGCCAGCGTTCCGCCTACCGGTGGCCGCAAGCATCCCCAGCAGGAGCTGCTGCAGATCGACACGACTAACATCCTGTTTATCTGCGGCGGTGCCTTTGTGGGTCTGGACAAGATCATCGCCGACCGCGTGGGCAACAAGGGCGTGGGCTTTAACTCCGAGATCGCCGGCCCCACCTCTGTCGACGAGAACGACCTGCTGCGTCAGGTGCTCCCGCAGGACCTCAACGCCTTTGGCATGATCCCCGAGTTCGTGGGCCGTACGCCCGTTGTCACCCAGACGCAGGCGCTCGACGAGGACGACCTGGTGTCGATTCTGACCGAGCCCAAGAACGCCGTGGTGCGTCAGTACCGCAAGATGTTCCAGCTCGAGGACGTTGAGCTTGAGTTTGAGGCCGCGGCCCTGCACGAGATCGCCCGTATGGCGCTCGCCCGCAAGACCGGCGCCCGCGGCCTGCGTTCCATCTGCGAGGACGTGCTTCAGCAGACGATGTTCGACCTCCCCAGCGAGGAGGGTGTCGCCAAGGTCATCGTGACCGAAGCGGCGGTTAAGGGCGAAGAACAGCCCCAACGCATCTACGGGTAAACCTGCCAAAAACGTGCTTGCAAATAGCCTCCGACCATCCGCGGTCGGAGGCTATTTTATATATACGCAAAACACCCAACTACCTGTGTTATTCTGTGTGTTTGTTTAAGCCTCAGCGAAGTCATATCAGACTGAAGTAATCGATACCTAAGGCGCGTCCGCCTGCTTGGTTTTCGTAGATTCCGCACGAGCCGAAGAGCACTTAATGTGCTCTTCGTGCGAGCCAGGACCTGACCGAGCGAAAACCAAGCAGGCGGACACGCCGGCGGGACAGGGAGAGATATATGGAAGAGATGCCCAAGAACTACGATCCGTCGACCAACGAGCCGGCGATCCTGCAGAAGTGGCTTGACGGCGGCTACTACAAGCGCCGTGAGGGCGTGGGCGACTGCACCGTCACCATTCCGCCTCCCAACGTGACCGGCAAGCTCCACATGGGTCACGCCACCGACGACTCCATCCAGGACGCCATCATCCGCATGGCCCGCATGCGCGGCAAGTCCACGCGCTGGGTGCTGGGCACCGACCACGCCGGTATCGCCACGCAGACCAAGGTCGACAAGAAGCTCAAGAGCGAGGGCATTAGCCGCCTGGAGATCGGTCGCGACAAGTTTGTCGACGCCTGCTGGGACTGGACCCACGAGTACGGTGGTATCATCGTCGAGCAGATTAAGCGCATGGGCTGCTCCGTTGACTTCGACAACGAGCGCTTCACCATGGACGAGGACTATGCCCAGGCCGTGCGTAAGGTCTTTTGCGACTGGTACCACGACGGCCTGATCTATCGTGGCAAGCGCATCGTCAACTGGTGCCCCAACTGCACCACCGCTATCTCGGACGACGAGGCCGAGTACAAGGACGAGAAGGGCCACCTGTGGCACCTGCGCTACCCGCTGACCGAGCCGGTCAACGGCCAGGACTACATCGTCGTCGCCACCACGCGCCCCGAGACCATGCTCGGCGACACGGGCGTCGCCGTCTCCCCGAAGGATCCCGAGAAGGCCGCCTTCGTGGGTAAGACCGTCAAGCTCCCCATCGTCGACCGCGAGATTCCCATCTTTGAGGATTGGCATGTCGACGCCAACTTTGGCTCCGGCTTCGTCAAGGTCACCCCTGCCCACGACCCCAACGACTACGCCATGGGTCAGGCTCACGACCTGCCGCAGATCAACATCTTCGACGAGCACGCGGTGGTCGTCGAGGGCTACGGCGAGTTTACCGGCATGAACCGCGATGAGTGCCGCGAGGCTGTCGTCAAGTGGTTCGACGAGCACGGTCTGCTCGACCACGTCGAAGAGCTCGACCACTCCGTCATGCACTGCTACCGTTGCGACTCCGCCCTGGAGCCGTGGCTGTCCGAGCAGTGGTTTGTGGCCGTCGACAAGCTCAAGGGGCCGGCGCTCGACGCCGTCAACTCCGGCAAGGTCACCTTCCACCCCGCGCGCTGGACGCAGACCTACACCACCTGGATGGAGAACCTTAAGGACTGGTGCATCAGCCGTCAGCTGTGGTGGGGCCACCGCATCCCCGTGTTCTACTGCGAGGACTGTGGCTGGGAGGACGCCCTCACCGAGGACACCGACGTGTGCCCCAAGTGTGGCGGCCATCACGTGCATCAGGACGAGAACGTGCTGGACACTTGGTTCAGCTCGCAGCTGTGGACCTTCGCCACGCAGGGCTGGCCGCAAAAGCCGGAGCTGCTCGAGGGCCATCACCCCACGACGGCGCTCGTCACCGCACGCGACATCATCGCGCTGTGGGTCGCCCGCATGGTCATGAGTTCGCTGTATTTCTTGGACGAGGTGCCGTTTAAGGACGTCGTCATCTACCCGACGATTCTGGCCAAGGACGGCAGCCGCATGTCCAAGTCCAAGGGCAACGGTGTCGATCCCATGGACCTCATTGGCATGTACGGCGCCGACGCCATGCGCTTCAACCTGCTCACGCTGTGCACCAACAACCAGGACGTCAAGTTTGACGCGAACATCGACAAGAAGACCAAGAAGCTCATCGACAGCCCGCGTACCGACCAGGCCAAGAGCTTTGTGACCAAGATCTGGAACGCCAGCCGCTTCCTGCTCATGAACATGGAGGGCTACACGCCCGGCGAGCCCGTCGTGGAGACGCCGGCCGACGCCTGGATGTTCAGCCGCCTGGCCAAGGCCGTGAAGATGGTCACCGAGGGCATCGAGAACTACACCTTTGGCGACATGGCCCGCGGCGTGCAGCAGTTCTTCTGGAACGAGGTCTGCGACTGGTACGTCGAGGTCACCAAGGCCCGCCTGAAGGGCGAGGGCCGTCTACAGGCGCAGCGCAACCTGATCTTTGTGCTCGATACCTCCATTCGCCTGATGCACCCGCTCATGCCGTTTGTCACCGAGGAGATTTGGGACAACATGCCGGCGAGCGTGCTCGATCTGGACGCCGAGGGCAACGTGAACCGCGCCGAGGCGCTCATGATCGCCAAGTGGCCCGAGCCCGCCGACTACGCCAAGTACGTCGACGAGCCCGCCGAGCGCGCGTTTGAGCTGTGCCGTGCCGTCGTGTCTGCCGCCCGTGCCACCCGTTCGCGCTATCGCTTGAGCCCCAAGGCGGAGCTCGACGTTGTCGTGCGCGCCGGCGCCGAGGATATCGAGAAGCTCGAGAGCCTGCGCTCGACCATCGAGCCGCTGGCGAACACCGCTTCGCTGGTTATGGGTACCGACGTTGAGAAGCCGGCTGCGAGCATTGCCGTGGTCGACAGCGGCGTCGAGGTCTTTGTGGTTCTCGAGGGCAAGGTTGACCTTTCGGCCGAGAAGGCACGCCTGGAGAAAGAGATTGCCGCGGCCCAGAAGGAGCTTGCCGGCTGCGAGAAGACGCTCGCCAACGAGGGCTTTGTGGCTAAGGCCGCGCCCGCGGTGGTCCAGAAGAAGAGGGACCGTGCAGCTGAGCTCAAGGAGATCCTGGCGGCGCTGACTGCTCAGGTTGCTGACTTCTCGTAAGGTTTACTCGGGGGACGCGGTTTGGGGCATTGCTCGCTACTGCGGACACCTATTCCGCCGTTCTAACGAACGGCGGCTGACTCGACGCTGCAAACGCCTCTGATGGCCAATCTGCCGTTCAACTTCGGGCGCATGGGCATAAGCCCTATGCGCCCTTGTTTCACGGCACCTTGGCTCATCAGAGGCGTTTTCGCTGACTATCCTCAACCTATACTGTTTTATTTATCTATGAATGGCGGTTCTAAAAATGCCTAAGCGTTCTGGCTTGTATACCGTTCCTTTTGAGTTTGATTTGCTTTCGTTTAATGAGGCTGTGGGGCTTGCTGCCGACACGGGGCGGATTTCTGGGGATGCTGGGCCTCTGCTTGAGACGGTTGTCGATATGCTCGATGAGCTGGGGCGTCCGGATGAGTATTTCGATTGCATTCAGGTTGCCGGTACCAATGGTAAGACTTCGACCACGCGTTTTTCGGCTGCCATCCTTCGTGGCGAGGGGTTAAAGACCGCGCTGTATACGTCGCCGCAGCTTGTACGCTATCCCGAGCGTATGGAGGTCGATGGGCGCGTTGTGAGCGATGAGGCGTTTGCCCGCGGCGTTTCTGCCGCCGTCGAGTCGGGGCATCGCGTGAATACTCGTCGTGTGGCGGCGGGGGAGCGCGCCTACACCATCACGCCGTTTGACCTGCTGACGGCTGCCGCGCTTGTCGTGTTTGCCGAGGCCGCGGTGGACATTGCCGTGCTCGAGGTTGGCATGGGCGGCCGTTGGGACGCCACGAGTGCGACCGATCCCGTCGCCGTTGCCATTACGGGCATCGGGCTCGACCACACGCGCATCCTGGGTGACACGCTCGAGGCCATTGCGGGGGAGAAGGCTGCGGTCATTAAGCCCGGACGCCTGGTTGTGCTGGGCGAGGGCACGCACGAGGCGAGCGTTCAGCGCGTGATGGATGCCCGTTGCCGCGAGTGCGGCGTCGTGCCGCTCGTGGTGAGCCACGCCACGACCAAGGTGCCGGCGCATGTGGGCGATACGGTTGAGTTTAGCTGCACCACGCCGCGCGCGATTTATACGTCGAGCATGGTCAAGCCGGCCTATCAGCCGCAGAATGCTGCGTGCGCGATTATGCTGTGCGAGGGCTATCTGGGCCGCGAGCTCGACCATGAAAAGCTCGATGCTTCGCTTATGGGCTGTCCCACGCCGGGTCGCTTTGATGTGCTGGGAACCGATCCACTCAAGCTGATTGATGCCTGCCATAACCCTCAGAGCTGCGAGAACTTTGTGAGCGCACTGGATGAGATCGACCCGTGCGTGGAGAATCGCCCCACGCTGCTGTGCGCCGCGCTGGCCGACAAGGACGTGGCGGGTATCGTTGACGTGCTGATTCCGGCCTTCCCGCGTGTAGTCGTAACGCAGACCGATTCCGATCGCGCCCTGGCGGCAGAGGAGCTCGCTGGTCTTGTGGACGCCGATAAGCTCGCAGGTGTGTACCCTAGTGTATCCGAGGCTCTCGCCGCCTTCGATGCCGCGGGCGAGCCCTTCGTAGCGGCAGGCACCATCACCCTAGCCGGCGAAGTGGCAGGCTTGCTGCGCTAACCCACTCGAGGGGCAGCTAATTTGGGCTGTTCGCCAGGAAATGGGCCTATTTACTACGTTTAATCGACTGCCCCCGACCACACCGAGAATTGCGAAATCAAAACCGCAGGTAGAAGGCTTGCCAATTTTCAAAAAAGACCCGCATGGTCGACCCATGCGGGTTAAACGTAGTAGATAGTCCTTTTTCGTGGTGCAGCGTTGGTGGGATGCGGCAAAGGGACAGCGCCTTTGCCGCATTGCCTAGTCCAGACGGACCGGATCGTGTGGGTAGGCGTTGAGAATCTCGACGCCGGTCTCGGTGACCAGGGCAAGGTCCTCGATGCGGACGCCGGTGTGGCCGGGGAGGTAGATGCCCGGCTCGATAGAGAACGTCATGCCCGGCTCTACGACCTGCTCGTTGACAAGTGAAACGCCGCCTGGCTCGTGGTCCTGCAGGCCGATCGAGTGGCCCAGGCGATGCGTGAAGTACTTGCCGTAGCCAGCGTCCTCAATCACGTCGCGCGCGGCACGGTCCAGATCGCACATGCGCACGCCCGGCGCGATGAGCGCCTCGGCGGCCTCGTTGGCGCGGCGCACGATGTCGTAGATGCGTGCCGTCTCTTCGTCCGGCTCGCCCCAAAAGAACGTGCGCGTCATGTCCGAGCAGTAGTTGCGACGACGTCCGCCAATGTCGAACAGCACCACGTCACCGCGCTTGAGTACGGTGTCGTCGGGCTCGTGATGCGGGTCTCCGGCGTTGGCGCCAAAGCTCACGATGGGCGGAAAGCTAAAGCCCTCGCAGTCGTGCTTGCGGTACAGGCCGAGCATCTGGTCGGCAATTTCGCGCTCCGTCACGCCCTCGTGGACGAGCTTGATGGCGTCGGCCATCACAGCGTCGTTTGCGGCCGAGGACACGCGCATGAGCTCCTGCTCGGCTTCGTCCTTGTGGGTGCGTGCGGCGGTGACGGCAAAGTCGCCCAGGAAGAACTCGCTCGCGGCGCGACGATCCATGAGCGGCATCAAAAAGCCGGAACGCATGACGGTGTCGATGCCGAGCGGTTTGGTCGGATCGACCTCGCGAGCGATGGCGTCGCCCACGATGTCGGTATCGGTGTGATAGGCGACGCGGGCATTATCGTACTCGGGCAGCTGGTGCAGGGCGTTGACTAGGATCACCGGCTCGGCATCGCGCGCGAGCAGCACGCCGCAAAAACGCTCGAACATATCGGCATAAAAGCCGGTCAGGTAATAGATCGACCACGGGTCGTTTACGAGCAGCTGCGCGCCGGGGTGCTGAGCCTCGAGCGCATCGAGCACGCGCGCCACACGCTGGTCATCGACATGTGCCATGAAACATCCTTTCGCTAGGGTGTCACCATGGTATCCCCAACGCCAGGGTAGTCAATTTGGGACGGGGCTATTTTAGCTGTGTCAAACATGCGGAATGATAGGTAAAAGTAGTCATAAGAGGGTCGTCCCGAATTAGCTGCTTTCAAAACTATGGCGGATTACGGGGCTGGACCTGTATTACTTGACCATTGGAAAAATTGCGAAATTAAAACCGCAGGTAGACGGCTTATCAAAAATCGAAAAATGCCGGTATGGATGGGGGTCTCCGAATCAGCCCCGTAATCCGGCATAGTTTTGAAATGGCACTAAAGTAGGCACAGGCTAAATACCGATTCTAATGATAGTTGCGGTGGAATAGTTCCTGGATACCGGGGTTTTGGCGGAAATCAGGAACTATTTCACCGCAATTCAGGAGGGGCGGGGTGGATGGCGGGGTAGCTAAAAGAGCCCCGTCCCAAATTAACTGCTTAGACGGGGTCGATGTCCATGCTGGCGATGAGGTCGGTACCGGTATCTAGGAGGTTGGGGAGGACTACATCGCTCATGCGGATGGGGGCTTTGACCTTTAGGCCCCGGATGAGGTCCATCGCCTGGGCATGGAGTGCCAGCGGGATGGCTTCGGCCGTGCGGACGGGGAGTAGGGCTTCGTCGCCGCCGGAGACGGCCACGGTCGTTGTGAGCACGCGCATGGGGCAGGTGAGCTCCTGATGTGCGAACGTATCGCCGCGCGGGCAGTTGTTACCGGTTACGGAGCGCACTTCCACCACGGTGCCATTGGCGTCGTGCTCCACCTCTACGGTCAGGAGGCACTCGGATGGGCAGGTGGTGCAGTTGAACTGCAGCGTCTCGGTCACATTCGTACTCATGAGCTATGCCTCCTCAACGGGATCGACGGACAGGACGATTTCGCTGGCACCCAGGTCGAGTGCGCGTTGAATCACCTTAGCCGGCAGCGGGAAGCTTTCCATGACGCTCGGTTTAAACGCGCGGACTTTGCCCGCAAACACTTCTTCGCCGTTGGCCAAGATGCGTACTCGAGCGGTATCGACCGGCCGGCGTACGCGGAAGTTGAGCTTGGTGAGCGCCACAGCCGTAATGCGTCCCGGCAGCGCGTAGCCCGCAATGCCGGCAGGGGAGACCGTGAGCTCGCAGCTCGTGTCCGCGACCGCGTTCGTTTCGGCCCCGCCACCCAGCGCGTACGCCGCCGCGGCTGCACCGGCGCGCTCGGACTCGGTCGTCACGTTGTCGGCCAGGTCGTGCACGTGCAGCACGTTGCCACAGGCAAAGATGCCCGGCACGCCTGTCTGGAGGCTCTGGTCAACTACGGCGCCGCGCGTGCGTGGGTCAAGCTCCACGCCCGCGGCAACCGAAAGCTCGTTCTCGGGAATCAATCCCACCGAAAGCAGCAGTGTGTCACACGGAACAACGCGCTCGGTCCCCGGAATGGGCGCCAGGCGCTCGTCGACCTGGCTTACCTCGACGGCCTCCACGCGGTCGTGCCCGATCACGCGCGTGACCGTGGTGGACAGGTGCAGCGGAATGTCAAAGTCGTCCAGGCAGTTCTTCACATTGCGGCGCAGGCCGTTGGCGTACGGCATGAGCTCGTACACGCCCTCGACCGAAATCCCCTCGAGCGTGCAGCGACGTGCCATGATAAGCCCGATATCGCCCGAACCCAAAATGACGGCGCGCGAGCCGGGTTTGAGGTTTTCGATATTGATGTATCGCTGCGCCAAGCCGGCCGTAAATACGCCGGCGGGACGGCTACCGGGAATCTTGATCTCGCTGCGGGTGCGCTCGCGGCAGCCCATGGCAAGGACGACCGCGCGCCCGGTGAGCTGCAGCATGCCGGCAGGGCTCATGAGCGTGACGGCATGGACCGCAGTGTCTTCCGCAGGCTCGCCTGAATCAATCCCAAGCACCATGCTGTTCAGGAACAGCGCAATGTCGGTTGCGTGCACCTGGTCGATAAAGCGCTGCGCGTACTCAGGACCGGTGAGCTCCTGTTTAAAGTGCGACAGGCCAAAGCCGGGGTGGATGCACTGGCGGAGGATGCCGCCCAGGTGCTGCTCGCGCTCCACGATGGCCACGCGCGCTCCGGCCTTATGCGCGGCCAGCGCGGCCGCCATGCCGGAGGGGCCGCCGCCGATAACGACCACGTCAAAGACTTGCGTTTGTACGGCTTCTACGACGCCGCAATCAATCGTGCTCGATCCGAATTCCGCCATCCTAGCGCACCCCCTTCAGCGGTCCCTCAACCAGCCAAGATCCGGCGTCCTCCAGTAATACCTCGCTGGGGTCGCAGTCCAGCTCTCGGGCAAGGATCGCCACCACACGGCTCTGGCAAAAGCCACTTTGGCACCGACCCATGCCGGCACGGCAGCGGCGCTTAACGCCCTCGACCGAAACTGCGCCCGGGCGACGTCGGATCGCGGTCACAATCTCGGCCTCGGGCACCGTCTCGCAGCGGCAGACAATCTGCCCCCACGCAGGATCGGACTCAATGAGCTCTTCCTTGCGCGCAAGCGGCGCGCGGTCAAAGTCGTCCGGCGCAAGGCGGATCGGGTCCCAATCGGCACGTTCGCGCAGGGTCACGCCCGCATTGCGCAGCACCTGTTCCATGCGTTCGGCAATGGCCGGCGCGCTCGCCACGCCCGGCGACTGAATGCCCGCCGCCTGGAACAGGCCCGGCACCACGGCCGACTGCCCAATAAAAAAGTCGTTCGTACCTTGAATGACCGGGCGCCCGCCGGCGAACGCGCGCACCACGCGGCGCGTGTCCAGGTCGGGCACCAGCTTGCGCGCGCCGGTCAGCAGCGCGTTCACATCGCTCGCATAGGTCTGCGTGTCGCCCGGTTCGCGCACGGCAGCCGTGGCGGTGATCACGGTGTTGCCATGCACAGTGCCTGTCACGATAACGCCCTTGGACACCGGCGTGGGTACGGGGTAGAGCGGCATGAGCGTGCGCGGCTCCTTATCCAGCACCACGATGTTGCCCTGACGCCAGACCATCTGGAACTCCTCGGCGCCTGCCATATGCGAGATGTCGGCGGCTCCGTTGCCCGCGGCGTTGATCAGGTAGCGGCAGCGCACGTCTCCGGCGGGCGTCGCCAGCGTAAAGCGCGTGGCTCCGTCATCCGAGCCGGCAACTTCAATTGCCTCCACCGGCGCAGACCGCATAAACGTCACGCCGTTGGCAGCTGCGTTCTCCAGCGCGGCGATGGCAACCTCAAACGGGTCGACAAAACCGGTCGAAGGGCACCACAACGCGCACGTTGCATCGGCACTGGCGCGCGGCTCTAATTCGTGGATGCGGTCGGGTCCGACGATTGACAGCTCGGGCACCCCGTTGGCCAGGCCATTCTGGCGCAGCTTTTCCAGATGCGCGCGGTCCTCGTCGTTAAAGCCCAACACCATCGACCCGGTGCGGCAGAACAGAAATCCCAGCTCCCGGGACCAGGTGCCATACAGCTCGCAGCCGCGGGCGTTGACCTGTGCCTTTACGGTGCCCGGTGCCGGATCGTAGCCGGCGTGCACCAGGCCGCCGTTGGCCTTCGAGGCGCCCAGTGCAATGTCGTTGGCCGCCTCGACCACACAAATGGATAGGTCATAGCGCGCGAGCTGCCGCGCGATGGCACACCCGGTGATGCCCGCGCCCACAATTGCGATATCAAACGTTTCCGTCACAGTGCCTCCCAGACAAGTTGACAGGCTGTCAATAAGACTATCCTACGGTCTGCGCGTTCCCAGTGCGGCGGCAATGCGGCGAACAGCCCTGCAACACCCGCCAACGGCAGGCGAGGGGTGACCCGGCACGGATGTTGGCCTCGTCTGCCGACAGCTACGGCAACCGTTCGTCTCGACCTGTAACAGTTAGACAAGGATTTGGGTTCTAGATGTTACAGATCAAGACAAACCTTCCGGCGGATTTTGAATGTCTCGATCTGTAACAGCAAGAGGGGTTTTGGGGCCTAAGATGTTACAGATCGAGATTGAAGTCGGGGAGGGACCCCTGTGTCTCGATCTGTAACATCTAGACCCGGATTCCGCCTCCACCTGTTACAGATTGAGATGTTTGTGTCCGCGCCGGCCCCGTACCCAGCCGTAGTCCCATATAAACAAACCCCGTGGTAAACTTGACCGGACTGTTAATATTCCGAAAGGTACCCGTAATGTCCAAGTACATCTCCGAGCTCATGTCGCCGCAGCTTATGGGCGTCGTCTATGCCTTCGTTGGCTTTATCATCGCCCTGTATGTGCTGTCGGTCGTCTATGTGTTCATCGACGCTCGCCGCCGCGGCGCCAGCGCCTACGTAGCATGGGGCATCATCGCCCTCATCCCGTTTGTAGGCCTCATCGCCTACCTGGTTCTGCGCCCGCACTCCTACGCGTCCGACCGCGAGGAGCAGGAGCTGGACATGGCCCTGCGCGAGCGCCAGCTTGCCCAGTACGGCACCTGTCCGCAGTGCGGCGCGCCCATCGAGAAGGACTTCGTCGTCTGCCCGGTGTGCGATACCCAGGTTCGCAACGTGTGCCCAAGCTGCCATCGCCCGCTCGATGCGCACTGGAAGGTCTGCCCCTACTGCCGAACTCGCATCCAGTAACGCACCCATCGCCGGGCCGGCCGCAAGCCAGGGGCACCGCGCGTCCCGCGCAAGCCACGCGCGCCCCACACCCCGCGCCCACACGATGAAGCATGCGTAGAAAATCGCCCGCCGTGCCATTAAGGTGCGGCGGGCGCTTGTATACCAAGGCAACCTGCCTATAATGATGCAAGTCAAAAACGCCGAGCGCATCGCACACACTTGCATCAGGCATCCGAGAGGAGAAAACATACCCATGAAGGCACTCTACAATGACGGTTCGGTGGCCGAGCTCCCGCAGGACGAGGTCACGCACGTCATCCGCCACTCTGCCGCGCATATCATGGCGCAGGCCATCAAGCGCCTGTACCCCGAGGCCGACTTTGCCTACGGTCCCGCGACCGACAACGGCTTCTACTACGACGTCGACCTGCCCGAGGGCGTCAAGATCAGCGAGGACGACTTCCCCGCGATCGAGGCCGAGATGAAGAAGATCGTTAAGGAGAACCTCAAGTTCACCGTGTACGAGAAGCCCCGCGCCGAGGCCATCGCCCTTATGGAGGAGCGTGGCGAGAAGTACAAGGTCGAGCACATCGGCGACCTGGACGATGACGCCCGCATCACCTTCTACCAGCAGGGCGACTATATCGACATGTGCGTCGGCCCCCACATCTGCTACACCAAGGCGCTCAAGGCCTTTAAGCTCACCGGCGTCTCGGGCGCCTACTGGAAGGGCGACAAGGACAACAAGATGCTCACCCGCATCAACGGCGTCGCCTTTGCCACCAAGGAAGAGCTCGACGAGCACATGCACATGCTGGAGGAGGCCAAGAAGCGCGACCACCGCAAGATCGGCCGCGAGATGGACCTCTTTATGATGCGCGACGAGGCTCCCGGCTTCCCGTTCTTCCTGCCCAACGGCATGATCCTTAAGAACACGCTGCTGGACTTCTGGCGCGAGATCCACCACAAGGCCGGCTACGTGGAGATCTCCACGCCGCTCATCATGAACAAGCAGCTGTGGAAGACCTCGGGCCACTGGGACCACTACAAGGACAACATGTACTCCACCGTCATCGACGACGAAGAGTACTGCATTAAGCCCATGAACTGCCCGGGCGGCGTGTTGGTGTACGCCTCCAAGCCTCACTCTTACCGTGAGCTGCCCATTCGCGCCGGCGAGATTGGCCTGGTGCACCGCCACGAGCTGCGCGGCGCCCTGCACGGCCTGTTCCGCGTGCGCTGCTTTAACCAGGACGACGCCCACCTGTTTGTGCGTCCCGACCAGCTGACCGACGAGATCGTGGGCGTGGTCAACCTCATCGACTCCGTGTACCAGAAGTTTGGCTTTAAGTACCACGTTGAGCTTTCCACCCGCCCCGAGGACTCTATGGGTTCGGACGAGGACTGGGCCCGCGCCGAGGAGGGCCTGCGCACCGCTCTGGTGAAGCTGGGTATGGACTACGAGGTCAACGAGGGCGACGGCGCCTTCTACGGCCCCAAGATCGACTTCCACCTGGAGGACTCGCTCGGCCGTACCTGGCAGTGCGGTACCGTCCAGCTCGACTTCCAGATGCCGCTCAACTTTGACCTGGAGTACGTGGACGCTGACGGCACCAAGAAGCGCCCCATCATGCTGCATCGCGTGTGCTTTGGCTCCATCGAGCGCTTTATCGGTATTCTGATTGAGCACTTTGCGGGCAAGTTCCCCACCTGGCTGGCTCCCGTTCAGGTCAAGGCACTTCCGGTTTCCGAGAAGAGCCGTGACTACGCTCATGAGGTGTGCGCCAAGCTGGAGGAGGCCGGCATTCGCGTGGTCTGCGATGACCGCGACGAGAAAATCGGTTACAAGATTCGCGAGGCCCGCAGCATCGACCGCGTGCCCTACATGCTCATCCTGGGCGAGAAGGAGGTTGAGGCCGGCAACATCTCCGTCCGCGATCGTTCCAACGAGACCGTTCAGATGGGCGTTGACGAGTTTGTGCCCAAGGTGCTCGAGGAGATCAAGACTCGCGCCTAGCACAAACAATACAAGAATTAACAAAGGCGATCGTCCTCGCGGGCGGTCGCCTTTTTTGTTGTCTATAGAAGAAAAGCCGCTGGTTAGAGCGGCTTTTTTGTTGTGCAAAAAGGTACAGGTTTTTGTAGAGGCGTATGGAGATGCGCCCATTCGCGGCGCATTTTGTGCAATCTGGGAAAACGTGAGCGGTTTGCTCGTATAATGAGCAACGTCGAAAGATACAAAAACCTGTACTTTTGCGACTGCGCCTAGCTGCGAGCGAGAAGCCTGTTCTTAACGCCCCTGCATCCGCGTGCGTCGCGGAGCTGGAGAAGGGGGCGAGAACATGGAACAGACAATGCGGCGCCAAGAGCAGCTGCCGGGCGCATTCAACGGCGCTACTACCAACAGCCAGCACGGCCGCGTCCGCTGGTATCTGGTCCACACCCCCAACGGTAAAGAGCGCGAGACCTGCGAAAAGGTCCGCCGCATTATCCCGCACGAGCTGATGCAGGACGCTTTTGTGATGCAAAAGGAGTTCTGGTTTAAGCGGGACGGCGCCTGGTCGCTCCAAACCAAACCCATGTACAAGGAATATTTCTTCGTCGCCACGCGCGATGCCGCCCTGCTCGACAAGGCTTTGGCCCAGTTGAGCTTTGGCTGCAGGATTGCCGGCAGTAAGGAGCGGGCCTATGCGCCCATGCCGGACGATGCGCAGGACTGGTACCGCAGCGTGCTCGACGACGACGGCGTGGTACGCAACAGCGTGGCGCGCATAGAGGACGGCGTGCTGCACATAGAGCAAGGGCCACTTGTGGGGCAAGAGGCCCGTGTAAAGAAGATCGACCGTCATAAACGCTGGTGCCTGGTGGACGTGGGCGAAGGCGACTCCGCTTTCAGGGAGCTGCTTGCGCTCGACGTGCCCAGCAAAACGTAAGGGAGACGTTGCACCGGCAATTCATTCGCAATTTGAATTCATCGATTGGGGGATCCCTGGGAACAGGGACGTGGATTTGAACTTGACTACTAAAGAAGTGACAGAGCAAAACGCGCCGGTGGGGGCCGCGCTCGTTGCCCAGGCCATGAACGGCGGCGACGCGAGCATGCGCTACAAGGCCATGCAGGCCGTGAAAGACTGGGACGGCACGCGCCTGGGCTACAGGGCCGTAAAGCGCGCCTTCGACATTGTGTTCAGCGGCTGCGTGCTGGCCGTCATCGCGGTGCCGAGTCTGGTGCTCGCAGCCGCCATCCGCCTGGAGAGCGAGGGCAACCCGTTCTACAGCCAGATCCGCGTGGGCCAGACCCACCGCGACGGCAGTCTGTCCACCTTCCGCATGTGGAAGTTCCGAAGCATGTACAAGGACGCCGACGAGCGCCTCGCCGAGCTCAAGGGGCAGAACGAGATCGCCGGCGCCATGTTCAAGATGAGGGACGATCCCCGCGTCACCAAGATCGGCAGGTTCATCCGCAAGCACTCCATCGACGAGTTCCCGCAGTTCGTCAACGTGTTCTTGGGCCAAATGTCCGTTGTGGGCCCGCGCCCGCCTCTGCCCAACGAGGTCGCCGAGTATACAGAATTCGACCTGCAGCGCCTTGCCGTTAAGCCCGGCATCACGGGCCTCTGGCAGGTGACAGAGCGCAACAGCACCGGGTTCGATGGCATGGTTCGCCGCGACCTGGAATATATAGCAAAGAGGGGTGTCCTGTTGGATCTTAAAATCATCTGCCTCACCGTGCTTGAGGTGTTTTCCGGGGATGGTGCGTGCTGATGCGCCAAGCTATTCATATCATTTTGCTATCAGGTGGTTCAGGTTCTCGGCTCTGGCCCCTTTCGAATGATGCGCGATCAAAACAGTTTCTTAAAGTGTTGCGCGATGCCAATGGCAACCATGTATCGATGGTGCAGAGAACCTTCGACCAGATTGAACGCGTGGTTCCCGGCGCGGATGTAACTGTGGCAACCTGTGCGACACAGGTTCGTGCTCTCGAGATGCAAGTTAAGGGTCACTATGCTGAGGTCGTGGAGCCTGAGCGTCGTGATACCGCTCCTGCAATCATGCTTGCGTGCGAGCACCTACTGGCAGAGCAGGGTGCGGGTCTTGCCGACCCGGTTATTGTGATGCCCATCGATTCCTATGTCGAGGATACCTACTTCAAAAAGGTTGCAGATGTCGCATTGGCAATCGAGGCGAATACAGCAGACATCGTGCTGCTGGGCGTTGAACCTGTTTACCCGAGCGAGAAGTACGGCTATATCGTTCCCTCTGAATCGCAGGGCTCTCCGCGGATGGTGGAGCGCTTTACCGAGAAACCCAATGAGGTCAAGGCGAGCGAGCTCATAAGTCGCGGGGCTCTTTGGAACTGTGGCGTCTTTGGATTCCGCCTTGGTTATGTTCTTGACATCCTGTCTCAGTATGGATCGTATGCAAGCTATGAGGACCTCCAGTCGCGTTATGCTGAGCTTCCAAAGAACTCGTTCGATTATGAGGTGGTGGAGACGGCGGAATCCGTCGCCGTTATTCCGTATGCTGGATCTTGGAAGGACCTTGGTACTTGGAACACGCTTACCGAGGAGATGGGCGAATCTGTAAGTGGACGGGTTTCCATTGACGAAGACAGTTGCTCTGATGTTCATGCCATCAATGAGCTAGGCATTCCCGTGGTGATCGCAGGGCTCCATGATTCCGTGGTGGTCGCAACGCCAGACGGAGTCCTGGTGTCCGGAAAAGAAGAATCCGCGCACATTAAATCGCTGGTGAAAGAGGCGGCCGAGGACCGTCCTATGCAAGAGACCATGACGTGGGGCTCGTACCGGGTTGTCGACTCAGGTTCCTATCGCGATGGCTCGCGCACGATTGTGAAGGAGATTTTCGTTCGAGCGGGTAGTCAGATTTGTGAGCAAAGCCATGTTAAACGTTCAGAGGTGTGGACCATCGTATCAGGTGAGGGTCTGTTTTCGCTCGCGGGCCGCGAGCGCCCCGTGGTCGCTGGAAGCGTTGTCGAGATTCCTGCCGGTGTTCGTCACGCTTTGCTAGCGCGTACCGACATCAACGCCATAGAAATCCAGCTGGGCGATATTTTGGTCGAGAGCGATAACGTGCGGTATGGCAACCATTGGGGAGAGTCGAATTGAGTCGCTTGAAGTTCATGAATACCGAGGTCGACAACATCACCTTTGATGATGCGGTCGAGCGTTGCTGCGAATTGGCTTCTGGATCGCGACGGGGAAATTACGTCGTCACGCCTAACGTCGATCATATCGTGCAGCTCGAAAAGGACGTTGAGCTGCGTGCCGTATACCGTGATGCGGACCTTATCCTGACGGATGGAAAGCCGCTCATCTGGATATCCAAGGGATACGGTAGCCCGATAAAAGAAAAGATTTCCGGATCCGATTTGTTTCCCGCCCTGTGCTCCGAGTGCTCCAAGCGTGGTCTCACGATGTACTTCTTCGGCGCGGCACCTGGTGTTGCTCAGAAGGCGGCGGACAACTTAACAGCTAAGTTCCCGGGATTGCGTGTTGTGGGCACGATGTCTCCTGATTATGGCTTCGAACGCGATTCCAAAAAAGTTGATGAGGCGATTAGCCAAATCAATGAGACTGCACCCGACATTCTCATCGTGGGACTCGGTTGCCCTAAGCAAGAGAAGTTCATTCATCACTATCGGGATCGTATTCATGCGAAGCTGATGCTCGGATTGGGAGCGAGCTTGGATTTCGAGGCGGGTAACGTGACCCGAGCTCCCGAGTGGATGCAGCGGTGCGGGCTTGAGTGGCTTTATCGAATCACGCAGGATCCCGCGCGTTTGGCAAAGCGTTACCTGGTCGATGACCTTAAGATCGTTCCACTCATCTTCAAATACCGTAAGGCTGGGTGCTAGATGAAATCCACGGCCTCTCAAATACGGGTGCTGATGTGCTGCTCCTCTCTAGATGTGAAGGGTGGCATGGTCTCCGTTGTCAAAAACTATCTGTCATACCCTGACTGGGATGAATTCAACATCGATTTTGTTCCAACCCACGTTCCGGGTAATAAGGTGCGTGTTGCAGCTCACTTTGCGCTGACGCTCCCGAAAATCCGTCATATGTTGAGGAAACACGAAGTCGACCTGGTTCATCTTCATGTTGCCGAACGGGGCAGTTTTTGGCGGAAGGCAATGATCGCGGAAGAGGCAAAGAAGAGCGGTATCCCCGTTGTGTTTCATCATCATGCAGCGGAATTCGAACCGTTTTTTGCGGGCCTGAGTCCAGACGCGCAGGAAAAGGTCGAGAAGGTATGCAACGATGTCGACGTGAACCTTGTGCTCTCCGACTCGATCAAGCGCTCCATGGAACAGCATTTTCCTAATGCTCGCTTCAAGGTCCTCTACAATGCTGTTCCCACGTACGGGAGGAATCTCTACAACCCTGACGCAGATACCATTGTATTTATGGGCAGGCTTGGTGAGCGCAAGGGGACATTCGATTTGATCAAGGCGTTTAGCACCGTAGCCTCTCGAATCGACAGCAAATACCATCTCGCCCTTTGCGGCGACGGTGATATCGATGCAGCTCGCAGCCAGATCGATGAACTTGGGCTTTCTGATCGCATCGCGTGCCTGGGCTGGGTCGATTCGAAGCAACGCGAGCGCATCTTGAACGATGCCGTCTTGAACGTCCTGCCGTCATACAATGAGGGGCTTCCCATGAGCATCCTTGAGGCGATGGCGCATGGTATTCCCACAATCAGCACGAACATCGCGGCTATTCCCGAAGTGGTTCAATCGGGGGTTAACGGTATGTTGGTTGAGCCGGGTGATATCGATGCGCTTGGCGATGCCCTTACTTCTCTTTTGGACGATGCGGACGATCGGAAGCAGATGAGCGCAGCCGCTTTCGAGCTTATCGAATCCACCTATTCTCTCGACGCTCATATGAAGCAGGTTAAGGAGTTGTATCGCCTATGCTAGGTTTCATTCGAAACGCCTTTAAAGCCCTTTACCTAAAGCGACTTGTCAAACATGGGCTCGTTGTCGGTAGCGATTTTCAGATGGAAAAGGGTTGCAACATCGATGCCAACTTCCCATGGCTGATTGAAATCGGCAATAACGTCACCTTTGCATCCAATGTCTGCCTTCTTGCCCACGATGGCAGTACAAAGAAGCTCGTTGGATACTCGAAGGTCGGCAAAGTTTCAGTCGGTGATAACGTGTTTATCGGTTTCGGTAGCATCGTGATGCCGAACGTTCGTATCGGTGATGGATGCGTGGTAGGTGCCAATTCTGTCGTTACGCGCAGTCTGCCCAATGGTGTCGTTGCGGCTGGGTCTCCCGCTAAGGTCTTGATGACTGTGGAGGAGTTTGAAGAGCGGACGAAAAAGGTTACCAAATCCGGGGGAGGGGTCTACGGGTCAGAGTTTCTTCGTGCATCGATTACGTACGATCGAATGCAGCAAATGCGCGAAGAGCTCGACGGCGGTATGGGCTTGATTCTATAAAAACGATTGCTGTGGCTGCATCGATGGTATTCGCAGCGTTTAACAATCCACTAATCATAGGTCGTTATCATTCGGCTTAAAAACGAAATGAGGGAAGGGAATCTAATGCCCAAAAAGTCAGTTGCTATCATGACGTATCATCGTGCTTATAACTACGGAGCCGCGCTGCAAGCGTATGCGACTGTCCAGTATCTTAAGGATGCTGGTTTTGAGCCGATTATTATTGACTATTGCCCCAACAATATATTGGGTTATGGCACGTTCAGAAATCAGTTTAACGACGTGTCGAATATGAATTCGGCCTTTCCAATTCGGGTTGCCAAAGCATTCCTCAAGTCTCTGGGAAATCGTAAGAGGATTTCTACATTCGACAGGTTCATCGATAGTGAAATGCCTCTTACGAACAAAAGATACTTTTCGTGCCAGGAATTGAAGGATGATCTCCCGGAGGCTGATTTCTTTTGTTCGGGTAGCGATCAGGTTTGGAATAACTACTATACAAAGAAGTTCGATCCTTCGTATTTCCTTGCATTTGCACCTAGCGGCTCTACATGCATTTCGATTGCTTCGAGTTTTGGTAAATCATCCTTTAATGAGGAAGATTCAGCTTTCATTAACAATCAGCTCTCGAAATATACCTACTTGTCCGTAAGAGAGACGTCAGGAATCAAATTGCTTCGGGAAATGGGCTATTCAGACGTCGATTTGATGCTCGATCCGACGCTTCTTGTTTCGCCGGATACGTGGAGCCGCTTTGCTAAGGATACTGACGAAGAGAGCTATGTTCTTTTGTATCAGCTCCATGGAGATAGCGACACGGCGAATTGTGCTCGTGCATATGCAAAGCAACACGGCTTGAAGATCAAGTCGATTATTACGATGCCCTATCAGACTAAGCCCGGTTGCCAAAACATCATCGCTCCAGATGTCCATGAATGGGTTGGGCTCTTTAAGGGCGCAAACTGTGTGTTCACTGACTCCTTCCATGGAACCGTGTTTTCCCTCGTCTTTAATAAGCCGGTTGCCGTTACGCTTCCTTCTCACTTTAGTACCAGGATTACAACTCTGTTGAATGCTGTCGGTGCCAACGATCTTATTTGTTCTGATGTGCAGGAATGGTCTTCCCGTGTGCAGAATATCGATTTTACTGATATTCAGCGTGAGCTTGCAAATCTGTGTGCCGAAAAGCAGGATTTGCTGAGGGATCGTCTGAGCCACATTGGCTAGCGTGATTCGCAATACGAATATGAATACGATGACAAATATTATTCAGAGAGCTTTGAACACCCCGCTTCTTCCTAAGTCGGGGTTCAGGTTCCTGTTGTTCATTCTCTACAACCTGCTTTATGTTGCCTACATGCTGGGGTATGCGTCACAGGCCCTATATATGGCTACTCTGCTGCTCTTTTGTACTGCCAACGGTATTATCTTTGTATATAGGGGCACCGCTAAAATACGCGGATTTCAGTATGTCGGTTACATACTTTTCTTTATCGTCGTTTTTGGAGCCATCTCAATTCCAATTCAGATTATAAATGGTGGGTTACGAGGGTTCCTGTTCTCTGCGCTTGGACGCCTTGGTTTGCCGATTATCAGTGCCCTGCTATTTGCTAATTCGGTTGATGAAGAGGATTGGAACTATTACTTCAACTTCCTCTTGGTCAGATTCTGCTGTCATTTTCTTTTTATGAATGCGGACAATCTGTCCTTAAGTAGCATTCTCTCAATAAACTGGTCTGATTCTGAGGCGGCGACCGAATCCTCTCTTGCTCATGACTTTCTAATCATGGAGATGCTCTTTCTGGCGATGAAGCAGAAAGGAAAGGCCTTTATTTGCCTTCTTTTCTGCATGCTTTCGATGAAGCGCCTTAGTTTCATTCTCGCCCCGGTTGCATTTGTCTTGTCGAGTCGCGTGCCTAAGGGTGATGTGAAACCCGTCTATCGCGTGCTCGTTATGGTTACGATAGTTCTGAGCCCATTCGTGCTGATGTGGCTTTACAGGTATGACGTGATGGGATGGCTGTATAGCTCCTTTGGAATTGACCTTAACGCTGAGATGACTGGCCGTCCAACCATCTATCATCTTGCCATATCGGGTATGTCTGGTGACTTTAATGGCTATGGTTCGATTAATAACTATCTAGCCGGGTACGCTTCATCGCATTTCGGTACTGTGTGGAACGGTATTCTTCACAACGACACTGTCGGCATCTACTTGGAAACGGGAATTCTGGGAATCGCATCTTTCGCCTTCTGCATTGTGGAATTCTCAAAGAAGAACTATTGGCATTTCTTTATGATGCTGTATCTCGTCTTCGTTGCCATTACATCGCATATTCTTGACTATTTCAGTGTTTGGGTAACGTTCTACCTTGCGGTTATTTGCACGAACGTTTCTCAAGAGAGGGCTATTGACAGCTCAGAGACCGTTGACATTCCTGAGGGTGCGGGGAATCGAAAACCCTCTTTAAGCAAGCGATAAGGAGGCCGATGAGCTCATGAAGCATAACGTCGGAATCATTACAGTCATATATAGCACCAATTGCGGAAGCGTGCTTCAAGCGCTTGCGTTGCAGGATGCGTACAACAAACTTGGATGCAATGTGTCATTCATCTCTACGATCAATAAGCTCTCAGCGCTTTCTTACAAGAAAGAATTCAAGGACGTTATAAAGGCTTTGGTGACTAGCTCAAGTCCAGGCGCCGTTATGAAAAAGTATCGAGATTCCCGGCAGTTCATTCGTGAACATTTTCACATCGTCGATCCTAGTGGAGCTGAACGCTTTGATTTGCTTTCCATTGGCAGCGATACCGTTTGGGATGTAACGTCGCCATATTTCTTGGAGTCCCAGGATGTCTTCTGGGGATTGCCATGGGATGGTTCTAAGATTGTCACCTATGCAGCCTCAATCGCGAATTCGCCCTATGAAACGTTGGATTCGCTGAAGTATCCATGTGAGTCCATAAAGAAGTACGCGAACATCAGCGTTAGGGATGACTATTCCTTCGAGTACATCACTTCTCGGACGGATCGGGTGCCGTGCAAGGTGTGCGACCCCACGCTCTTGAAGGATCGAAGTTTTTATCAGGGATTCTGTAGGTCAATGGAAGAAGCGGGCACCTATCTTCTACTGTATCTGTTCGATACGCCTTCAGCTGCGGTGGTCGACGAGATCAAACAGTATGCAGCCGATAACAGCTTGAAAATAGTGTCACTTGGTCGACGTATGCCGTTCGCTGATATGCATTATGAATCGACCGTCGTTTCTTTTCTTTCCTGCTTTAATGGCGCATCAGCTGTTGTCACCAACACCTTCCACGGTACGGTGTTCTCGTTGATTTTCCATAAGCGGTTTGTCGTTCTTGACTATCAAAAGAAAAAGATTGAGAACTTGCTGCATGACCTTGCGTTGGATCGGCGAATTGTCGATGCGGGAATCGAAGCCGTTCTCAACGAGGATATTGATTACACCTCGGTTGAAAGTAAATTCAGCGAGTTGAGAGCCAGCTCTATTGGCTATCTCGAGAAATGTGTTCAGGATTAGCTCTATGGCAGTAGGCACAAAAAAGAACTTTATCTATAACTCAGCGTATTCGATTCTGAATATGGGATTGCCGCTTGTGACGGCACCATACCTTGCTCGAATCATCGGCGCTGAGGGTACTGGAATCTACGCGTATTCGTTTTCCATCGCGCAATTCGTGATTCTTATTGCCAAGCTCGGGCTTACCAATTATGGAACGCGGGAAATCGCCAAAGTACGTGGCAATCAGGATGCGTTGAATCAGCTGTTCTCGCGTCTTTTTGGACTTCAGTGCTGCTCGACGGTTTTGATTTCGATTTGTTATGCCATTTACGCATTCTGCTTTTCCTCTGAACATTTCATCATGGCCTTGGTGTTTCTGATTTGGGTGGTCGGCACCTTTTCAGATATCGATTGGTTTTGGTTTGGCCTCGAAGACTTTCGGCGTGTTTCCATCAGGAATATTACGGTCAAGCTGCTGAGCGTCGCCGGGATTTTCCTGTTCGTGAAAACGAAGAGCGACACGCCGCTGTACGCATTGATCATGGTGAGCGGATATGTGTGCGGCTATCTTACGAACTGGATAGGACTGAGGAAGCGCGTACGAATCCTTCCTCAGTATCTGTTGGACTTCAAAGAGCACCTCTTTCCCTGCTCGTTGTTGCTAATCCCAACGCTTGCTTTGAATGTATATCGGTCGTTGAACAGAGTGATGCTGGGTGCGATGAGCACCATGGTTCAGACGGGTATTTTTGATAATGGGGAGAAAATCGTCTACTGCCTGTCAGGCCTAATTGCTTCTTTCGGTTCAGTCATGATGCCGAAGATGTCGAAATTGGTGGCTGAGGGGGACTCGGCGAAAATCGAGCACTATATCTCCCTCTCCCTAAGGCTCATGGCAATAATGACCTCGATGATGGCGTTTTGCTTGTTCGCAGTTGCAGACAGTTTGATTGACCTCTTGTTTGGTGCTGAGTTCAGCCAAAGCGCCAACATCTTACGTCTGTCCGGTTTTGCTCTAATTGCCATGGGGTTAGGCAATGTCATCAGAATGCAGTACATCATTCCGAGCAAAATTGATGACATCTATGTGAAGTCCACTCTTATCAGCAGTATTTTGAACGTGCTTATCAATGTATTGCTGATTCCTCGTTTGGCTGCGTTGGGTGCGGCTATAGCGTCCCTAGTGGCTGAAAGCTTCGTTCCGCTTTATCAATATTTCCGTTTGAGGTCACGATTCGATTACTCAAAGGCAGTGCTTGCCAGCGTGCCGTACTACCTGATTGGACTTGCAAGTGCACTTCCGGCATTACTAGTCCAACGGGTATTTGGTATCTCGGTTTTGACGTTGATCCTTCAGCTTTTTGTCGGTTCGATTCTGTTCATTCCTTTGACGGTGCTTTGGGCGCATGTATTTGACAAAACGCTATTCGAATTTGGCCTTTCAATCGTAAGGAGAAAAAAGAATGTCCGTTAAGGAGCAGCTGCAATCAATTGATGCCCTGCGTAGGGTTGTGAAGGCACATAAGGTTCGCAGGGAGATGCGTACCGATGCGAATCGATTCGTCGCCAACTACGCGGAGTCGATGTCGGATCACGCGTGTGTTGATTATCACGTGCTTCTGATTGTTCACAGCTTGGAAAAGGGCATGTGCTCTCAGGGCCTTCGTCCCTTCGGCAAGAAGAAGGTGCGAGAGCTGATTGATTATTTGAAGACGTATTCCGAGAACCAGAAGGTATCGACGGCGTATGAGATGGGCGTCAGCATTCTTTTGGTTTGGAAAGACCTGTTTGATAAGCATGGCTGGCAGCAGGAAGACGGCTATAAAGCCGTGAACGAATTCCTGAAGACGATTCCGGCCTCTTTCGAACCGGTCCCTGTCGGCGCTCATGAATACACGCTTCAAGATGCGACGGCGCATCGCATTGATGATTTCACGACCGTTATCAAAGATCGTCATTCTGTTCGTGAATTTAAGCGCGTGCCCTTGAAGCGCGACGATGTTCTTGATTGCGTGGAAGCGGCTCGGTATGCGCCTACCGCCTGCAACAGGCAGATGATTAAGATTCTCGAGGTTACCGATCAGGCAAAGGCGTCCAAGCTCAAAGATGCGATTATGGGCCTTGGTGGGTTTGACAAGGACGCCGTCACGCTCTTTGTCGTGACGTTCGATCTCAACGCGTTCACCTTTTACGGAGAGCGTAATCAGGGCTATTTAAATGCGGGCCTTGTTGCCATGAGGTTCGCCGACGCTCTCCACTTCAAGGGAATCGGGTCGTGTTTCCTACAGTGGGGGAATACCGGTGCCGAGGAGGCGGCTATTTCCAAGCTGCTGAACCTTAAGGACAGCGAGCGCATCGCGGTTGTCTTGGGTGCCGGTTACTACCCGGATTGCACGATGGTTCCGTATAGTCACCGCAAGGAAATCAGTGAGATTTTCATAGAGGTATAAGCTCTTCGCATCTTGTAATCAATTAGGGTTATGGACTCATCGACGGGGGAATGACGGTGAACGACGTATCTATCGAAAACGAATTTGATCGCTGGCTGGAAGTGATGGACGGTAATGAGGATCGGGAGGCTCTGAATGCCCTCGCGTCTAATCCTCAGCTTCTAAAGGACGCGTTCGCTCGCGACCTCCATTTCGGTACTGGTGGCTTGCGCGCTAAGATTGGTATGGGTCCAAACCGGTTGAATGTGTGGACGGTGGGTAAGGCTACTCAGGGTCTCGCCAATTGGCTCAACTCGCAGGTTGATGAGCCGCTGGTTGTTATTGCACGGGATTCGCGCCACGGCGGCCCGGAATTCGTTCGTCGTGCCGCTGAGGTGCTCGCTGCAAACGGAATTCGCTCCGTGGTATTCGGGCATCCCTCTCCCACGCCAGTTCTGTCGTTCGCTGTCCGAGACCTCGGCTGCTCGGCGAGCATTGTCGTTACCGCCTCGCATAATCCGGCTGAGTACAACGGATTCAAGGTCTACGGACCCGATGGCTGCCAGGCGACAACAGAGATGTGCCGGCAAATTCAGGCTGCCATCGATTCGGTTGATATTTTTGACGATGTTTGCGCGGAGCCTTTCGATGCGGCAATTGAATCTGGTTTGACTGCGTGGGCCAGTGGAGATGTCTTAGACCGTTATGTCAGCTCTACGCTTTCGTGCTCGCAGGGCATTGATTGCAGTGACCTATCAGTCGCGTATACTCCGCTCAACGGTGCCGGCCTTGTGTGTGTGCAGCGCGTGCTTGGCAATATGGGTATGGGAGCATTTCATGTCGTTGCGGAACAGGCCGAGCCGAACGGTGACTTCCCAACGTGTCCTAAGCCTAACCCCGAGGTTCCGCAGACCATGGAGGCTGTTATTGATCTCGCGAGCCGAGAGAGATGCGACCTTGCCTTGGCGACGGATCCTGATGCTGACCGAGTGGGAGTTGTTGTTCGCCATGGCGGTGAATATATAACGCTATCGGGTAATCAGGTTGGCGTGTTATTGCTGGACTGGCTTGCTCGACGGGCCGCTTCGAGGGAGGGGCTTGACCGAAAAGTTGCTGTCACCACGATTGTTTCAACGCCCATGGCAGATGATGTGGCAAATGGGTATGGCTTAGAGCTCAGACGCACGTTGACGGGTTTTAAGTTCACCGGTGAGCAGATCGGACTCCTTGAGCAGGATGGTCGACGGGGCGATTTCCTGTTCGGCCTTGAAGAGAGCCTTGGGTATCTGTCTGGAACTCACGTGCGCGATAAAGACGGCATCGAAGCGTGTATGCTCGTGTGCGAGATGGCCGCGGACCTAAAGGCCGATGGGCTTGATCTGGTCGATGCCATGGCACGCTTGTATGACCGCTACGGCTGGTGGTCTGGCAAGCAGTTAACGAGAGCTTTCGAGGGTGTCGACGGTGCCGAGCGAATGGCTGCGCTTATGGACAGATTTCGCGCGGGAGCTCCTACCGAGATCGCCAACTTGACAGTTGACCATGTGATTGACTACAAAGCGGGTGCGCCTATGCCAATAGTGAATTCGCTACCTGACGAGCCCGTTCAAACACTGCCGCCGAGCAACGTGCTTGAGTGGAGACTCTCGAACGGGTCTCGTGTACTTGTTCGTCCGAGTGGTACTGAGCCTAAGCTCAAGGTGTATCTCTTTGCGAAGGGCTTGACGAAAGAATCTGCTGATAACCTATTGGATGCTTTATGGAACTCTATGAATGCATTGCTAGATTGCTGAGATGGGGGCGCGGACAAATAGTTGGACCGAACCGGTCCGGTTAGGAGTTCGCAGATAACGAGCTATACGGAAGAGGAAAATCGCAAGACCGTCGAGACGGTCGAGGAATGCGGAGGGTCCGTCATGCACGCGACCCGCAAGTCGGGGTACCCCTCTCGGCAGACTCTCTACCAATGGCTCAACGAGTGGGACGCATCGCACGAGAGGAAGGCGGGCGGACTCTGGAGCCACTGCAATCCGGCGCTGAGGGTCTGGGCGGTCGCGTTGGTGCGGTCGGGCATGACGGGCGGGGACTTCGCCGACATGCTCGGCGTATCCAGCGCGGCGGTTGCCTGCAATCGAGTCGGAGCCGCAGAGAACCCGAGCCGGGCGGCGGCTGACAGGAGCCGCCTGAGCTTGCTTTGCGTATTTGTTTATTTGAGTAACGTACGATATCGGAAACAGTATTGTCGATATTGCTTATGGGCACTGAGGCCAACGCGGGCATCGGTGCCCTTTCGTTATTCAAATTCATTTCGGTCATATCGGCCGTGGCCCTATTCCAGATTATCGAATGGTTCGGTGTGCTCCTGTTCATTATTGTGCATCTAAACGATGGGCAATTCGGGTCAATCAATGGGGCTATATAAATCAGCGTATACGCATGCCTGATTCAATGCTTTGCCGCTCTCTTCTCCTCTCGAGCGGACTGATTGGGCATGCCCCAAGTCGTGCTTCGACAGTTGGATTTATAGGCTACCGTTTGACGAAAAGTATCAGGCCAATGACCTCTACAAAAGTATCAGGGAGTACCATTACCTCAGGCGTTCACTGCCTGGTGCATGACGTTGTCATCCGTTCGTTGACCTTGTAAGTTGGTCAACTGTTTATTGGGGGGGCTGTCATGCTGTTGACCAATATTGCTTTTCCCTGCTTTAAAGATATTAGTTCTTCCCTTTTGCATTGATTTTGGTCATGTAAGGGGCATCGTTAAAGGCGTTATCTGCTGCTGTGCTAATGCGCCCGCACGTTGTTGTCTTGTAGGAGCCGGGCAATTGGGTTCTGTATTTGCTCGTGCACGCAGTTTTGGTGCGAACTGTACGTTCTTCTCTAATAAGGATGTCGTATATGAGTGATTCCATAGAAGACAGCAATCAAGAAGAGTTCGAATGGCTTCTATTTGAGCTTGATGAAGCCCGCGAGGACCAGAGAGTGTCTTTGGATCATATCGTTCAGGTCCTTGTTGCTTGTATTGCTGCGCTCGCCATTTTGTATTCTGTTGCGGCCGGATTTGGCGCTTCTGAAAATTCGATTCCCTGGAAGAATGAGGGAATCGCTACGATTGCAGCCTGTGTGATTCTTGTAGCGGGTTTTTACGGCTCCAGCATTGGCCAGGAACGCATGTTTCGCTATCACTATATGGAAATGATCGAAAAGAGGATTTCCGAGATAGTGCCGACGGGCGATGGGGCTATCGCGCTGGGCTGGAACCAGTTTTCTTCTCGTTTAATTACTGCCAATATTCATCACCTAACAAATAGGGGTGCGCGTAGACACTATGTGCATTTTGCACTTGCGCTTGTATCGCTTGTCATCGGGTGCGTTTTGCTTTCTTTGCTATTGCTGCTTACCGTGCATAATAAATGGGTCAGGCTTCTGTTGCCGCTGGTTGTTATGTCCGCCCTTATATATCTTTTGTACTGCTATTTCATAGCTACTGATTACAGTCGGCTGACGTTTGAAGAGATACTGAAGCTTAACGTAGATAGTGTCCCTAAGGAATATCGAGAGAATAGCGATGAGGTGTCTGAGGATAATAGGCCGGGTCACTACTTCTCGCAATTAAGAGGTAAATTCCTTCGTCTGTTGTACACACGTCCTCGCGATTCAATGAAAAGTTTCTTTTATTTAGGCGGGGCTTTGTTGGGTACTTCCCTGGGAGGAGGCTATTCTCTTGGAGAGTGGTTCTTCCGGTTCTTCTTGCTTGTGTTTGTCGTTGACATCTGTGGCTACCAAGCGCGTTATCTCATCAATGATATTAGGGGCATTGCGGAGGATAAGACAAACCCGCAGAGTGCGGGCAGAAATAGGCTTCCATTGCTTGGCGGCGGTAATGAGCGGCATACTATAATTGTTGCCATGCTTGTTGTAGTTGCTAAAGCGATTGCTGCATTCTTGGTTTGTGCGACTATTTGGGCAGACGGCGCCATGTTATATGGTCATCCGGTTCCCGGTGACCCTTACCTTGCCTTTATTCTGGGCTTTGCATACGTTTTGGTCTTCATTATTGCCTGCTTCTATGAGAGCGCTAGGGCTAAAGCTGAGCGACTTTGGAGTGAGTATGTCCGGCGCCATGATGGGTCGCCGGTTATGCGTGGGATGAATCTATTCAAATCTGCGAAATACTTCGGATACATTGATCCTAGAGAGGAGTCGCGCTCGCATGACGTCTTTAAGATGTGTTTTGAGACTCTTAGGATTGTTCTTTATGGATATCCGCTACGTTTTTGTGCTGGTCTTCTTGCTTTTGACCCGCATTTATTCGGACTCGTGGCCGGTGGAATTTCGGAGTTTCCTTATAGGGTAGGCATGCTACTTCTCTTGATTGTTGCCTGCGCCTTGTATGGTTGTGCTTTTGTTTATATAACCTGGAGCTATGAGGCGTCTGCGGCCAAGAGGGCTTCTGCTATGAGCTGCCTACAGGCAAATAAAAGTGTTGAAGGGATTATTTGGCCATCTATCAAGCAGTCTCATATGGTTGAATTCAAAAAGCCTCATATTGCGTAACTTGGTTATCGACTGGGGTCGAGAGCGTGCGACCTTTACCCGCTGCGGGTGCAGTGGAGCTTGATTGAACCTTGGAACTGGACAGCATTGCTGGCGATCCTTCTTTTGCACTGGTTCTCCATTTGGCTTCTTCCTTGCTATTATTCTTTTTTCTCCTTGGGATTAAGTGTTGTACTGTTTGCTTTGGCTGATTGTGTGCCCAACAAGGGCGTTCTTGGCATGGTTTTCACTGTTTCAATTGTTTTGATTATTGTTGAGTGCGTTGCATTGGTCGCCTCGCTTGTCTGTTCTGATTTTTACCTATCTGTTATCGAATTTCTTATGCGCAACTATTTACCCTATGGGTTTATCGAGACTGCCCAAGATGGATCGCTGTTCGTCGGAGAATGGTTTGCTCAACTATGCTTAAGGCCCTTGATTTGGATTTCCCAGTCGCCCTACAACGCTCTTGCAATGAGTGTTGTAGTGGTCATTGCCCAAACGTTCCTGGCAATCTATGCGCTGTTTAGGAACATGAACTACTACGACATGAACGCACCGTTTCTTGAGAACTTCTTCAACGCCGTTAAGGGTGCGGCGATGAAACTGTCCACGGCGATCTTGGGTGAACACGCGATACATGTGCTGTGCAAGAAGAAGGGGGAGTGAGGAGGCCGCTGTTCACCTCGAGCGAGTATTGAGGGCGCTCGTCTCGCTGCGCCGATCAAGGGCTCTATTGAGGGGTAAGATTGATTGGGGAAATTGAATGTGGGGTAGAGGAGACGAGGATGGCACAACGTGAGTATGATAGCTTCGCTATTGGAGTGCTAAATGACGGCGATGCTGTTGCGCCGCTTGATTTGTCAATTAATGTGTGGGCCGATGTTGGACATACTTCTGAGATTGATTTTGGTATCCAGATTCCACATAGGGATGATATTTCCGGGTTTTTCATTTTCGTCCCGTTCCAAATTGAAAAGAACGATGTCGTTGACCTTTCTACTTCGTTTAGTGATAACGAATTTAATCAAGTCTTGTTTAATCGGGACTGCGAAACAACATGTCGTCTTAATCGAACAGTAGTTAAGGATGCCGGCGGTAATTCGTTGTTGGTCCTTCCTATTTCGCGGAACGATCGTTTGACTGTCGTTAATCTGGATGGTGGATCCCTGCTTTCGTTTTATTACGATCCCTCGGCTTTTCCCCACGACCATTCGTCTTTGTACTTTAGAATACGATTGCCTTTCGTGTCGCTTAACTGCTTGCTGTCTGGTCCCGATGATATGAGAGAAGTAATAACAGGACCCATTGTTCCTTTTCGGACTATGAACTCAATTGCCGTTAACCAGGTTAGAGGTCTTCCGAGTTCAATTGTTCGTAGGCTTGTTGATTCGAAAACCGATATTGGCGACACGCACATCGCAGTTATTGCTCCTCGTCAATGGGAGGTAAATTCCTTTCTTACGCCGTATAGGGTTAGGCCATTGGAAAATGTTGCCTGGGAAAAATATCAGCCCCGGTTGAAAAGCGGCAATGCGATCCTGCACTCAAGTTGCTGCGACATGTTTGTATATCAGTGGCTTATATCTGACAGTAATACTTCGTTGCAGCTAGAGTTTTCGCGGAAACGCATCACCTTTCTAACTTTACTTTTTTACCTTGCTATTCTTTTTCTATTAAACCTTCTGAGCGAAGTCTTAATTCGTTTGGTTTTGTGATCGCCGAATAGGTCGTCCTTTATATGATTGGATTGTCATGACGAAGAGCACGGTAGCCACGCTTAAAATTCGACCATCTATTTTCGATTTGATTCGCAAAGGCATAAAAGAATATGAAATCAGAGACTCTTCGCTAGAGGGGGTCGACATTATATGCTACCTGGATAGCGAGACAGGTGCGTTTCTTGGGTCTTTTACTGTTGATGGTGTTGAGCGTGTTGGCCGAAGCGCCGATCAACAGACTATTGAGCGCTCTGGTGTTAACGTCGATACCTTCTTTGAATTGTTTCCTCCTGCTTCGGTTGGCGGTCCTGATGCTTTGTGGGTCGCCAAACTTCAAAAGCCTGTTGATATCAATGATGCACTAGGGATTGGTTGAGACTATGGTTCAAGATGACTATATTCAACAGCTGCCGTTTTCGGAAGTTAACCTGGACGACCCTTTTTTCGATAGCCTTAAATACTCTTATCTTGGTTTTGATGAATGGTTCAGCAGAAAAGCAACAGGCGGAGAGTCCGCTTATTTTGCATTCGACTCGCACAACAATCTGATTGCGATGCTTTATCTTAAAGAAGAAAGTGGTCTTGAAGAGGGCGTAACTCCTCGGATGGATTTTCCTCGTCTTAAGATTGGTACATTTAAGGTTGATTTCGATCACCATACGGGAATTGGAAAGCGCCTGCTTGCAATTGCTTTACGCGAATTTGCCAAATCTGGACAGAATTTTCTTTACGTAACTATGCATGATAACGAAAATACCTCTTCGCTGGCAAAGTTGCTATACAAATATGGCTTTAGCTTTTGGGGATCAAAAGATCAGGAGACGGTTTTGTACAAGACCAGGCCCTGTTCCGATGATGACACTTTCAGTCGTTATCCCTTTGTAAGCCGGTCTTTGGGCAACTGCTGGATATTGTCCATACGCCCTGAATATCATAAGAAGCTATTCGGTGATGTTCATTTAACAAGCGAGTCAGGCCAGCCTAAAATTGATGAAAGATGCCTGAACTCGATTGAGAAGATATACCTTTCCGGTTCGCAGAGTGCTGCGGATATGGTGGAGGGCGATAAAGTTATTATTTACCGAACTACTGACTATGAGGGACCAGCTCATTATCGTTCGGTCGTTACGTCAGTGTGTACTGTAGTTAAGGTGGTCAATCTTAACTTTTTCAGGGATGAGGAAGATTTTCTGAAAAAGGTTCGCGGTAAAACGGTTTATACGTTAGAGGAATTGAGATGCTTTTGGCAGACGAAAAGATATCCTTGGCTGATCTGTCTTCTGTTCAACTTCCCGCTGGAGCGCTATCCTAACCGCAAGCAATTGTTGGATTGCGGGTTTATTGATGACGGGCGTCTTGTTTGTGAGCGCACATCTCAAGATGCAATGGACGGAATAATGGCACTGGGGAATGCCGATGAAAGCTTTATTGTCGATTAAATCCGAGTTTGTTAAGCGGATTTTATCTGGTGAAAAAAAATATGAATACCGGCGTCGTGTGTTTGCCCGCGACGATGTTGAAGCGATCGTAATTTATGAGACGCTTCCGGTTGGTCGTGTTGTTGCGGAAGTCGAAGTCGAAAAGGTTCTCAAAGATACTCCGTCCGCGCTATGGGAAGAAACTCATAAAGACTCAGGAATTACTGAACAGTATTTCTTTTCTTATTTTTCTGGGCTTGAGCAAGCCTGTGCTATTGAGCTCGGTAACGTCAGACTTTTCGATAACCCGCTTTTACTGTCTGAATACAATCCCGATTTGACACATGCCCCGCAGTCATTTGTTTACGTTGAATAAGGGAGTTCGTTTGTAATTGCTATGCGGCACCGCTGCTATTGCGCTACGGCACCGGAGCCGATGTGGGCTCCGGTGGTAATTTGTTGCTGGCGGTCTGCCTATGCAGTTGGGGTGTACAAGATACTTCAGCAAGATTTGCGTCACGGGCTTACAGTCGTGGGGATAGCGTGTCTTTTACTGGGTTATTAGGGCTGAATATCACACAACGGCACTGTCAATATTGCGCTGGGCACCGGGGCCGAAACCGATCGCGGAGCCTTTTTTGTAGCTAGAGGCCAGCTCCGTAGTGCTATCGCTCGCTAAATACTTCGCAGCGAAGACTTTCTGCGGTCAGTATGCAGAGAGCAGCGTAAACACCGTAAAAATGACTTCCTCGCGCTGGATCAGTCGGAGCGCTTCGATTATATCGTGGGCATCTTTTCCGAGGGTTCCCTGCGACGTTTCTCCGATTACCTTGATGCAGATTTCTCGATGATGGCCATTCACTCCGCTAAGGGGCTCGAGTGGGACACTGTTTTCATTCCGGGCGTTACGCGTTTCGATTGGCCTGGAGTGATTTGCTCTCGGTGCGAAAGTGCTGGTATGTGCTTGCATTCTGGGCATGGATGCTGGATCGTGGATGTGAAGAAAATGCCAGACGGGCTTATTGAGGAAATGGGTCTGCTGTACGTCGGTGTCACTCGCGCCCGCAAAGCAGTATATGTCTCCGCTTCTATTCAGCGCAGGACAAATAACGGGAACTATCAGGTTGCCTGCCCCTCTTGTCTAACGTCTCTTCCGGGCCTCGAGACTGTGGTGTGCTTCGTCAAGAGGATTTGAGCAAAAAGAGCATCGGAAATTGAGCAGCTTGAGCATCGGAAGCGCGCACGCTTTTTGAGCGGCTAGCCCTCCTGCATGAGGGCATGGCGGACGCGGTAGGACTCGCCGCGGAACTGGACGAGCCTCCCGTGGTGGACGATGCGGTCGATCACGGCGGCGGCCATCTGGTCGTCCCCGAACACCGACCCCCACCTGCTGAACTCCAGGTTCGTGGTGATCACCACCGACTGCCTCTCGTATGCGTCGGCGAAGATCTGGAAGAGCAGCCTCGCCCCGTCCGCGTCGAGCGGGAGAAACCCGAGCTCGTCGATGACGAGCAGGCGGGCCTTGCCGATGAGCGCGGCCTCCCGGTCGAGCCTCCCGTCGTCGCGGGCGCGCCTCAGGCGCATCACGAGCGAGGACGCCGTGAAGAAGCGCGCCTCGAGCCTCCTCTCGCACGCCAGCGCGCAGAGGGCCGACGCCATGTGCGTCTTGCCGGTGCCGACGTCGCCCATGAGCACGAGGTCCTCCCTGCGCTCGACGAAGTCGAGCGCGAGCAGCGACTCGCGCCCCATGCCCTCCGGCCACGACACGGCCGACCAGTCGTAGCCGTCGAAGGTCTTGGGCGCCGGCAGCGCGCAGCGCCTGAGCAGCGTCGCGCGCTTCGAGGCCTCGCGGCTGGACCTCTCCGCCTCGAGGTAGCCCGCCAGGTACTCCACCTGTTTCGGGGTGCCGAGCCTCGACCACTCCTCCAGGACGGCGGTGGTGAGCGAGCACGACCGCCCGGCCTCCACGACCCTGCGGGCCAGCTCCTCGCTAGCTGCCATCGGCGACCGCCCCCTTCAGGAACCCGTCGTAGACCGACAGGTCGGCCCCGCCGGCCCCGCCGCCGCCACCCGCGATGCGCCTCGCCAGCACGTCGACCGTGGCGTCGTCGGGGACGCGGCCGCCCTCGACGACCCTGAGCGCCGCCTCGCAGGCCGCCTCGAAACCCGAGGACTCGCTCGCCCGGCCGATCGACCTGAGCGTGCGCCTCCTGCCGGCGGAGTCCATCCGGTCGATCCCCTCGACGAGCCCCGGCGGCATGTCGCGCCTGATCGTCGACTCCCCGAAGGCCCTCGGCCTGGCGATGATGGCGGGCACGAGCGAGAGGGGGTTCCGGACCGCGGGGCCCTCCCCGAAGGCCCTGGGGAGGACGGCGACCCGGCGGCCGCGGTCGGCGAGGATCTCCACCGTCGACGCGCGCATGCCGACGAGCAGGCTCCTGTTAGCGTCAATATATTTTTCACCATTTTCACCAACGTATTTTC